>DQHP01000174.1 GCA_003524435.1 Microbacterium sp.
TCTCGGCGCCGGCTCCCGCCCGGGGGTTACTGCGTGCGGTACGCGATGGGCAGCAGCATGTCTTGCACGCGCTCGCGCATCGCCGTGTGATCGGTGCGCGTCGCGATCGCGCACTCTGAGACGGTGCAGTCGAGCCCCTCAATGGTGGGCTCCGGAACTGTCAACCGGACCGAGAAACTCCCGAGATCCCGATCGTCGTATCCCTGAGTGGCAAATGATTTCCATGCCCAATCATTCGTGATCCACGCACTGGAGAGCGCTTCGAGAGCGGCTGCTTCTCCCTGCTCTGCCCCCTCGGGAATGCCGCCCAGGCAGGGGCTCGGCTTCACTTCGGGCGACTCGGGAATCGCACAGAACCCAACGTATATGCCGAGACCGGCATCGTAGCCCTCGCCGCTCACGATGACTTCATCTCCCGGCGTGAGCGCGCTGAGATCTGCGGGTGCGCCACTCGTCGTGGTGACCCGCATCGTGCGAGTGCGGCCGTCGGCGCCCGCGGCGCTCGACTCTGCTGCGAAGTCGGTGGGGATCTCTTGCCCCGAGCTGCCCGTATTCGAGTGCGTCAGGATCGGGACAACAATCGCAGCGACTACGCCAACTATCGCGAGCGAAAGCACGAGCACACTGATGAGAACGATGCGCTTTACCGAACGGCGGGGTGCTGGCGGAGTCATGACCTCATGTTAGCGCCGCGAAGCTCGCTTCCCAACGTGCTAAGATCATGCCCATACGTCCATGTTGATTGAGTACTGCCTCGTGGGAGAACATCCTACGGGGCCCGAAATGTGTAAGGGGGTCACGCATGGGGCGCGGCCGTCAGAAGGCAAAACACACTAAAGTCGCTCGGGAGCTGAAGTATTTCAGCCCAGCCACCAACTACTCGGAGCTTGAGCGAGAGCTCGCTTCGGGGCACGTCTCCGACGAGGAACGTTGGGCGGATCTTGCCGACAAGTACAACGTCGAAGACGAGGAAGATGAGGACGACGACAAATAGTCGTTCCGCTTACTTGCAGCTTCACGGTTCCGGCCGCCTCACTGAGTGAGGCGGCCGGAACCTTTCGCTGAGGGGCTACTTCCCCTGAGCTGCGACTGCGGCAGCGCCAGCTGCGGCTGCTTCGGGGTCAAGGTATCGGCCGGCGCCGGTCGGCGTGCCGTCCTCGTTGATCTCGTACACGAGCGGCATGCCAGTCGGAATGTTCAACGCGGCGATATCTGCGTCGGAGATCCCTTCGAGATGCTTCACGAGCGCGCGCAGCGAGTTGCCGTGCGCGGTGACAAGCACGGTCTTGCCTGCCTCAAGATCAGGGACGATCGCGCTGTCCCAGTAGGGCAGCAGACGGTCGATGACGAGCTTCAGCGACTCCGTGCGGGGCACTTCTCCGTCAATGCCGTCGTAGCGCGGGTCGCCGACCTGGCTGAACTCGCTGTCATCGTCGAGCAGGGGCGGCGGCACGTCAAACGAGCGACGCCACAGTTGGAACTGCTCCGGGCCAAACTCCTCGAGAGTCTGCGCCTTGTCTTTGCCCTGCAGAGCGCCGTAGTGGCGCTCGTTCAGCCGCCACGAGCGGACCACCGGGATCCACAGGCGATCGGCAGCGTCCAGCGCAATGTCGGCAGTCTGGATTGCGCGACTGAGCAGTGAGGTGTGCAGCACGTCAGGCAGCAACCCTGTCTCGGCGAGCAACTCACCACCGCGGCGGGCTTCGTTCTTGCCCTTTTCGGTGAGGCGGACATCCACCCAACCGGTGAAGAGGTTCAGTTCGTTCCACTCGCTCTGGCCGTGGCGGAGCAGGATGAGAGTGCGCGTCATGATCCCAGTCTAAGGCGAGAGCCCTCAGGCCTTGCGCGGATCTTGCCCTTCAGGACGTCGGGAGAGACGCGTCAGACGGGGCACATCCGCAGTGGCGCCAGCATCCGCTGGCACAATCACCTGCTGCGCGGCAGCGATGTCGATGCCGTCAGCACGCACGATGAGGTCACCCGTCGGAGCACGTCGCGACAGGATTGCCAGCGCGATCGGACCATCCTCGTGATGACGGGCAACAGAGGTGATCTGCCCCACTTCTTTATCCTCAGCAAGGATCGGAGCACCAGGGGCAGGCAACACATCATCGCTGCCGTCCAGCTGAAGGGCGGCAAGTCGGCGCGGAGGGTGGCCGAGGTTGTGCACCTTGGCCACGGTCTCTTGCCCGCGGTAACACCCCTTGCTCAGGTGCACCGCACTGCGAATCCAGTCCGCCTCGTGCGGCAGCGATCGCTCATCAACCTCGCTGGCCCAGCGCGGACGCCAGGCGGCGACCCGCAAGGCCTCGGCCGCAAGAACGCCCGCGACATCGAGTGCAGCATCAGCGATACGCGCGGTGACGGATGCCACGGCATCCGCGTCGACGATCGCTACCTGCCAGCGGTACTCAGCAGATGGATGTGTCGCCACCTCGGCATATTGATGTCCGCCCGCCTGCACGGCAGCCCACGGATCGCTCCACACCAGCGGCGTCGAGTTCGGCGCTGCGGCGAGCGCACGCATCACCGTGTCAGCCGCGCCTTCGGCGAAAAAGCCAAGCAGACCGAGATCCGGGCGAACCGTCACTGTGACACGAGAGCGGAACACCATCCGCTTCAACCAGGTGGCAAGGGGCTCAGCATCCGCCGCATCTGCGATCAACCAGACCGATGAGCCATCCTCCAGCACACCGGCGGCATGTTCGACGCGTCCTTGAGGATCCAACACCAGCAGCTCTGTGCTGTCGCCGGCGTCCAGCCGGGCAACCGACTGCGAGGTGATCGAATCCAGCCACGTCAGCCGATCTTCACCGGCGACCTCAATTACGACGCGATCGCCCAGCGGCGAGACGGCGGTGCCAGAGACCAGCTTTCGTTGTTCCCGCATCGGGTCGCCGAAATGCTGGACGATGTCGCCTTCAGTAACAGCGCCCGGGAGCGCTGAGAAGCCTTCTGTCAGTGTTGTCATGTCAGACCTTAGCCAGGCGTGCGGAGGCGTGCGAGGCGAGTTCGCCACCGAGCGCGGCGACGTCCCACGCCCAAAGCAGGTGTGAGTCGACAAGTCCATACATACGGCTTGCGGCGCCGTACTCTTTGCCCCCTGCGCTTCGTACGATCGCGTCTGTGGCGATGTCGATGCGCGGACCGTTGATCTCACCCAGGTAGAGCTCGAGTGACCCGTCGGAGTGGGCAACGGAAACCTCCAGCGGAAAACCACCGGATGCCGCGCGCAGCTGTTCCACGTCGTGCACAGTGCGAGGCGGAGCACTCTCGATCGGGGGCAACAACGCCGGACCAGAGTCTGCTGCGGTGGCCGGGCGCGCAATGCGCCAGAACCCCGTCTCTGCGACGAGCGGGATGGATTCGCTGCCCTCTTCGGCGGCCAACCATCCGGTCGCCGAATAGTTCAGATAGCCGAGTCCGTCATGGCTGAAGCTCACGCGATGCGTGAACTCACCTTCGAAACGATGCTCACCTGCGGTGTACTCAATAACGCCGGTACCTTCCCAGACGCCGATGAGCCAGCTCAGCGGCGCAAGATCGGCCGGGAGGTCGGTGGGCAACTCAAGCATCGAAAATTCCGATCAGCTCAACCCGCTGCTCAGCGCTGGCCGCGGAACAAATTCCACAGCACAGTGCCGGAAACGAACGCGATCGCCAAGCTCGCGAGGCCGAGCAGACCAATGAAGAAGAGTTCGAGCGCAACGAGGTCCATGTGTCTACTCTACCCCTGAGAAACGAACCGGCGTCAGGTCGGGATGAGTGCCGCCAGGCCAAACCCCGCGGAAACCATCCCCAGCAGAAGTAACGCCCCCAATACGCTCGCGGCAGTGCGAAAGATGAAGCCCGATGTCTGGCCGTACCAAAGCTGCAACGCGAATGACAGCAGCACTGCCCCGCCGAAGCCGATGAGCAGCCACTGCACACGTAATTCTTCGGTGACGAAAATACCGATTGCTATCGCGGCAACGAACGCCGCGCCCCAGACGATGACGACACCGCCGAACGGATTGCGCGGTGCAAGAGCGGGTTCTGACATGTTCTCAATGTTACGCATTCGTTCCGGTTGAGTCCCTGAGCATCGTGGCGGCGCGCCCCCCTGGGTATTATTGGCGAACGGCGTCGTATTCGATCGCCATTCAGGGTGGCGAATCCGTGGCCCGGAAGGAACAACGTGGCCCTGCTCCTCGTCCTCACCTCAGCTCCTGCTTCGGAGCCGATCCTTCCCGCCCTCGAACTTCTCAGCCACCGCGTGCGTCAGATCCCCGCGGAGCCAGCCCAACTCGTGAGCGCTCCCGAATCCGACATCGTTATTGTCGACGGGCGACTTGACCTCGCTGGCGCGAAGTCACTGTGCAAGCTGCTGCGAACGACAGGCCAGGAGTCGCCCCTTATCCTCGTCGTCACCGAGGGTGGGATGAGCGCAGTCTCCGGCGACTGGGCAATCGATGATGTACTCCTTAACACTGCAGGACCCGCAGAAACGGACGCCCGCATCCGTCTTGCTGTGACCCGGCGTGAGGCCACTTCCGACCCCGTACGCGTCCAGGCGTCGGGTGTCACCATCGACGAGCAGTCATATTCGGCCAAGCTGTATGGCAGGGCCCTGGACCTCACGTACAAAGAGTTCCAACTGCTGCATTTCCTCGCTACCCACCCCGCGCGCGTCTTCACTCGCGAGCAATTGCTCAGCGAAGTATGGGGCTACGACTACTTCGGCGGCACCCGCACCGTTGATGTGCACGTGCGGCGTCTGCGCGCCAAACTCGGCGATCACGAGCAGATCATCGGCACTGTGCGCAACGTCGGATACCGCTTCAATGTCTACGATGACGATCCCCTCGCTGCCGCGATCATCTAACACCACGCCCGAACTGTTAACACACAGGTCATCTGACGGTGCCAAGATGTAGTTCATGATCGATCCCGCTCTCGCCGATGCTGGGCTCGGTGACGCCGAGGATGATGACTTCGACGCCATCGAATCCCCGGACTCACTGCTGCCAGACCACCGCTACCACGATCGAGAGATCAGCTGGTTGGCCTTCAACCAGCGCGTACTAGAGCTTGCAGAAGATTCCAGCCTGCCCGAACTTGAGCGGTCAAATTTCCTGGCAATCTTCGCGAGCAACCTCGACGAATTTTTTATGGTGCGTGTCGCGGGCCTCAAGCGCCGTATCGTCACAGGTCTCGCCATCCCTACTAACGTCGGGCGCTCTCCCGCTGATGTCCTTGCCGATATCTCTAACGAAGCGCATGCGCTGCAGGTGCGCCACGCTGCGGCGTGGACAGACTTGGTGCGCCCGGCGCTGGCGGATGCCGGAATCGAAATCACCGAGTGGGACGCGCTCACCGACGCTGAGCGCGAGAGACTCACCGAGTACTTCCAACTGCACGTGTTCCCCGTGCTGATGCCGCTCGCCGTGGATCCCGCACACCCTTTCCCTTACATCTCGGGTCTCTCGCTGAACCTCGCGATTCGCATCCGCAATGCCCGTACCGGCCGGCAGGAGTTTGCCCGTCTCAAGGTGCCAGCGATGATGCCGCGCCTCGTCGAGGTACCGGGCGCCGGCGAGATCGCTCGGTACCTGCCGCTTGAGGACCTGATCTCCAACCACCTCGGCGATCTCTTCCCCGGGATGGAGGTCCTCGATCACCACGCGTTCCGTCTTACGCGCAACGAAGATGTGGAGATCGAAGAGGACGAAAGTGAGAACCTTATTCAGGCGCTCGAGGCTGAGCTGTTGCGGCGCCGATTCGGCCCGCCGATCCGGCTTGAGATCACTGACGACATGGATGATGTGACGCTTGACCTCCTGATCAAGGAGCTCGACATCACCGATCAGGAGGTCTACCGCCTCCCCAGCCCGCTCGACCTGCGCGGGCTCTTCTCACTTTCGCGCGTCAATCGCCCTGATCTGCGCTACCCCCCGCACGTGCCGACGACCCCGGTGGCGTTTCAGCCCACTGGATCGAGCACGCGTGCCGATATCTTCGCTGCGATCCGCAAGAGCGATGTCTTGGTACACCACCCTTATGAGTCCTTCGCGACCAGCGTGCAGGCTTTCCTTGAGCAGGCTGCACGCGACCCGCACGTGCTCGCTATCAAGCAGACGCTTTATCGCACGTCCGGCGACAGTCCTGTTGTTCAGGCACTGATTGACGCGGCAGAGGCCGGCAAGCAGGTCCTCGCGCTTGTTGAGGTGAAGGCACGCTTTGACGAGGCGAACAACATCGTGTGGGCACGCAAGCTCGAAAAAGCCGGCGTACATGTCGTCTACGGCCTCGTCGGGCTGAAGACGCACTGCAAGCTCGCTCTCGTCATCCGCGAAGAAGAGGGGATGCTGCGCCACTACTCACACGTCGGCACAGGCAATTACAACCCGAAGACCAGCCGTGTCTATGAAGACTTTGGGCTGTTCACCGCCGATGCCCAGGTCGGCAAGGACCTCACGCGGTTATTCAACGAGCTCAGTGGTTACGCCATCGAGAAGAAGTTCAAGCGGCTGCTCGTCGCGCCGCTTCACCTGCGCAAAGGCCTGCTGCGACAGATCGAGAACGAGCGCAAGAACGCCCTAGCAGACAAGCCTGCACACATCCGCATCAAGGTGAACTCGATGGTTGACGAAGAGATCATTGATGCGCTCTACCGCGCAAGCCAGGCAGGGGTGAAAGTCGATATCTGGGTGCGCGGAATCTGCAGCATCAAGGTGGGACTACCCGGCACGGGCGACAACATCACGGTGCGCAGCATCCTTGGCCGTTACCTGGAGCATTCGCGCATCTTTGCGTTCGAGAACGACGGCGAACCACAGGTGTTCATCGGCAGTGCGGACATGATGCACCGGAACCTCGATCGACGTGTTGAGGCGCTGGTGCGCGTCACTGATCCCGCCCACGTCACCGAACTGTTGGACTTCTTCGATCTTGCGATGGATGACGGGACGATCTCGTGGCACCTCGGCGCCGATGGCGCGTGGGAGCGCCACGCCATCACCGCTGCTGACAAACCCCTCATCGACCTGCAAGATAAGACCATGAGTCAGATCCGACGGCGACGGCGGACGCGGACGGCGCGATGACGACCACGCTCGGCCTGCGCGATGACAAGGCCGTCTATGCGGCTGGCGCTGTTGTCTGGCGGCTCGTCGAAGACAAGGTCTGTGTCCTCCTCATCCACCGCACGAAGTACCGCGATGTCACGTTGCCTAAGGGCAAGGTCGATCCCGGTGAGATGCTGGCGCAAACAGCGGTGCGCGAGGTGCATGAGGAGACCGGCATCCAGGTCAATCTTGGCGTGCCCGTCGGCGTAAGCCGCTATTTCATGCGCCCCAAGCGGCAAAAGGTCGTGCACTACTGGGCTGCTGAGGCCACGGACGAAGCGATCCGCGATTCTAAGTTCGTGCCGAACAAAGAGATCGCCGCGCTCGAGTGGGTAAGCCTGAAGAAGGCACGCAAGCACCTCAGTTATCCGGTCGACCTGGAAATTCTCGACGAGTTTGAACGGCTGCTCGATGATGGCGTGCTGCATACGTTTCCGATCGTCGCTTTGCGTCATGCGAAAGCGGCCCCGCGGTCTGATTGGGAAGCATCGGATGCTGCGCGTACGCTCACCGATCGGGGCAAGAAGCAGGCGAAAGCTATCGTGGCGCCACTGCGTGCCTTCGGCATCCGCAAAATAGTCACCAGCGATGCTGTGCGCTGCGTGCAGACGGTGACGCCGCTCGCAAAAGCACTGGATCGCAAAATCACGCCGACCGAGCTGATCAGCCAGGACGCCTGGGAAGAAGGCCGCTCCGACGCTCGTATGGTCATCGGCAAACGAGTGCGCGCCCGTAAACCCGCCGTGATCTGCAGCCACGGCCCCGTGCTCCCCGATATCCTCGCGGAGATCGCGCTGGCGACGGGTACGATGCAGGGCTCTTACCTCAGTAGCGCCTCCGCCCTCGAAGTCGCGGCTTTCTCAGTCGTTCACCTGTCGGCGACCAACCCGGGCTCAGGAATCATCTCGATCGAAACGCACGTTCCGAAGATCTAACGCTTCGGCAGCCGTTCACCTCCTGTTTACCTGCACGGGAGAGTCTCGTTAACCGCCGCGCTTAGCGTCACTGTGTGCCCTGCACCGGGCCTCAACCATCCACGATCGAAGGATCCACAGTGAAGATCTCCCGAATCGCTCGAATCGGCGCCGTCGGCGCTGTCGCCGCTCTTGCTCTCGCCGGCTGTGCCGCAAACGAAGGCGGCACCGGTGGCACCACCGAAGAGCCCACCAACTCCACACTCTCCGGCACGGTCGACGCCACTGGCGCGTCCTCGCAGACCGCGGCCCAGGAGGCATGGGTCGCAGCATTCCAGACGGCTAACCCCGATGTGACCATCAACTACGAGCCCACCGGCTCCGGCACGGGCCGCACCAACTTCCAGGAAGGCGCGAGCAACTTCATCGGTTCTGACCGCGCGTTCAACGACGAAGAGATCGCTGCTGGCGGCTTCGGCGCGTGCACGACCGACGACATCGTCGAGATCCCCGCTTATATTTCCCCCGTCGCCGTTGCATTCAACCTTGAAGGCGTCGAGACGCTGAACCTGGATGCGGCAAGCATCGCGGGCATCTTTGCCGGCACCATCACCAACTGGAACGACCCGGCTATCGCCGAGCAGAACGACGGTGTTGAGCTGCCCGACCTCGCGATCTCGGCTGTCCACCGCTCAGACCCCTCTGGTACGCAGGAAACGTTCGCCAACTACATGTCGGCAACGGCAGGCGACGTTTGGACCTACGAGGTCTCGGACGAGTGGCCGATCGAGGGCGGCGAAGCTGCGCAGGGCACCTCGGGTGTCAAGCAGGCAATCACCGCCGGTAACGGTGCGATCGGATTCCTCGACGCTTCACAGGCTGAGGGCCTTGGCCTGGTGCACGTGGGTGTCAACGGCGAATACATCGAGTACTCTGCGGACGCAGCATCCGCACTCGTCGAGGGCTCCGAGCTGGCCGCTGGCCGCGGAGAAGGCGACCTCGTCTTCGACGTTGACCCGGCTGCCGCTCCCGACGGCTCGTACCCGATCGCTCTGGTCAGCTACCTGATCGGCTGCGAGCAGTACGAAGACGCGAACGTCGCCGAGCTCGTCAAGACGTACTTCGAGTACATCGTCAGTGCTGAGGGCCAGGACGCCGCCGCAGAAAACGCCGGCAACGCCCCCATCTCAGATGGCCTGCGCGAGAAGGCTATCGCCGCAATCGACCTGATCCAGGTCGGCTGATCAACAACAACTGAAGTCGATGCCCTCGCGTCCCGAACGGGCGCGAGGGCATCGATGAGCACGCCCCACTTCACCCCGACTCCTCCGCCCGAAACAAGGAGATCATGACTACGACCGAGCAGGCTCAGACTGAGCCGGCGCGAACCCCGCCGCCCGCACCGATCAAGGCCAAACAGCGCCTCGGCGACCGAGTATTCTCCGGTACCGCGCTGGCCGCCGGGATCATCATCCTCATCGTGCTTGCTCTGGTCGCGACGTTCCTCATCATCCAGAGCATCCCGGCGTTCGAGGCCGACACGAAGGATAACCACATCCTCAGGGGCGAATCGTTCCTGACATACGTGTGGCCGCTCGTCTTCGGCACACTCTGGGCATCGTTCATGGCACTGCTCATCGCCGCACCGATCTCCATCGGCATCGCACTTTTCATCTCGCACTACGCGCCGCGCAAGCTCGCATCAGTGCTCGGTTACGTTATCGACCTGCTGGCCGCTGTCCCCTCGGTCGTCTTCGGCCTCTGGGGCGGCCTGGTGCTCGCTCCGCTCTTGCAGCCCATCTACGCGTGGCTGAGCGAAAACGCGAGCTGGATTCCGTTCTTCCAAGGCCAGGTTTCCTCCACGGGCAAGACCATCCTCACCGCATCACTTGTGCTGGCTGTTATGGTCATTCCGATCATGACGGCGATCTGCCGCGAGGTCTTCTTACAGACGCCGACGCTGCACGAGGAGGCAGCCCTCGCCCTCGGCGCGACGCGCTGGGAGATGGTGCGAATGGCTGTGCTCCCCTTCGCCAGGGGCGGCATGGTCTCCGCGGCGATGCTGGCCCTGGGACGCGCGCTCGGCGAGACGATGGCGGTGACCATGGTGCTCTCCCCCGCTGCTGTCGTCAGCTTCTTGGTGATCACGGCGACGAACCCCACGCCGATTCCCGCGAACATCGCGCTCGCCTTCCCTGAGGCGCACGGCACCGGGGTCAATACGCTGATCGCGACCGGGCTCATCCTGTTCGTCGTAACCTTTGCAGTCAACGCATTGGCGCGCTGGATCGTCGCCCGCCGCGCCGAGTTCTCGGGAGCGAACTGACATGACAATTCTCACCGCGCCCGCGCCCTCGGCATCCCTTACCTCCGGCAAGCTCCCCAAGTGGGCGCCGTGGGGTCTGCTGCTCGTTTCATTCTTGATCTCGTTTGCCGTCTTCGGCGTCGCGAGCATCGGCCAGAGCCTCGCAGACTTCAACATCGTCGGAGCCTCGATTATCGGCATCCTGATCTATATGGTGCTGATCACCGTGATCTCCACGATCGCAGAGAGCCGCCGCAAGGCAGTCGATCGTCTGATGACTGCGCTCGTCGCGACAGCTTTCTTGCTCGCTCTGATGCCGCTGGTATCACTGCTGTGGACCGTGGTCGCAAACGGCATCTCCCGCTTTGACGCCGAGTTCTTCAGCTTCTCCATGCGCAACGTGGTTGGCGAAGGTGGCGGCATTGTGCACGCTATCTGGGGCACGGTGCTTATCACCCTCTCCGCTGCGGTGATCTCGGTTCCCATCGGACTCATGACGTCGATTTACCTGGTCGAGTACGGACGCGGCAAGCTCGCGAAGGGCATCACCTTCTTCGTCGACGTGATGACAGGCATTCCCTCGATCGTCGCTGGTTTGTTCATCTACGCCGTGTTCTCGCTGATCTTCCACCCGGGTATTTCGATGGGCATCATGGGTGCTCTCTCGCTTGCAGTGCTCATGACACCGGTCGTCGTACGCGGTAGCGAAGAATTGCTCCGCATTGTGCCGAATGAGCTGCGTGAAGCCGCCTACGCGCTAGGTGTGCCGAAATGGCTGACTGTTCTCAAGGTCGTGCTGCCGACCTCGATCGCGGGCATCATGACCTCGGTAACACTTGCCATCTCTCGTGTGATCGGAGAAACGGCGCCGCTGTTGCTCACCGCGGGATTCACGATGAGCATGAATACAAATCTCTTCGACGGCCAGATGATGACTCTGCCGGTATTCGCCTACAACCAGTACATGAACCAGGGCACAAACGCCGACGCTGCGCTTGACCGCGCGTGGGCATCCGCCCTCACCCTGATCTTGATCGTCATGGTGCTGAACCTGATTTCGCGTTTGATCGCGAAGTGGTTCGCCCCGAAGACTTCCGGCCGCTGAGCCGGATCTGAACCCGAAGGAGCTCACGTGTCTAAGAGCATCGAAGTCAACGACCTGAACGTCTACTACAGCGACTTTCTCGCAGTGGAGGGCGTTTCGCTGGAGATCCAGCCGCGCAGCGTGACCGCATTCATCGGTCCGTCTGGCTGTGGCAAGTCCACCTTTCTTCGCACGCTGAACCGCATGCACGAGGTCATCCCCGGCGCGCGCGTCGAGGGTGAAGTGCTGCTGGATGGCAAGGACCTCTATGCTCCCGGCGTTGATCCGGTACTTGTGCGCCGCCAGGTGGGAATGGTCTTCCAGCGTCCCAACCCGTTCCCGACGATGTCGATCAAAGAGAACGTGCTGGCAGGGGTCAAGCTCAACAACACTCGGATGTCAAAGAGCGACCAGGAAGATCTGGTCGAACGGGCGCTGACTGGCGCGAACCTCTGGAACGAGGTCAAAGACCGCCTCGATCGCCCCGGATCTGGACTGTCCGGTGGACAGCAGCAGCGTCTGTGCATCGCGCGTGCGATCGCGGTGTCACCAGAAGTGATCCTGATGGACGAGCCGTGCTCGGCCCTCGACCCGATCTCGACCTATGCGATCGAAGAGCTGATCAGCGAACTGAAGAACGAGTACACCGTGGTGATCGTGACCCACAACATGCAGCAAGCATCCCGCGTCTCCGACAAGACCGCGTTCTTCAACATCGCCGGCACCGGCAAGCCCGGCAAGCTCATCGAATACAACGACACCACGGCGATCTTCACGACCCCCACGGTGCAGGCGACAGAGGACTACGTGTCGGGCAGGTTCGGGTAACTCCACTCCTCGCTGTGTAGCAGCGTCGGCGTGCTAGCCGCCGGCGTGTGCCAATTCCCAGACGCAGAAGCGCTGGGTCGGCGTGTCGCGCCTTCGACACACCGAACGCGCTCAGGTCCGTCTGGGATTCGGCACAGCGACCCCGATCACGACTCGTTCTGCACATTTCTGGCGGTCGTCGAGTTACGCACAGATCGTGTGATCAGGGCATCCGTACGCGACAGAGAAGCGGATGCTCAGACTATGAGCTTTGTCCTCGCATCGACCGTGCTGGCCATCATCGGTCCCATCGCACGCACAAACGCGCTGCGTTCTCACGGCGTCACTAAGAGAGAGATCACACGCGCCCACGAGGCGGGAGAGATCATTCGGGTGCGTCAGGGGGTCTACGCTGCGAGCGGGACGTCGGTTGAACTGATCCATGCGGTCCAGCACGGTGGCGCCCCCGCGTGCCTCACCGCGGGACGATTACACGGGCTCTGGATACTCGATGTGGAAGATCCGGATGCTGCGGCAGAAGCACCCACTTTGCATATCTGGTTCGGTCACGCAGGAGAACGCCACGGCTGCGACCTGCCGTCGTGTTCCGACGAGCTACGCCTGCACTGGGACGACGGGAGCGTCACGCCTGGTGAGCTGCCGCCGATCCAGAATGTGCTGCTGCAGATTGCCGTCTGCGCGGGTGAGGAGCCGTTCTTCGTTGCCCTGGAATCCGCGTTGCGAAAGTGTCTGCTTCCGCACGGTGGCGTGAAATGGTTGCGCGATCGCTTGCCTGAGAAGCTGCGCTGGCTATTGGATTTTGCCCGTGCTGATGCAGACAGCGGACTCGAGTCTCTCATCAGGCTTCGACTGCACCACCTTGGTATCACTGTGCGGACGCAGGTACTCATCGACGGAGTCGGTGAAGTTGATTTCGTCATTGGCGATCGGCTCATCATCGAAGCCGATGGAAAACAGAATCATGGGGGTAGCCGGCCCGATGCTGACCTTCCCATGCGTTCGCTTCGCCACAAGGACCTCCTCCGTGACGCGCGGGCTGCAGCGCTCGGATACGAGACCCTGCGCTTCGACTACGCGCTGATCGTGCATGACTGGCCGACCGTCGCAGCAGCGATCGTCGCTAAGGTCGCAGCGGGTGCCCACCTGCGGGGTTAATCTCACGGTGGAATCGCCTCCTGCCGTGCCAGATCCCAGACGCACTCCGTGAGCTTCGGCGTGTTGCGGCTGGGACACGCCGTCACGCGCAGGTCCGTCTGGGATTCGGGACGAGAACAGCCCGGGCTGCTACGCCCCGAGTAACCGTTCGCGTACCTCGCGTCGAAGCACTTTGCCGATCAGTGACCGCGGCAACTCCTCCACTGCAGTGATGCGCTTGGGCACCTTGTAGGGAGTGAGCTGCGTACGACAGAAGTCGCGCAACGCGCTGGCATCGAGATCCACGCCGTCCCGAAGCACGACGGCCGCGGCAACATCTTCGCCCCCTTTCGCTCGTGGCAGTCCCACGACAGCGGCGGCCATGATGTCCGGATGTGCTTCGAGGGCACCCTCGACCTCAGTGGGTGAGACGTTGAAGCCGCCTGTGATGATGAGTTCCCGCAGCCGGTCCACGATCGTCACGAAGCCATCGGCCGACACCTCCGCTACGTCGCCGGTGCGCAGCCAGCCATCGGCAAGCAGTGAGGCTGCTGTGTCACCGGGACGGCGCCAGTACCCCTGAAAAACCTGCGGCCCGCGGATCAGGAGCTCACCCGGTTCCCCCAGCGGAAGGTCAACTGTCGAATCCATCGGGTCGACGACTCGGATTTCCGTGCTCGGAAACGGCACGCCCACCGTACCCGGCCGTCGTGTATTGCCCATCGGATTACCGAGCGCCACCGGAGAGGCTTCGGTCATGCCGTATCCCTCCACCAGCAGCCCACCGGTCGCCTCCTCCCAGCGCTTCACGGTCGCCACGGGCAGGCTCATTGCGCCGGAGATCGCGAACCGCACGGTCGAGAGATCGATCGTCCCCCGCTCCGCCGCACGAGCGAGCTGATCGTAGATCGGCGGCACCGCCGGCAAAAACGTGGGAGGGCTCGTTCGCGCAGCGTTCCTGACGAGATCGAGGTCAAAGGTGGGAAACAGCACGAGTTTTGCGCCAATACTCATCGCGAATGTCAGACACAGCGTCATGCCGTACGCGTGAAACAGCGGCAACACACCATAAAACGTCTCCTCGCCATCGACGAGACCAGGTACCCAGGCTCGCCCCTGCATTGCATTCGCCCGCAGGTTCGCGTGCGTGAGGATCGCCCCCTTCGGGGTGCCTGTCGTACCGCTGGTGTACTGCAGCAAAGCGATGTCGTCGAATGCGGGACCTGGCACACGGCGAGAGATGCGACGATGTTCGAGCATCTTCTTCCAGGTCAGCGGATGCTTCGCCCGAGGCGTGGCAGTCAGCTTCGCCCTGGAAACGCGCGCTTTCCGCAGCGGCAGCCGCAGCGCCATGCGCGTGGACAAGGGCATCGCTGCGGTGATGTCAACGCTGATGATGCGCTCGAGCTTGAGGTCCGTCGGGAAGTCGGCAACGGTATCGAAAGTCTTGTCCCACACGATCGCGAACCGCGCGCCGTGGTCTTCGAACTGGTGTCGCAGCTCACGAGCTGTGTACAGCGGATTATGTTCGACAACGATCGCCCCGAGTCGTAGCGCTGCATAGAACGCGATTACGTGCTGCGGGCAGTTAGGCAGCACCAGTGCGACCCGGTCGCCTTTCTTGACGCCCAGACGTCGTAGGCCCTCCGCAGCGCGTTCGATCTGCTCGCCCAGCTGACGGTAACTCGTGACCGCACCGAAGAACTCGAGCGCGGGTCGACGGCCAAACTTCTTTACGCTCGCAACGAGCATTTCCGACAGCGTCTGCGTCGGCGCATCTATCTCTGCGGGGACTCCGTCTGCATAAGAGCTGAGCCAGGGCCGTGATTCATACGGGTTGCCAGACATATCTCCATCCTGCCTCGAAGTGTGCCGTATGTCAGTCGCGCGGCGAGAGGAGATAGCCGTTCGCCTGTCGCGTCAACTCATGATCCGCCGCAAGATCGACCCCGTTGATCGCCGTCACAGCCACCGCCAGCCGCACGCTGGAGACCAGCCACGCGGCGTCCGCTCTCCCCAGATCGGATGCCGGGATCCGCTTATATCCGACTTCGAAACCGCGTCGCTCAAGGTACTCGTAGACACTCAGCTGGGTGGTTCCGTGCAGGATGCCGCCGGTGGGCTCTGGCGTCACGAAACGATCGTCGAAGCGGAGAATGAGCGACGCCGTGGGAGCCTCAAGCACGAACCCGTCACTGGAGAGGAAGATCGCGTCATCAGCGCCCCTGCGGCGCGCTTCGCGCAGCGCTGCCATATTCACCGCGTACGACAGTGTCTTTGCCCCCAGCAGCAGCCAGGGTGCTCGCTCGGCCGCGCTCAGGTCGTACCCACGGTCCAGAGTGACCACTCGCACGCCCGTCTCTCGGACGCTCGAAAAATCGGATGCTTGCGCAGCCGTGACCCACGCGGTCGGCGTGGGCCCGTGCTCCACTCCACGGCTGAGGATCAACTTGATCACTGCCTCCCCGGGCGGGCATTCCGCCTCGGCCACCGCGACAGCCTGCCGCCATTGGGCGAGGTTAGGCACCGGTAGATCGCACAGCGCGGCCGAATGCGCGAGGCGTTCCAGATGCGGCAGGATCTCCTGTGCATGTCCATCAATGACGCCGATTGACTCGAATACTCCGTCGCCGCGCTGGGTGCTGAGCTCGCCGACGCTCAGGGCAGGGGCCGTGGCATCCACCACAGTGAAGGTATCTGCGTAGTCTGCACGCTCCTCGGAGTCGCCGACGGGATCGATGATCAAAGCAAAACGCTGGGCCATGAAATGACTCTACGACCGATGCGCTCATGGAATACACAGGAGCGGGAGACGTTACAATGGAGTGGCCGGGCCGCATAACCCCGGGCTCCAAATTTTGCCGCTGCGAGCGGCCTTCCGCCGAGAGGCGTTCTTGCGGCCCGGTCTTTCTTTGCCCTGAACAGTCGGGCGGTTCTCAGATGAGACTGCCCACGCGCCACAGTGCCGATGCCGCGCTCAGATCATTTGCGTACGTACTGAGTCTGCGTGCCCGTTTGGTGAGCTGCGTTGCTCGTTCCGGCTCCGTGGCCTCGTAGTCATCGGCAGTGTGTGTCGCCCCAGACACCTGAATGCGGCAAAACGCGGCCGCCCGCTCGAGAGCGATGGCGAAGTCACCCAGAAAAACGCCGCGAAGAATCGTGTCCACGAGCGCCTCCAACTCTTGGGGGCTGGCCGGTACTGGTGCTCCCGCGACCGCAACATCCGTAGAGCGCAGTTCGTTTCGTCCACGCTCGTACAACAGCGCTGATGTCTGCGCGTCGCTGTGAATCGCCAGTTGCAGCAGGTACAGACGCCACAGTGCTCCAGGAAGTGAGACCGCCGGAGCACCTGCCCACAACTCCGCGATGTCGTCGATACCGTGCTCTGCGGTAAAGGCGATCAGACGTTCGGCGCTTTGCCCTGATTCATCCGCACGCGCCTTACTCAGAAGAGCGGATGCTGTCGCATGAGCGACTCGGACGGCCTCTGCCGAATCCGTAGAACCCACGAGCTTGTCGAAGGCTGCCGCGGGGCGGCGGACGGGACGGTGAAACTGCTCAGCCATCTCTCCAGGCTACCCGCGCTCAGGCTGTGGGGATCACAATGATCGGCTCGGTCGTCGGCTGCCCTGTTGGCGATCCGCCCGCGCGTTCCACCGTCACCGCGATCGCGTCTCCCGCTTGCATGTCTCCATCCAGAAGCGCCGTAGCTGCGCCGGAATCCGTATCGAAGATGCCAGCTGATACCGGTCCGTCCTCACGCACGAACCAGAGCTCATAGGTTTTTTCGTCATCGAGGCCTGTGAGCCCTTCGGTAACGAGCACGGCCTCGCCAACGTCCTGCGACCAGTGCGCGGTCGCGGTAACCCCGGAATCGAGCTCGACGCTCGCCTGCTGCGCATCGGTGGATGACTCGATCTGCTCAAGCGCCACAACGGATGCCGGACGCATAAGCTGCGAGCTGAGAACCGAGACTCCGATTCCTACGCCGACGATCAGAGCAACAGAGGCTGCCAGTGCGAAGAGAAGACGTCCGCGCCGACGCGGCGCAGCTCGCACGATTGCGGGTGCAGGCGCCTGCGGAGCAGGGGTCTGCGGGACAGGGGTCTGCGGTGTTGTCGCGATCTGGGCCAGTAAGGCATCGCGAACACTAGTCGGGGGCACCACCGGCTCGACGTTCTCGGCGAGCAGAGCCGTAGTGTTCATATCGATCACGGCACCGGGCTCCCACTCTGGATGCGCAACTAGGGCATCCGCATAGCGTTGCTCTTCAGCTTCCGAAAGCGCGTGCAGGGCGTGCCCTGCCGCGAGTGCGGCGAATTCTTTCTCATTCATGCGTTCACCCCCATTTCGATTCTCAGTCGTGTGAGCCCATCTCTCATTCGAGTCTTGATCGTCCCCAGCGGCGATCCCACCAGAGCCGCGATCTCACTCTGGCTGTAGCCGCCGTAGTAGGACAGAACTATTGTTTCGCGTTGGGCTTCGGGAAGTGTTCCCAACGCTGTTATTACCTGTTGCCCTGCGATACCGAGCTCTACCTGCTCTGCGACACTGTCGTGTGCCACACCAACATCACGCAGGCCAGCCTTCACGTCCCGGTCGGCGCTGGCCTGCGACGCCCGAACTCTGTCCACCGCCCTGCGGTGTGCAATCGTGAACACCCATGATCGTCCTTGCCCCTTGTTCGGAGCAAAGCGCGAAGCGGATTGCCAGACCTCGAGGAAAACCTCCTGAAGTACTTCCTCGCTCTGAGAGCGGTTAACGAGCACGCGGAGAATCAGACCGAACACGCGTGGAGACAGCATGTCGTAGAGCTGTGCGAACGCGGACTGGTCACCTGCGGCTACGCGAACGAGGAGTTCGGCGGCGTGATCGTTCGCCGTGCCGTCCTCCGGTACATCCATACCGTCAATGACCATCAGTACCAGCATGCCGCATCCTCGGCTCATCACCTGTATCTGCACGGCCTCAGATTGATCGAAATCTTTTTTGAGAATCTTCCCATCCGATCGCTACAGGGTTCCGAACACCTGTCAACGCCGCGGAGATATCGCGGCCCCCAACCCCGGAGGTAGAGAGATGTTCAGCACCAAGAAGAAGATCACAGCAGCACTGTCGCTCGGATTCGCCAGCGTTCTCGTGCTGGCCGGATGTTCCATGGGCGGCGACACCGCTGAAGAGCCGGCCGAGCCGTCGACGCCCGACACGTCGGAGACGGAAACTGCTCCCGAAACAATGGATCCGGCCGCAAACCTCGTCGGCCCCGGTTGCGAGGCATACGCCGAGCAGGTTCCGGACGGCGCAGGATCTGTCGCGGGAATGGCGAAGGACCCAGTAGCGGTCGCAGCCTCGAACAACCCCATTCTCACAACGCTCGTCTCTGCCGTCAGCGGCGAGTTGAACCCCGATGTCAACCTCGTCGACACGCTTAACGGCGACGAGTTCACCGTCTTCGCACCGGTGGATGACGCCTTCGCGAAGATCGACGCGGCAACTATCGAGGGCCTCAAGACCGACTCGGCCACGCTGTCATCGATCCTGACGTACCACGTCGTTCCTGGCCAGATCACGCCTGACGACATCGCTGGCATGCACACGACCGTGCAGGGCGCTGACCTTGAGGTCACCGGCAGCGGTGACGAGTTGATGGTCAACGACGCCAACGTCATCTGCGGTGGAGTCCAGACCGCGAACGCCACCGTGTACCTCGTCGACTCGGTGCTGATGCCGCCGGCAGAGTAAGTCGGATGGTGCCGACTGGGGAGTTCGGCATGAAGGGCAAGATGTGGCCGTCGGTGAGATTACTCATCGGCGGCCACATCTTTGCGCTGTGATAACGCAACACTGTGGGCCCGGCGGGGCTCGAACCCGCGACCCGCGGATTAAAAGTCCGATGCTCTGCCAACTGAGCTACAGGCCCGCAACAACTAGCCTACTTCGTCGAGAGGGGTGCAATGCGTCATAACGCACGCGTTTGATGGATTATCACGACGCAGGGCATTTTGGCCACCCCCTTCACGCGCCTCTCCATCAGCTGGATGCTCGTAGGGTGTCCCCGGACGCACCCCCGATAGAGAGGACAGCACAATGGCCAAACTCACAGGAAAACGCGTCGCATTTCTGGCGACCGATGGATTCGAGGACAGCGAGCTGACAAGCCCCTGGGATGCGGTAGCTGGCGAAGGTGCCACCATCACCATGATTGCTCCGAAGGGCTCTGAAGTCTCGGGTAAAAACGGCCACGTACAGAGCGTCGATCTGACAGCAGACGCAGCCTCAGCCGATGACTTTGACGCTCTCGTACTGCCCGGTGGTGTCGTCAACGCCGATCACCTGCGACTGAGTAAGCCCTCGGTGACGCTTGCTCGCGCGTTCTTCGAGCAGCACAAGCCCGTGGGTGTGATCTGTCACGGCGCGTGGATTCTCGTCGAGGCAGATGTCCTCGGCGGACGAACACTGACGAGCTATCCCAGTCTCACGACAGATCTGCGCAACGCAGGAGCAACGTGGGTCGATGAGGAGGTTGTGGTCGATCAGGGCCTCGTTTCCAGCCGCACACCCGATGACCTGCCAGCGTTCAACGCGAAGATCGTGGAAGAGATCGCCGAGGGCAAGCACAGCGGCCAGACAGGCTGAAGCATCACGCGGGCCCTGCACCGACGAAGTCGCTGATCGCTCTGGTCAACGTCGTATCGTCGACCCCGTGCCACTCACCCGGGTATACCGCGGCTCGCGCGTTCGGCATCGCCTCTTCTAGTTCGCGAGCCCAGACGAGAATATCGGGCGCAGTCGACTCTGACGCAATGACCAGAGTCGGCTGTTTCACCGAGGCAAACCGCACCGCGGGGGTCCCCGGCAGGAACGTCAGTTCGTGCAGGAGGGTCGGGGCGTCTCGCAGGTTTTCGGCCGATGGGGGTGGCAGTTCAGCTAGTACCTCGTCCGGCACGCCTACGACATCGGTCTGAAACCACCGGTGAAGCACGTCATGCCCCTCGGCCAGCTTCCTCACGCCCTCGGCTCGGAGATGATGATCCGAGTCCGCCTCGTCGTACAGCGGTGGCTCTAGAAGCGCCAGTCGTTCGATCGGCGCCCCAGCTTCCGCAGCGATGAGTGCGAGCGTCGCACCAGAGGAGAAGCCGTAGGCGGTGACCGACCCCGCGGCCAACCCGATGATGGCCGTGAGGTCTTCTATCTCACGTTGGACCTCGTACTCCGCGGCGTTGCCACTTTCGCCCTTGCCGCGTCGGTCATACGTCCAGACGGTGAAGTGCTCTGCCAGAGCATCGGCGAGAGTCGGCTGCGGCGTGGTGACGCGCGAGACGCCCACGCAATGGACCATGACGAGGTCCGGTCCGGAACCGCTGCGGCTCCACGAGATCGAAGTGCCGTCAACAGATTTGACGATGCCGTGATTCTGCTCGGAGGTAAGTGTGCTGGACATGACGACTCCTCTGCGTGTCGATCAACGTGGTTTTAACTATGTTTAACATAGCTTGCACTTTCTTGTCCATAGCGAAATAATGAGGCATGCCTGTGACACGCCCCTACTCCGCGCACGGAGATGCATGCGCCACTTCACATGCGATGGAGTTACTCGGCAACCGTTGGACCTACCCCGTGATCCGCGAACTGATGCTGGCACCCAAGCGCTTCGCCGAACTCGAAGCGTCACTGAGGGGCATCACCCCCGCAGTTTTAACCGCCAGGCTTCGCCAACTCGAAGCCTCGGGAATGGTGCGGCGGGTGACGTTGCCTGCACCAGCACGCGTCACTGTTTACGCCGTCACGGCATGGACCTCCGAGCTGAAGCCAGTCCTCGAATCTTTGGGGCGATGGGCGTTGCGCTCACCCATGCGCGATGTCGCAGGGGGCGGCCTTACCCCTGATGCCATCGTCCAGTCCATGATGACCATGGCACCACCGGCCGCGATGGAGCCACCCATCGAAATAGAACTGCACCTTGCCGACCAACGCGTCAACGTCGACACCGCGCCCTACACCTACCGCCTGAATTGGGCTGACAAGCTCTCTATAGAACGGGGCTTCGCGCGCGATCCGATCGCGTCGGTAATTGGAGACTCTTCTACATGGGCCAGCATCCTCTATGAGGGCAGCGCGCTCGACGCCATGGATATCACCGGCGATCACGCGACCGTGGAGCGCGTGGTAGCAGCCTTCGACAGCGCAATCGACGCCACCACTTGATCAGGGTCGAGGAAGTGTAGCCCGGTGACGCCGCACGGCAGCGCGGTTCGCGCACCTCACCGAACAGAATCGCTGACGGCCGTTGCGGGTCACATCGACCACGACATTCGTGCACGGTGCGGCGGCACAGCGCCCGAGCCGGTTCATCCCGCGCGTGACGAGGTGAAGCGCTGTTCCGAGATTGATGATCGCCCGCAGCACGAACGGCATCGATTGCACGTCGTCACGATAGTGCAGGTGCCACCCCTCACCGTCGTGGTTGGTCAGACGCGGATATGCCGCGGCTGCAGCCAATCGCGCATTGAGCAGTTCCGCGCGACGGTCGGGATCTGTCTCGTCGACGATCTCCAGCCATTCGTCGATCACTCCACGCACCGCCAAGTGGTCACCGGGCGCAGGAGGAAATGTCATTGTCATCCCGAGATCGAGAGTGCGCTCCTCTATTGCTGCCCGATCTTCGGGCCAGTCGTTTGCGAGCGATCCCGCTAAGAGCACTGCGTACTCGCCGTAAGGGTTGAGATGCATAAGGGCATTACATCACGCTATAAGCATGACCGCTACCGACACCGAATCCATCTCCCTAGTCCACGCCCCTGCGCGATTCCATGAGCACGCGTGGAGCGTGGAATCCCGCCACCAGACAAGCGAGGGCATCGTGCTTTATGTGCGCTGCGTCGATTGCCGAGATCGACGCATCGACCTGCAACTGCATCCGTCCGCGCCGCCCCGTGCGCTCAGTCGCGAGATCGGGTGAGGTTACGCCGTGAGCTCGATCAGTGTGCGCACCGTGCGAAGGTTTCGCGCCGTTCCGGCGCTTCCCAGTGTTCGGTCGAACACTGCCTTCGTCAGTTTCGTTGCACTCACGCCGCCATCTGGATAGTTGATCCATAGATCGCGTCCGATGAGCGCGATCTGCTCCCCCGGCACGAGGCGCGACTCCAGCTCCTTGATGGAACCCGGCGCCGGAGCTATCTCTAGGAACATCGCGTGCAACAGTTTGTCGGCACCGTCGGCGAACGGCTGCGCAGCCTCGGATGCGACGAGTTCGGCGTGCGTGCGATGAATGACCGGAGTATCGACGGCAAACTCCGACGCGATCACTTCACGAACACGCGCGCAGCATTCCGAAGCATCCGCTATTTCGTCGCACACGATGTTGCCGCTGGCGATATACGTCGAGATCCCGGTGAGCTCCGTTTCAGAGGTGAGAACCTCACGCAGCCGTGCCATCGGCACCCTGTTGTGCCCACCGGCGTTGACGGCGCGCAACAGCAGGACGCTGCGACTCACGCGCCGTCGCTCTCAGAAGCGGACTGAGCGGTGATCAATTCGGCACCGGCATGTGCAAGCTCAGCGAGCGCGGCCTCACTCGAGTCGGCGCCGACGCCAGCCACCAGGTCTGTCAAAATGCGTACGTGCACGCCATGTGCGATGGCGTCCAAAGCGCTGGCACGGACGCAATGGTCGGTCGCAATACCGACCACATCCGCCGAGAGAACGCCTTTCTCGCTCAGCACCGCGGCAACAGTTGCACCGTTGTCGGTCACACCCTCAAACATCGAATAGGCGGGGATGCCTTGCCCCTTACGGACGTGGTGCGTCACCGCACCCGTCACCAAGAGTGGGTGATATTCAGCACCTTCGGTGCCTGCAACGCAGTGTGTGGGCCAGGTGCTCACGAAATCGGGTTCATCGGCGAAGTGTCCGCCGTTATCGCCGTCTGCGTCATGCCAGTCCCGCGAGGCCACGATGACGGCGTAGTTGTCCGCGTGCTCAGCGAGGTACTCAGAGACAGCGGATGCTACGGCATGCCCTCCGGCGACCGCGAGAGCACCGCCCTCGGTGAAATCATTTTGGACGTCAACGATAAGAAGTGCCCTGGTCATACCTCGAGCGTACGCTGGCCAGGAGTTCCATAACAGCATCGCCGCTGTTGCGCAGCGTCTCGATGAGAGCGAAACGGCCCCGTGATGTTGTCACATCACGAGGCCCGTGGAGCCGCCTGTCAGAATCGAACTGACGACCTTTTCATTACGAGTGAAATGCTCTACCGACTGAGCTAAGGCGGCGTACGCTACGAGAGCGGCACGATCAACGATATTACCCTGTCCAGAGCCATGCTGCGAACCAACTCACTCACATTTGAGCTCGTCCTGCGGCACAACGTCGTCAAGGAAGAAGGCTTCGACAGCGTCGTCGACACATGCGTTGCCCTTGTTGTAGCCGGTGTGTCCCTCGCCGACACGTGTGATGAGCACACCTTCTTCGAGCTGGTCTGCCAAAGAAACGGACCATTCGTAGGGCGTTGCCGGGTCGTTCGTGGTGCCAACGACGACGATTGGGCCCGCGCCTTCGGCATGGATCTCACCGCGCGTGCCGGTCGGCGGATACGGCCAGACCTCGCACGAATCGGGCCCAGACCAATACGGCGCGATCGTGGGAGCACCTTTTTCGATCTTTGCCATCGAGGCATCTTCGGCACCCGGATCGTTTTCCACCGGGTAATCCATGCAGTTATACGCGCGGAACGCTTCGCTGGAGTTATCGATATATACGCCGTCTTCACGGCTGTTATACGCATCCGCCAGGTAGAAAGCGACGTACGGGTCGCCCTCCAGCGCGCCTTCAAGCGCCTGCGTGAGAACTGACCAGCTGTCTTCGGAGTACAGCGTCACAATTATGCCGGTCATGAGCGAATCCGCCCCCAGCAAGCGTCCGTCATCATTCTTCAACGGCGTACGGTCAACGCTGGCGAGAAGCGCACCCAGATCGGCCATCGCGTCGTCCACCGTGCCATTGAACGGACAGGAGCCAGAGTCAAGGCAGTCCTGCATGTAGGCGCGCAACGCAGATTCGAAGCCCAGCGCCTGTGTGGTTCCGACATCGAGTCCCGAGACAGCAGGATCGATCGCACCGTCAAGAACGAGTCGACCCGACTTTTCTGGGTACAGATTCGCATAGGTCGCCCCCAGGAACGTGCCGTACGAGAAACCGAGATAGTTCAGTTGTTTATCGCCGAGCACTGCGCGGATGAGATCCATGTCACGTGCCGAATTGATTGTCGTGATGAAAGGCAGGATACCGTCGCTGTTCGCTTCGCACGCCTCGGCGAAAGCCTTATTGCGCTCGGTGAGCTCAGCTTCCCACGCGTCAGTCCCCCGCTCGTTCTCGGGGATATCGTAAAGGTAGGAATCCATCTGCTCTGGATCGAAGCAGCGCACCGCTGTTGACCCGCCGACGCCGCGAGGATCAAAACCGATGACGTCATAGTTCTCGATGAGGTCCTCACCGACCGCGTAGTCGAGGCTGTTCAAAATGAAGTCAGCTCCGCTCGCGCCCGGCCCACCAGGGTTGGTGAGCAACGATCCCATCGGGGTGCCGGTGGCCTGGTGCCGGACAACCGAGATTTCCATCTCGCCGTCAGCCGGATTGTCCCAATCGAGCGGCACAGTGACAAAGGCACAGTCAAACCCCGCGGTGCCGTTCTCGCATGAGTCCCATTCCAAGGTCTGTTCGTAGAAAGGCAGCAGGTCTGCGGAGACACCCTCAGTGTCGGGCTCATTCGTCTGAGACGGACGGGGCGTCGCCCCCTCCGGGATCATCGCATAGAGACAACCACTCAGCGCAACCGATGCCACAGCGAGCCCCGCTGTGATCGCAGCAAGTCGTCGCAGGCGAGAAGTCTGTCGAATGTTCACGGTTTCCTTCCGCTCGCGACCGTCACGAGCAAGCTTTCGAGGGCGAGGGTCGGAGCGATGTTGCGCTCCAGCGCTGCCCGGGTCTCAGCCAAATGGTCAAGAACAACCAGCGTACGTGTCACCGGCCATGCATCCGCTAAGGCGCTTAAATCCTCACGTAACTCACGGTTTATGAGGTCATCGCCGCGTCCGTACTGCAGCATGACCACGTCGCGGTACATCGACTGCAGATCGGTGAGCGCACGATCAATTCCGTCTCGCAGACTGCGCTTCGCGCGCTGCTTCTGATCTTCTTCTAGCGCCGAGATCTGGGGGCGCAGTGCTGGCGGAACCGCCTGCCCCTCTGCGACACCAACCGTGCGCAGCAACGAGGCGCGTTCGGATGCATCGCGCTCCGCAGTCAACGCCTTCGCATCGTCGGTCGCCACCTGAATGATTTCTCCGGCGACCTCAACCGCACTGCCGACGCCCCTGATGGCGAGCACAGAGCGCAGCGTGGTGTCACGGCGGCGNNGGGCCGCGTCATCCGTCGCCAAACGTTGCGCCATCCCAATGTGGCGCTGAGAGTGGCGCGCTGCCTGCTCAGCGACGGCCTCGTCAGCGCCGGTGCGCTGCACGATCAACTTCGCCACGTCATCAACGTCCGGCTCGCGCAGCCTCAGCGACCGCACTCGCGAGCGAATCGTCGGCAACAGGTCCGCTTCACTCGGGGCGCAGAGCACCCACACCGTGTTCTCTGGCGGCTCCTCGAGGGCCTTCAACAGCACGTTCGATGTGCGCTCGACCATCCGGTCGGCATCTTCTACGACGATGACGCGATAGCGGCCCGCAGAGGGTGCGAAGTACGAGCGCTCGACCAGCGCACGAGCTTCTTTGATCGTGATGATCACCTTTTCGGTGCGCAGCGCGGTGACATCAGGATGGGTGCCGGCGAGCACCTGACGCATCGTTTGTTCGTCGTCAGGGCTGTCGGCGATCAGCGCCGCCGCGAACGCATAGGCGAGCGTGGAACGGCCCGAACCAGGAGGCCCGGTGATCAGCCACGCATGCGAGAGCGTGCCCCGGTCGGATGCTGCAGAGCGCAGCGTCTCGACCGCATCATCTTGCCCCCAAACATCCGTCCAGGGGAACGGTGCGAGCGTGGGTGATGACATAGATTCAGCGTATCTTGCGGTTCGGACGTTGCTCAGAGCAGGGTCGAGACGCGGGCGCGAATATCCGTCGCGATCTGGTCAGCGGTTGTGGCGGCATTCAGCACGAGGAATCGATCAGGCTCCGCATCCGCAAGCGCCAGAAACGCCTCGCGCACTCGGGTATGAAAATCGGACTTTTCCGCTTCCAACCGGTCAAAAGGCTTGTCGGCCGAGTCCAGACGCACACGGGCTGTTGCCGGATCAAGATCAAGCAGGACGGTGAGATCGGGCAGAGCACCCTCAGCCGCCCACAGTGACAGGTCACGAACTTCCACCGCATCGAGCACGCGCCCCGCGCCCTGGTAGGCAACGGAAGAATCAAGATAGCGATCTTGCAGCACGATCTCGCCGCGCTCAAGTGCCGGACGCACCACCGTCGCGACATGGTGCGCGCGATCGGCCGCATACAACAGCGCTTCCGCCCGCGGCGCAACGTCGCCGCGGTGGTGCAACACGATGTCACGGATCAACTGACCGACTTCGCTACCGCCAGGCTCACGTGTGCGCAGCACCGTGTGTCCGGCATCCGTCAGCCACCCCTCAAGGAGTGCGGCCTGGGTGGTCTTTCCCGAGCCGTCGCCACCCTCAAGAGTGATCCACATACCTGCCACGAGCGCGACTACTACTTCTTCGCCGCGTTCGCAGCGCGGGTTGCGGCAGCTTTCTTCGCCGCAGCCGAGCGTGCCGCAGCCTTCTCCTCATCCGTTTTGACGACAGCCTTTTTAGCGGGAGCCTTCTTCTTCGCTGCGGCCTTTTTCGCTGGAGCCTTCTTGGCAGGAGCCTTCTTCGCACCACGTTTCGGCGCCGGGCCCTTGGCACGCTTGTCAGCGAGCATCTGCACGGCAATCTCGAACGTAATGTCTTCCGGCTTCTGGCCGCGCGGAATAGTCACATTCGTCTCGCTGTCGGTGACGTACGCACCGAAGCGACCATCGCGAATACGAATCAGCTTGCCGCTGACGGGATCAGCCTCAAACTCGGCGAGCGCGCTGGACGCACGACGTGAGCCAGCCCCATACTTGGGCAGCTTGTAGATCTCCAGCGCCTGTTCCAGCGTCACATCGAGGATCTGCTGTTCGCTTTCCAGCGACCGTGAGTCTGTGCCCTTTTTCAGATACGGCCCGTAGCGACCATTCTGCGCGGTGATCTGATCGCCCGATTCCGGGTCGGCGCCAACAACACGAGGAAGGCTCAACAGCATCAGCGCAGTGTCGAGGTCGATCGTCTCAACCGACATCGAGCGGAACAGCGATCCAGTGCGGGGCTTCGGCGCGTCCTTTTTCGCCGGCTTCTTCTTTTTGGGCGCTTCAACGACCTCGCCGGTCTTTTCATCAACGGCGGATTCTTCCTCCGGCAGGTTCTCCTGCACGTAGGGGCCGTAGCGGCCATCCTTGACAACGATGACTCGACCGTTCTCGGGGTTCTCCCCCAGTACGCGGTCTCCGGCGACAGGAGCGTCGATGAGTTCCTGAGCCTTTTCAGCGGTCAGCTCATCGGGTGCGAGCTCTTCAGGCACGTTGACGATGCGTCCGCGCTCATCCGGCTTCGCAGGATCGATCACTTCGATGTACGGACCGTACTTGCCGAAGCGGAGCGTGGCGGTGTCGGTGATCTTCGTCGAGTTCAACGCGCGGGCATCGATCTCACCGAGGTTGTCTACGACCTGGCGCAGGCCCACCTGAGCGTCACTACCGAAGTAGAACGACTTCAGCCATTCGCTGCGCTTTTGTTCCCCGCGAGCGATGGCATCAAGATCATCTTCCAGCCCAGCGGTGAAATCGTAGTCGATGAGATGCGCAAAGTGCTCTTCCAGCAGTCGCACGACGCTGAACGCCATCCAGGTCGGCACGAGCGCCTGGCCACGCTTGGTGGCATAGCCGCGGTCGATAACCGTGCCGATGATGCTGGCGAAGGTGGAGGGACGGCCGATGCCGTGCTCCTCCAGTGCCTTCACCAGGGATGCCTCGGTGTAACGGGGCTTCGGTGTGGTCTTGTGCCCCTTCGCCTCAGCATCCGACATCGTGAGCTCATCGCCTACAGCGACTGCGGGGAGGGACTGGTTCGAGTCTGCGTCGGCGTCGCCGCGCTTCTCATCCTTGCCCTCTTCATATGCCTCGAGGAAACCCTTGAACGTGTAGACGGTGCCGGAGGCGGTGAACTCTGCGTTCTGCCCTGCCGCGTCGACCGCGATCGTGACCGTTGTGGTCTCGTACTTCGCATCAGCCATCTGGCTGGCGACGGTGCGCTTCCAGATGAGGTCGTACACACGCTGCTCTTCACGGTCGAGCTCACCAGCAACAGAAGCAGGCTTTCGGAACTTGTCGCCCGAGGGGCGAATTGCCTCGTGCGCTTCCTGCGCGTTCTTGCTCTTGGACTTGTAAACGCGGGGCTTCAGCGGCACCGCGCTGTCACCGTAGAGCGCAACAGCCTGGCTGCGCGCCGCCTGTACGGCCTGGGTGCTGAGCGCAACCGAGTCGGTACGCATATAGGTGATGAAACCCTTTTCGTAGAGCCGCTGGGCGACGCTCATCGCCTGCTTCGCGCTCATCGAAAGCTTGCGCCCCGCCTCCTGCTGCAGGGTAGACGTCGTAAAGGGCGCGTATGGGCTGCGTGTGCCGGGCTTGGCTTCGACCTTGGTGACGGTACCCGCAGCAGAATCATCGACGGCGTGGGCGAGAGCTGCCGCTTTCTTCTCGTCGAGGACGACGACAGCTTTCTTCAGCTTTCCCAGGTCGTCGAAGTCCGTACCGCGGGCCAGCTGTCCCCCATCGACGCGCACGAGCCGCACACGGAACGCGGACCCGGACGAGGCCATGGCCTCAACATCCCAGTACTCAGCGCCTACGAACGCCATACGCTCGCGTTCGCGCTCAACGATCATGCGGGTGGCGGCGGACTGCACACGTCCGGCGGACAGGCCGGTCTTGACCTTGTACCAGAGCACAGGGGAGACGTCCCAGCCGTACAGACGGTCAAGGATGCGACGCGTCTCTTGCGCGTCGACGAGCGCCAGATCGAGTTCGCGGGTGTTGCCGACAGCGGCCTGGATGGCGTCCTTGGTGATCTCGTGAAAGACCATGCGCTTGACAGGAACCTTCGGCTTGAGGGTCTCCAGCAGATGCCAGGCAATCGCC
Organism: Microbacterium sp.; assembly: GCA_003524435.1. Classification (GTDB taxonomy): domain Bacteria; phylum Actinomycetota; class Actinomycetes; order Actinomycetales; family Microbacteriaceae; genus Microbacterium. The sequence goes on from DQHP01000174.1 coordinate 29,602, forward strand.
TCGCCTTCGCGGTCTTCATCAGTGGCGAGCAGGACTTCGTCGGCGTGCTTCAGCGCACGCTTGAGTTCGGCAACGGTCTTGGTCTTGCGATCGGAGACGACATAGTACGGATCAAAGCCGTTTTCAATGTCGATCGAGTACTTCCCATACGCGGCCTTATCGGCAGCGGGGATGTCCTTCTTATCAGCGAGGTCGCGAATATGGCCGACAGAGCTGAGCACCTCGTAGTCATCACCGAGGTACCCCTGAATCGACCGCATCTTCGTCGGAGACTCGACGATGACGAGGCGACGGGGCTTCTTCTCGGTTGTGGTCACGCTTTCACATTCCTCTCACGGCATCAGCTGCCCGCTGCAACGGACGATCCGGCCCAATGTAACACTGTTGAACGGACACGTTCCTCATCGACCCTTCCGGCCCGGATGCTGTCCGGACCTCGTCCGGTTTCGGCTCGGACACGGGGTCAACGGTTTCCGATCCTATCCCTATTCCGCCGACGTCCCAGTCGTCGAGCTCCCGACCGAACCGCTGTCGGGCAGCAGTGCACCCGCCGCGCACAGGGCTCTGACCTGGGCCACGAGTTGGTCTTCCAGTGCCGTGGGATCGACCTCGAGAAGCTGGGCCAAGGCCCCGGCCGTCTGTCGCAGGGTCAGCGTCCCGTCCGCGACGGACACGAATCCGGCCAGTGCCGTATCGAGGTCGAAGACCTGCCCGAAGCCGATCCCCTGTTCCAAGGTGATCGAGTTGGGTTCCGGCGCTCCGGGAACGAAATGGCGATGTTCGACGAGGTCGGGTGAGCGGGTGAAAGCGGTTGCGGCGATCTCCTCCGGCCCGGCCGATGCCAGCCACGACCGGATCGCGATGATCGTGGTGAGGAACTCTGCGAGTCCGTGCGGATTGTTCGCCGGCGCCGAGGTGACTCTGACCCTGGTCTTGAATACTCCCTCGGCCGTCCCCGACGGACCGCGGTCGACGTCCGAGGTGACGTCGCCGATCGCGGGATCTTCGGTACCAATCGTTGGCACATCGTTATCGGACTTCGCCATCAGCACGTACCCGAAGACGACTTCGTCCACAGCTCTGGTGGCGAAGTCGTCGAGCCATGCGGCGACTGCGTCGTTCCAGGCGGTGCTGGCGCGGGGGATCCCGCCGTCGCGGATCCAGGTTTCGGCGTAGGCGATGGGGTCGAGGGCCTCGCGTTCGATGACGAACACCGACGTATCCGCATCGTCGACCCAGGTCTCCGGTCCTTCGTCCGTCCCCGAGGCGGCTTCCCAGTTTCCGAGGCAGACGCTGCGTCCGCCCGGGGTGAGGTTCTCAGGGATCCGGGTGAACAGCTCCCGAACGAGGCGGTCTCCGGTCATTCCGCCGTCCCGGTATTCGAATGTGGTGTCCGTGCTGCGCGGGGTGATGACGAACGGCGGATTCGACACGAGCAGATCCACGGGTTCGTGCAATGGTTCGAGGAGGGACCCGTGCCGGAATTCGATCGTCGTCACCGCGTTGAGTCCGGCCGAGAGTTCGGCCAGGCGCAGGGCTCGGCGGGAGATGTCGGTGGCGATGACTCGGTCGCTGTGGCGGGCCAGCAGCAGAGCTTGGATTCCGCAGCCGGTGCCGATATCGGCGGCCACGCCCACGTGGTCACGCGGGGTGATCGACACCAGTGTCCGGCCGGCTCCGCCGAGGCCGAGCACGAATTCTCCGTCGAGCACATCCGGGGTGGTCAGGGTGCCGTGGTCGGCCACGAGGTAGAGGTTCTCGTCCCCGGGACGGAAGCCGCGCGGGACACCGACGGGAAGTTCATAGGGGGTCAGGGCGAAGGGGGCGACCACCTCGTCGTCGTCCACGGTGATCAGCCCCGCCTCGG
>DQHP01000175.1:0-241 GCA_003524435.1 Microbacterium sp.
AGAGCGTGCACACTGCGCGAGACGTGCACGCTATCGCTGAGCGGGGCGCCGCCAATCTGGTGAATATCAAACTTGCGAAGACCGGCGGTCTTGCTGCGGCGCTCGATGCGGCCCGTGCCGCCCGGGCCGCGGGGCTAGGGGTGATCTTCGGCTCCATGATGGAAGCACACGTCGGCGTAGGAGCGACGGCACAGCTTGCCGCGGCATTCGCTCCCGACAGCGTGCACGACCTGGATGCGGC
>DQHP01000175.1:292-12402 GCA_003524435.1 Microbacterium sp.
GATGGGGCAGGGATGGGCATCACCGGTCTGGCGCCGGATGTTCGTGCGGAGGTGCTGGTATGAGTGCGAAGCAGGCAGCACAAGGTCTCGTATCTGCAGAGACCGCACCGCTCGGCGCCGTTGTGGGTGTCGCCCGCGCGGGGATCCGCGAGACCGCCGCGGCGGGCGTGGCGAATGCCGCCGGGGACCCGATGACCGTCAACACAATCTTTGACGTAGCGTCGGTGACCAAGGTTGCGGCCACCACCACTGCGCTGCTGCGCATGGTCACGCTCGAAATGGTTCATCTTGATGATCCGGTTCTGAAGTTCTTGCCGACAACCGCGTGTGCTCCACAGACGACGCTTCGCCACCTCCTTCAGCACCGCGCTGGACTCTGGGAATGGCAGCCCCTGTACCTGGGTACGCCGCACCTGGACGCGCTGCCGCTGCGGTACCCGTTCGATGCGGCACATCACTATTCTGATCTTGGATTCATGCTGCTCGGCCGTGTCATTGCCGCGGTCACCGGCGCCCCTCTCGATGCGGCGATCCGCGAACTTGTCACCGCGCCGCTCGCTCTCGCCGCCACGGGATATCGGCCAGACCCGGGTCTCGGACTCATCGCCGCTAGCGCACGCGGCGACGCGGCAGAGCGCCGGATGGTCGAGACCGGCGAGCCATATCCGATCCTCACCGAACGGCGTGACTTCGCTTGGCGCGAGGGCGAGATCGCCGGGCAGGTCAACGACGGTAACGCATTCCATGCCCTTGGCGGAGTCTCCGGCCACGCAGGGTTGTTCTCGACAGTCGATGACCTGCTGAGGCTCGGGACCGCGCTCGCCTCGGCGGAGCAGCACACCGAACTCTGGCATCCAGATGCCGTCTCTGAGTTTTTCCGAGAGGGCCCTGATGTGGGCCAGGCGCTGGGCTGGCGCAGCCAGCGTGCGCGCACCTGCGGACAAGAACAGCGGATGCTGTGGCATCCGGGATTCACCGGCTGCGCGCTCGGTATTGTGCCGGATGCTGGCACTGCCGTCGTGATGCTCAGCAATCGCCTGCTCGCCACCACACCCACCACCACCGAGGCGCTGTGGCGCCGCGCACTTCCTGTACTCCTGGGCGACACTCAGCCCCGCACCACCGAAGGAACGAGAACATCATGAGCACCATCGAGCCCGTGCTGAGCATCCGCGATCTTTCCGTTAGCTTCCGATCCGGCTCTGAACTGGTCAGCGCCATCAGAGACGTCAATATCGATGTCGCAGCGGGCGAAACTGTGGCGATCGTGGGGGAGTCTGGCTCTGGCAAATCGACCACCGCGGCGGCGGTGAACCGGCTACTCCCCGAGAACGGAGTGATCACTGCCGGCAGCATCCGCTTCGATGGGCGTGAGCTCACCGAACTCAGCGAGAACACGATGGTGACCCTGCGCGGCGCGGGTATCGGTCTGGTGCCGCAGGATCCGATGTCGAATCTGAACCCCATGATGCGGGTGGGGGAGCAGATTGGTGAAGCGCTCGAGGTGCACGGCCACACGAGCGGCGATGCCACCCACGCCAGGGTCGTCGAACTGCTTGAGATGGTCGGAATCGCCGACGCCGCACAACGCTCCAGCCAGTACCCGCACGAGTTCTCCGGCGGTATGCGCCAGCGTGTACTCATCGCCATGGGGCTGGCATGCAAGCCGCGCCTGCTCATCGCCGACGAGCCCACTTCTGCGCTTGACGTCACTGTCCAGCGACGCATTCTTGACCAGCTCGATGCGCTGACCGACGACCTCGGTACCGCCGTCTTCCTCATCACTCATGACCTCGCGCTCGCGGCAGAGCGGGCCGACCGCATCGTGGTGATGTTCCGCGGGAACATCGTCGAGGAGGGCACCTCGGCTGAGGTGCTCGGCAACCCGCAGCATGAGTACACGAAGCAACTGTTGGCCGCCGCGCCCAGCCTCGCGTCGCGGAGGCGATTGCTGACGGTGCGCGAAGGTGCAGCGGACGAGGAAGCATTCGTCTCCGTTCGTGAGCTGCGCAAGGAGTTCGCGCTGCGCTCGCCGAAACCAGGAGAGCCGCAGACGTTCACTGCCGTTGACGGAGTGAGTTTTGACATTCGCCGCGGCACCACCGTGTCAATCGTGGGGGAGTCAGGCTCCGGAAAATCGACGACCGCCAACCTCGTGTTGGGACTTGAGGACGTCACCGACGGCTCGATCCTCTTCGATGGGGTCGATCTTGCTGGCCTCCGCCGCAAAGATCTCTTCGCGCTGCGCCGCAGGGTGCAGCCGGTTTTCCAAAACCCGTACGCGTCACTCGACCCGCGTTACAGCGTCGCGGAGTCCATCGCCGAACCGCTGCGCGTGCACCGCATCGGCACGAAGGCCTCTCGCAACGCTCGCGTGAGCGAACTGCTCGAGCAAGTGGCGCTGCCAGCGGCCATGGCAGAGCGACTCCCTCATGAGCTCTCCGGCGGACAGCGCCAGCGCGTCGCGATTGCACGAGCGTTGGCGTTGGAGCCGGAGCTCGTCGTACTTGATGAGGCCGTGTCTGCACTTGATGTTCTGGTGCAGGCGCAGATCCTCGATCTGCTGGCTGATCTGCAGAAGCGGCTGGGACTGAGCTATCTCTTCATCAGCCACGATCTCGCCGTGGTGCGCATGATCTCTGATGAGGTGCACGTGATGCAGCGCGGCAAGATCGTCGAGAGCGGCACGCCTGAGCAGATTTTCGACGCCCCACAGCATGCGTACACGCAGGAGCTGCTCGCGGCGATCCCGGGGGCAAACCTGGCCGGCTGAACGTCGGTCCTACTCTTCTGCCAGAAGCGCCGCAGCATCCTGCGCGTATACGAGTACCGTCATCGGGTTTGCGAACACCGCGGGGTCGTCTGAACGTGCCAGCACAGTGAGCACCACTGGCGCGGCATCCGCTCGTTCGAGATACCACGAACCTGCAATCGCGCCCATCGAGCTTCCCCCCTTGAACCCGACGTAGGTCCACTCATCACCGAATGCGACGCCCGGGTTCGCTGAGAGGATGTCGCGAACGGGTGCGCCCGCGGCCGTGGCTGCGCGTTCCTGCAGAGCAACATGTGCTCGTACGATGTCATCGTGCGTGGCGAACCACTCCGCTCCGGATTGCCATGCGGCAACCGACCAGTCGAGTGAATTCGCGTCGGGCACCCCGGCGGGGACCTCGGCGAGAAGCGCTTCGCGTTCGACAGCATCCGCGTCCGCCCAACGCTCGCGCAGGTCTTCGTCTCCCCAGCCGATCCAGAACAATTCCCGGGTGGTGAGCAGCGGCGCGTTGTCGTCGGGTGAGGCGTGGCCCATCTCAACGAGCGCGGCGGACACGGCATCCTTGCCCACTGCACGGATCAGGAGGTCGGTGGCGGTGTTATCGCTGATCGCCATCATCTTCTGTGCGGCCTCCAGCACTGTGACCGTCGACCCGTCAGGGAGATCCTGCAGCTCACCCGTCGGAAGGCTCCGCACTTCCGCATCGATCGTGAGCGGGGATTCCCATGTCAGGGCCCCTGAATCTACGGCGTCGACGACGCCGCCGAGCACGTAAAGCTTGATGATCGAGCCGATCGGAGAAGAGCCAGCGTCGCCGATCAGAACGTCGGGTTGGTCTACGCCGACCTCGCGAACCTGGAGCGAAACCTCATACGGAGCTTCTTCGAGTTGTGCCTGCAAATCGTCCCAGCTTGCGGCGGGGGTGTGCTCAGGTTCGGGTTGGCCGAAGAAAAGGGCATTCATCACGCCGTCGCCAGTCACTGACACGCTCATGTCGTACGTCACCGCCGACGACTCGATCGTGATCTTTGCTTGAGCGTCATTGCCTTCGTATGCGGTCGGCATCCATACCTGCGCGGCACGGAGGTCATCGAGGGTTGCATGCATCTCGGGGACAGTAATGCTCTCGAAGAACGAGACGTCGAACCGTGTCTCCAGCTCATCTTCCGTACTGAGCTCGTCGCTGTTGATCTCATCGAGGATCCACTGAGCCTGCGCCCCCACAGCCGTGTCCGGAATCTCGACATGATCCGCAGAGGACTGCGGATCCGGTGTGCAGGCGGTGACGGCGACCACGAGGATCGCCGCGCCGGTGAGGGCGAGAAGAGAGCGGATGCGAGTAGTCATGCTCTCATGCTGACAAATTCGCGACGTGCGGACATCCGTCGCGCGGGGGATATCAACGAAGACTCAGCGCTTTGGGTCGTCGTCCCAGGGACCTTCCCACCAGTTGCCGGAGCGTCCGTCGTCTTCGCCCCCGCCGCGACGGCGCGAGCGAACGAACTGCACGACGAACACCGTGAGTGTGGTGAGGCCGATCAGGATCATCACCAGGAAAAGCACGTCGCGCTCAGTCATGGTCTTTTCCCATCTGCCGCATCTGCGACGAGCTTTGCAATGCGCGCGGTCTTGGTCTCTGCACGCTTCGCTGTCGCGATGTTTGTGAGGCCGAGCTTCTTCACTGATTTCGGGAACGTATCCCAATGCGCACGCGCTGCAGGGACGGCATCCAGCGCCGCGGTGAGTTCTGCGGGCTCGATACCCGCTTCTGGCCCGTCGAGCATCTCCCAGGTGCCGTTGGCTTTCGCCACCTCGATCGTTCGGATGCCGGCAGGGGCGAGCAGGCCCCGCTCCTCCAGCAGTAGCAGGCGCGCTTTGTTCGTCGCCGCCCACCCGCTGGACGGCCGACGCGGCGAGAACCATTGGCCGGTGCCCTCGGGGAACATTCGCACGGGTCCGTCGATCCATCCGAAACACAGTGCCTGTTGCACCGCATCCTCATATCCGAGCGACGTGACTTCGTTCATGCCGCGAACGTTCAACGCCCACACGCCGCTTGAGTGCTCGTGGTTCGCTTCGAGCCAGGCGCGCCACGCCGCGGCATCCGCTGGCTCGATGCGCTCACCTTCGTCGAGGACGCCCATGCTGAATCTCTCCGTTAGTCCTCGACGGTCCTGATCGTCTCGGTGATTGTGGGAAGCAGATCGGCAACCGAATCTACGATCTCGTCCGGACGGAACGGGTACTTCTCAATCTCAGCGTGATCGCTGATGCCGGTGAGTACGAGCACAGTGTGCAGACCAGCCTCGATGCCGGCGACGATATCAGTGTCCATGCGGTCACCGATCATGCCGGTCTTCTTCGAGTGCGCGCCGATCTTATTCAGTGCGGACCGGAACATCATGGGATTCGGCTTGCCGACCACGTACGGCTCCTTGCCGGTGGCCTTCGTGATGAGCGCCGCGACGGCGCCCGTTGCGGGGAGCGGACCTTCGATGCTGGGGCCGGTGACATCCGGGTTGGTGATGATGAACCTCGCACCCGCGTTGATCAGACGGATCGCCTTCGTGATTGCCTCGAAGGAGTAGGTACGTGTCTCTCCGACGACGACGAAATCGGGATTCGTCTCGGTCATGACGAACCCCGCATCGTGAAGGGCAGTGAGGATGCCGGCCTCGCCGATGACGAACGCGGATCCTCCGGGCACTTGCTGTGCGAGGAAGTCGGCTGTGGCCAGGGCGGAGGTCCAGATCCGGTCCTCCGGCACGTGCAAGCCGCTCGAACGCAGGCGCGCGGATAGATCGCGTGCGGTGTAGATCGAGTTGTTGGTCAGGACCAGGTAGGGGATGCCGTTGTTCTCCCAGCCCGCGAGCATCTCGGATGCCCCCGGGATCGCATCATTCTCATGGACGAGGACTCCGTCCATGTCGGTGAGCCAGCATTCGATGTCATCGCGGTGTGCCATGTGCTCAGCCTAGACGCAGAGGGTGCGCCGATCAGTTGTCGACCAGGATGACCTCAGGCCGGTGCAACCGACACGGTCACGCGTTCTCGACTGCCGTCGAGGTGTTGTACATCGTGAAGGCTGCGGAATACCCGGAGTTGGTGAGGGGGCTGTCCTCGATGGCGCCCGTGCTTGCGACCGAGATGGCTGATCTGCACCGTGAACGATAATGATCGCTGGCTGGAATCGTCGCGTCGGTGAGCCACACCCGGTACGTGAGGGTGAAGCTCTCGCCCGGTGCCACTTCCCGGTTGACCATGTAAGTCCATCGTCCGTAGTTGAAAGCCGGGCCGGTACCGGCGCCGTCATATGGCATCGGCTGACTGCCGATGAACGTCGGATTGGCGCCGGTCGGATCCTCGACGATTTCCATGGTTGCGGTGTTCCAGAGCGCTGCGAAAGGCAGGTCGATCGAGACGAAAGCGCCAGTCGGCAGTGTGTCAGGCCCGTTGTTCCCGTAGCTGAAACGGTAAGTCAGCCACCGGGGCCCGGTGAAGTAGTTGTATTGACCGCCGACCGTGCCGTCCGGGGCATCCAAGGGCATGAACGCGTCGCTCCACAGATCGACATGAATCGCCGGTGCGGTGGATGCTGCGGCGAGTGGCGTCGCCACTGCCAACGCGATGATGGGGGCCGACCATGCCGCGCCTTTGAGTAGTCCTCGGCGATCGATGGCACCGGCGGGGTTGAGCTCCTCTGTCATTTGCTTTCACGCATCCTCTGGGTAGTCGTCTTGTTTCCGGTCGTCGGTTGAACACCGTTCCGCCTGACGTCGACGCCTGCCTCACACGAGACACCGTCCAGGCCATACCCAAACAGGTCCGTGTGAAGACCTGGTCGTTGTCGCGCAGAATCTGCCAAAGTTCACCCCTTAGCTCACCCGATGAAGACGGCGACTTAGCTCACCCGATGAAGACGGCGACTTAGCTCACCCGATGAAGACGGCGACGGCGACAACGCAATCCCCGAGACTCAAGTTGAACTGGGCGCATCGCCTCGAGATCGATCCCTGGGCTGACCGTGAGGGCACCAGCGGGTCCGGTAGCTCGGCGCGTATCATTCGAGAAACCATCCCACAACGAGGCGGGTGGCGGCTCATACAGAGGAGGAACGCATGAAAACGCTCGGAAACATCCCCCTGACGGCGCGGCATCTGGGTCTTCCCGATCGAGCCGTCGGCATGACCACAGCGGACTTCCTCGCTACCGGCCCCCGCCTATCTGAGTTTTGGACGCCCATGATCGTCCTCGACGATGCGGCCATGCGCCACAACATCGACACGATGGCGACCTGGTGTGCCGAGCGTGGCCTCGCGCTGATGCCGCACGGCAAGACAACGATGGCCCCGACGCTCTGGCAGCGCCAGCTCGATGCCGGGGCGCTCGGAATCACCCTCGCCACGATGGGGCAGGTGCGCACGGCACGCACTTTCGGCGTCTCGTCGATCATGCTCGCCAACGCGGCCGTCGACGCGCACGCGCTGCGCTACCTCGCGGGCGAACTCGCTGACCCCGACTTCCGCTTCATCAGCTGGGCTGACTCCCTTGCAACGATTGACGCGATGGAAGCTCCGCTGCGGGATGCTCGATCACCGCGCCGAGTCGACGTTCTCGTCGAGATCGGTGCAGAGGGCGGACGTACGGGAGCGCGCACAATCGACGAGGCGATCGAGATCGCTGAGCGGATTGCTGCATCCGACGTCCTCCGCCTGGCGGGCGTCGCTGGCTACGAGGGATGTCTTGCGCACGACCGATCGGATGCTGCGCTCGAAGCCGTCGAGGCTTACCTTGCCACTCAGATCGAGCTGCACGAGCGCATCTCACACCTCTATGACGACGGCGACATCTACGTCACTGCGGGTGGCAGCGGCTTCTTCGATCGTGTCGCCACGGCATTCGCCGCGGCCGGCGCGCGTGCGGGTGCTGGTGAGCGGCCCGGCGGTGGTCATACGTTCTTCACCCTGCGCTCCGGGGCGTACATCGTGCACGACGAAGGCTTCTACCGCGGTATGTCGCCGTTTGATCAGGGCCGCCGGAGCACCGAGACGCCGCGTTTCGCGGTAGGGATGTTCGGAGTCGGTCGTGTCACGTCGCATCCTGAGCCAGGCCTGGCACTCATTGACGGTGGCAAGCGTGACTTCCCGTTCGACGAGGATCTCCCCGTACCCCGGGCAATGAGTACCCAATTGGGTGCAGCCTGGCAGCCTCTGCCTGGAGCATCCGTCTCAGCGATGAATGACCAGCACACATACGTGCGCTTAGAAGAGGATGCGCTCGCGATCGGTGATGTCGTGCGGCTGGGGCTGTCGCATCCGTGCACGTCCTTCGATAAGTGGACGGTACTGCCTATTGTCGAATCGGTGGACTCAGACGTCGTCGTCGACCTCGCCCACACATTCTTCTAACAGCGGGTCGCTATGCGTGAACCCACACCACGTCGACGGCGCCATCGGGTAGATCGACTGCGGCGCCGGCGAGCTCGATGCCGCTGTTGGTGACGCGAATCTCAGAACCGACAGCGAGGCCACGCGTCTCCAGCGCGCGCAGCAACTCGGGGTCGCGGTCATCCACTCGCAGCACACGACCGACGTGACCTACCGCGGCTTCGGCCAGCAGCACGAATGGTTCGCGGATGACTTTGCCCTCGGCATCCGGAATCGCATCGCCGTGCGGGTCGAAGCGAGGAGCGCCGAGTCTGGCGTCGATTCCCTGCAACAGGCGGTCGCTGATGGTGTGCTCGAGCACCTCGGCTTCGTCATGCACCTCGTCCCACGCGTAGCCGAACTCCTGCACGAGCCAGGTTTCAATGAGGCGGTGTCGGCGAACCATCGCGAGCGCACGTGCTTCGCCCGCAGGCGTCAGGCGTACGGCACCATAGGGCACATGCGAGACGAGGCCAGACTTCGCGAGCTTCTTCACCATCTCGGTGACGCTGGACGGCGCAATGCCCAGCTTTGCTGCCAGCACGGAGGGTGTGATGGGTGCGTCCTGCCACTCGGTGTGCGTGTACACCGTCTTCAGGTAGTCGTCTGCTGCCGGGGATGCCACAGCTCCAGACTACGCTGGCCCCGACTACGCTGGCTGAGTGACCGAGACACCTGAGCGCACCACCCACGGCCTGGGCCCCTGGGAAGGGGAGTGGCCCGTCGGCGACCAGTACGACCCTGAGCTTCTCGAGATCGGCGATACCCGCAACGTCATCGACCGGTATCGGTACTGGCGCATGGAGGCGATCATCGCCGACCTCGACACGCATCGGCATCCGTTCCACGTCGCCATCGAGAACTGGCAGCACGATATGAATATCGGATCCATTGTGCGCAGTGCCAACGCGTTTCTCGCAGACACGGTGCACATCGTCGGTCGCCGGCGCTGGAATAAGCGCGGCGCGATGGTCACCGACCGCTACCAGCACGTCGTCCACCATGAAGACGTCGCCGCGTTTGCCTCGTGGGCGGCGGACGAAGGCATTCCGATCATCGCTGTCGACAATGTCGAAGGCGCAGTTCCCGTTGACAAGGCAGACCTGCCCCAACGTTGCGTGCTGCTGTTCGGACAAGAGGGCCCCGGGCTGACCGAAGAGGCGATCGCCGCAGCATCCGGGCATATTGAGATCACCCAGTACGGCTCGACGCGCTCGATCAACGCGAGCGCGGCCGGCGCTGTGATCATGTACGAGTGGTGCCGCCGCTACGCAAGATAATCACCCATGCGGGGGATCAATTCCGGGACCGGTTGTGACAGCATGGGGCCGTGCCTGCAGGTGAAACGAGTATTTCCGGCGCGTGGCGTGCGATCGGGCGCACCGATGTAATCCTGGCGTCCGTGCTTGCCGTCGTGCTGCTGCCGACGAGTCTGCTCGCACTCGTGCAATCAGCTGACCCGGTATCCGTACCTGAGGCGATCTTGCTGGCGGGGCTGTTCGCTCTGGTGCATGTGTTCTCCCTCGTTGCGATCCGGTTTCCCCGTACCGCTTTCGTGGGGGCGAGCATTGTTATGTTCGTGCTGGCTGTCCTTCCCGGTGCAGGCGGTATCCCCGCCGCGGTGTATCCCTCATCATTCGCCTATCTGCTCTGTATCGGCCAGGTCGCCGCGCACTGCGAGCGCCGAGTCAGCGCTGCTGCGCTGGGCATAGCGGTTCTTGGTGCTGGCATCATCGCGGTAGTGCCGACGTTGAACCTCGAACTCCACCTTCGATTCGCGACGTTCGTCGGCCTCGCCGCTCTCGTCACCTTGGGATGGGCGATCGGGATGCTGCAGCGGCTGCGGCAGCAGCAGATCGATAACGCCGAACGAGTGCGAGTGCACCAGGCGATTGCTGCGGAGCGGATGCGCATCAACCGCGATCTGCACGACGTAGTGGCACACTCCATGACCGTGATGATCGCCCAGGCCGAGGTTGCGCGTGCGCTCGCTCATGAAGACCCGCAGGCGAGCAGCCGAGCGCTGTCGGTGGTCGTCGATACCGGACGAGATGCGCTGCGCGGAATGCGTGCGATCGTGGCCGAAAGTGCGGATGAACCTCTTGAAACCGTCCCGGACATCGATACGATCGTCCGCGACGTCGATGCGGTGCGCAGTGCCCGCACTACCGCTGCGTTCAACGAAACAGGAACCCGTGGCGTGCTCGACCCTGCATCGCGGATCGCACTGCGTCAGGCTGTGCGCGAAGCGCTGACCAACGCAATCCGTCACACGTCGCCGCCGCAGAATATCAACGTGCAGATGGACTGGGACGGCGATCGAGTGGTGACTACGGTTGTCGATGACGGTGGGTCCTCCAGTGCGTCGCCCGGCGACAAAGGCCCCGGAGCCGGAATTGGTCTCATCAGCATGGCCGAGCGAGTGCGCAGCGCTGGAGGAACTCTGAGCGCGGCGCCTGCGGACGCGGCGGGGTGGATTGTGCGCATCGAACTACCGTATGGACGAGGCGAAATATGAGCATCCGCGTGGTGTTGGCCGATGATCAGGCTCTCTTTCGTGAGGCTGTTGCCGCAATGCTCGCCCGAGACCCGCGGCTGGAGATCACCGCATCCGTCGCCTCTGGCGATGAGGCGATCGAGTTCGTGCGCGCGCATGCCGTCGACGTCATCCTCATGGACATCAGAATGCCGGGTACCGACGGCATCGCCGCAACCAAAGAGGTGTTGCGACTGCGCCCAGACGTTCGGGTTCTCGTCCTGACCACCTTCGACCTCGACGAGTACGTGTTCGGCGCGGTCCGAGAGGGCGCGAGTGGATTTCTGACGAAGGATGCCGCTCCTGCAGACCTCGCAGACGCGATCGTCGCCGTTGCCGCCGGTGAGGCTGTGATGACACCACGGGCGACGCGGGCGCTTCTGGGATTCGTGCGCGAGGGTGCTCCCGCTCCCGATGTGCGGTCGGTCCTCGAAGTGCTGAGTCCACGCGAGCAGGAGGTGGCGCGGATGCTCGCGTCCGGGGCATCCAACGATGAGATCGCCCGTCGTCTGTTTCTCTCCGCCAACACGGTGAAGACCCATGTGAAAGCTGTGCTCGCAAAGCTCGGGCTGCCAGACCGTATCCACGTCGTCATCTGGGCTTATGAGCACGGCGTGCTGCGGCCGCAGAACGCATCGCCGCTGACCTGAGACTCACTCTGGCGGGTGAGCACAACCGTCACGCTGGGCGATGTGCCCGCCCGCACTGGATTCATAGCGTGAAGGCATGAACTCACGAATCCACTCAGTCTTATCGTTCGTCATCGTCGTATGCTCCGCGGTGCTGGCCGTTCTCGGGGGTATTCGCCTCATTGCCCCCGGATCGCTCGGATGGATGGACGCCGTCGCCCCGGGGCTTATCGGGCGGGTACTTCCCGAAGCCGTCGACGCAGCGCTCGGCCTCGCTGTCGGCCTCGCCGGCATCGTCATCGGCCTGCTCGGATACGCTGCATCGCGTGCCGGTCGTTCGACCGCACTTTCGCGGGCTATGACGATCGTCGTGGCCATCGCCTTGATCTTGCTGACGCCCGGAGGGCTGATCCCGTTCGCCGGATACTCGTTCGCGCTAGTCGTGATCGTCGGCGTCACCGTGATGACCATGCTGCTCGTGCGGCGGCATCCATGGTGGGGTGTGGTTGCGATCGCTGCGGTCGCCGCCGTGACGACCTGGATGATCGTCGGCCTGAACGCTGCAGAGGTCGCCAGTCGGTTCGGCCCGGCCTTCATGGAACAGCTACCCGGAGTCCTGTACGCCGGTGCGTACCTGGTCACGGCCGTCGCACTTATCGTCCGGATGACAATGGGTGCGTACACCCAGCGCGGCGCCCTTGCGCGGTGGGTGCTGCGCCATCGCACCGCGATCACCGTCGCCGCCG
>DQHP01000055.1 GCA_003524435.1 Microbacterium sp.
CCCGCTCAGCATCCGCGCCCACCGTGCTCGGCGCGTTTTCCGGGGCGGGCAGAGCCTCAGCCATGCGGACAACGGGGCCCTGTGCGACGCCTCGCCCAATGCCGACTCCGCGCAACTCGCTCATCCGGCCGACTCCTGGTCGTGGTCGGTGGTGATCAGTTCTGTGAGCGTGTCGAGTACGCCTTCAGCGCCCTCGCCGTCTGCAGAAAGGGTCACGTAGTCGCCGTGGTCCAGTGCAAGAGCGATGATGCCCAGGATGCTGGCGGCATTGACCGGCTTGCCGGAGTCCTTCGCGATCGTCACCGAAATACCGGACTCCTTGGCGGCCTGAGCAAAGATCTTCGCCGGCCGGGCGTGCAACCCGTGGGAGGAGCCGATCCGTACGGTCCGTGTAAGCGCAGTCATGATGTTCCTTTCGCAGTGGACGTGGAATTGTGAGAAGCGTGAGAGAGCGCGTTCTGCGCGATCGTCAAGGTGCGGGTGCCCTCGCGATCTGTGAAGACATCGTCCGGCAGCACCGCAACAGGGCAGTGCGCAGCGGCGTGGATCGCCGACAGATGATCAGCGAGGTGGGGGCCGACGAGCACCAGATCTGCGAATGACGCAGAGATGGTCTGCTCAGTACCTGCCGAGGTGTCCCAATCGAGACCCGCGCCGGTTGCGGCACGGCGAAGCCGCTGGGCGACGAATGTGCTGGATGCTCCCGCACCGCACACCACCAGAATCTTCATTGATGCCACCTCTTCCTGCTCTCTATTCTGGGAAATCACTGAGAGAGGTGCCACCACGTTCCTTTCCGCCCCTGCGGAACCTTCCTCTTCCGCCCGTGGTAGCCGCGGGAATGACATCATGGAGTCATGTCGCGCCAGCGTCAGGACCAGCTCCTGCAAACCCTGCTTCGACAGGACGAGTGGGCAACGGCTGCCAGCCTTGCTGATCTGCTCGGGGTGACACCGCGCAGCATCCGCTCGTATGTCGCGGCCGTCAACGCGCGCACCTCCGATGCTGATGCGATCGAATCGGGGCCTGCTGGCTACCGTGCCGGCGTCGCCGCGCATGCTGCGCTGCGCACGCGGGTGTCGGGGGAGTCAGCTCCGCGTGATCGCCTTCATGCGCTGGTGCGTATGCTGCTCGATGCGTCAGACGGTATAGATCTCTACGACACTGCACAGCAGATGCACGTCAGCGAAGCCACCGTCGAAGCAGATCTTGCACGGGTGCGGGGGCTGCTGGGCGGGGGAGAGCTCCGGCTGGAGCGCGACCGAGAGGTGATTCGGCTGCAGGGCACAGAGGTGGCGCAACGGCGCCTTCTTAGCAGGCTGGCACACGATGAGATGGATGCCGGGTCCTTTCACCCAGAGAGCATCCGCCGTGCCCTCACCGGAACGACGGTCGCGGCCCACGCGGTCGGGCCGTTCAAATCGGCACTGGTGGGTGAACTCGGCGAACTCGGTTACTTCGTGAACGAACTTGCGATTTCTGACGTGCTGCTGCACATCGCGATTGCTGCGGATCGGGTCTCCGTCGGTCGTGCGCTGGAGACGCCGATCGCGGGTACCTGGGAAGAGATTCCCAAACTCGGCGCGGTGATCAGCAGACTCGCCGGAGAGCATTTCGGCGTCACGCTGGGCGACGGAGACAGTGCACACCTGGCGACGCTTGTTCTCACCCGTGCGGTCGCGCCAGGGCAGGACCCTTCCTCTGAGGCGGTGCGCAGCGGCGTTGCCCCCGGCATCGAAGCGGCAGTGCGCGCTGAGATCGTGCAAGCTGCCGCTGACTATCAGGTCGACCTGATCAACGAAGCTTTCATCCTCCGCCTTGCCCTCCACGTGCAGAACCTGATGCGGCGGGCCGAAGAGCAGGCGTGGACCCGCAATCCGCTGACGCGGTCACTGAAGTCGTCGTATCCGATGATCTTCGAGGTCGCCGTCTCCATCGCCAGCGGCCTGCACGACCGCCTCGGCGCGCCGATTCACGACGATGAGATCGCGTACATTGCGATGCACATCGGCGGCAGGCTCGAACGCAGCCGGAAAGCTGAGACGATTCTCACCGCAACGATCGTTTGCCCTGGCTATTACGAATTGCATGAACTGCTGCGCTCCAGCGTTGACCGGTCGCTGGGGTCGTCTGTGGAAGTGACGAGTGTGTTGACCAGCGTTGATCCGGACTGGGCGAGCATCGACACCGATCTGGTGCTGACCACAATTGACCCCGGTGCGAGCGGCGATCAGTTTGTGCGCATTCAGCCGTTCCTCACCGACGCTGACGTCGAGCGTGTCTCGCAGACCGCGGCGCGCATTCGCCGAGGACGACGCCTTATGCGACTTCGAGAAGAGCTCGCACGCTATTTCTCGGCCGACGCTTTTATCTTCCCGCTGCCTGATGAGGGAGAAGAAGCTGTCATCCGCAGGCTCGGAGAGCGACTTGTCGATGCGGGGCTCATCGGTGACGACTATGTCGAGAACACTATCCTCAGAGAGCGCATGTCCTCCACAGCGTTCACCGACGCTTTGGCGGTGCCGCACGCCCTGCAGATGACTGCGCAGCGTACGGCTATCGCGATCGGCGTTGCGGATGGTTCTGTCGCTTGGGGAGACGGGCGAGTGCAGGTGGTCGCGCTCGCTGCGTTCAGCGAAAGCGATCGCACGGCATTCCAGACCGTTTTTGAGCAGCTCGTCGAGGTATTCAGCGAGCGCGACAGTGTGCAGCGGATTGTCCGACGAGGCACGACTTTTGAAGGTCTTCTCGACGAGCTCGTTGCCGTTATCGATGGGTGAATTTAGCTGCCAGCGGTGCCCGCGTGATCCCGCTGCGGATCGAGCACGGCAACGAGGTCATTGAGGAGGGCATCGGCTTCTGCGTGCTCTGGGGTCGTGAGGGTCACTTGGTCACCGGCAGCGAAGCCTAATTCCATCACCGCGAGGATGCTCGATAGGTCGACGACGGCTCCGGATGCTCCCGCGATAGTGACGGGGTGTGCAGAATCGAGCGCGAGACGGGCGAGCTCAGCTACCGGTCGCGCGTGCAGACCATTGGCGACGCTGATGGTCACTCGACGTGTGCGCATGATGCGATCGTACGACACCGTCTCAATTTGCGTGCCAGCGCGGAGGGCGGTGTCGCTCACTTAGACCAGCACAGTGAGGATCGCACGCAGGAGCACAACGAGGGAACCTGCCCAGGCCGCCGTGAGCATCGCAATACGTGCCACCCGAATCGGGATGACGCGCGTCAGGAGCGCCCCGCCGAGGATGCCAACGGCAGTGCACACGCTCAGTAAGAGCACCTCAGAGACTGGAGCGCTGGGGAGGCCGCGTAGGAGAACGGAGACGAGACCGTAGACCAGGAAGATGACCTGGGCGCTGGCAGTGAAGCCGCGTTGGTTCCAGCGGTCGCCCACCGCGAACGCAGCCAGGGCAGGACCAGAGAGGCCGCTGGAGGCATGCATGAATCCCGCAGTCGCCCCGGCAATCAGCGCCCCACGTCGGCCACGCAACCCTGCGCCGATGATAGGTCCGAGGCGAGGTGCCAGCAGCGCGATGATGGCCATAGCCGCGATCGTGAACAGCAATGCGGTCTCAGAGAGCACTCGAGTGATCAGCGCGCCGAACGGCGCCGCAACGACTCCCGCGAGTACCAGCGGTATCGTGCGGCGCCAGTCGACGTCGCGCCATACGGTGGGAACAGCGCAGATCGATGCCACGACCGCCAGCAAAACGGCAATTGTGACGCCTTCCACGGGCCCGTAGATCACCACGACGGGCCCGATGAGCACCAACACGAACGCCAAGCCAGTGATTCGTTGGATGATCGCGGCGATGACGGCCGCCGCGCTCGCCGAGATCAGAATCAATTGCGTTCAGCGAGAAGCGCGTGCACGCCTGCCTCCAGTGCAGCGACCTGTGCCGTGGCATCCGCCGCAGATTCTCCCTGCACGTCGAGATAGATCTTCAGCTTCGGCTCGGTGCCGCTGGGGCGGACGATAACGCGCGAGCCGCCCGCCAGGCGATAGCGCAGTACATCTCCGGCTGGCTGGCCGGGTGCGACCTGCAGAAGGTCTTCGGCCGAGTGGATCGCAACATCACCGATGCGCGACGGTGGCAGGGTGCGCAGACTCAGCATGATCTTGCCGATGATCGAGACATCCTCAACTCTGATCGAGACCTGACCACTCGCAAAGTGACCGTAGGTATCGCCGAGTTCGGTGAGCAGGGTACCGAGCGTTGCCCCGCGCTCGTGGGCTTCAGCTGCGAGTCCGAGAATGGCAAGGGCCGCGGAGATGCCGTCCTTATCGCGCACGGTCTCGGGGTTCACGAGATAGCCGAGGGCCTCTTCGAAGCCATAGACGATACCGGGCGCCCTCGAGATCCATTTGAACCCCGTAAGAGTCTCGTGGAAGTCAAGACCGTGATGGGCAGCGATCGCGGCGAGGCCGGGGGAGGAGACCAGCGAGCACGCGAGGGATGCTCCCACCGTTCCCGTCGCAGCGCGCGCCGCACGGGCGCCCAGCAGCAGCCCAATCTCGTTGCCACTGAAACGGCGCCAGCCCCCGGGGGCGGCTTCATCGGGAATCGCAACAGCGAGGCGATCAGCATCCGGGTCATTCGCGAGAATGAAGTCTGCGCGCGTGCGACGTGCGGTGTCGAAAGAGAGATCCATCGCGCCCGGCTCTTCCGGGTTCGGGAAAGCTACGGTGGAGAAAGTCGCATCGGGGCTCAACTGTGCAGAGACCGTCTTCGGTTGGGGGTAACCGGCCGCGCGAAGGATCTGTGAGAACGTCGCCCAGCCGACACCGTGCATCGCGGTGTAGACCCAGGTGAGTTCGCGAGCGGATGCGGGCGCCGGAGCGACGGTGGCCGTTGCCGCCACATATGCCGCAACGATGTCTTCGCCTGCGACGGTGTAAGCGGCTGAGCGCGGCAAGGCCGAGATGTTTCCGGCCTCAGCAACACGGTCAATGTGGCTGGCGATCTCAGCATCCGCTGGCGCGACGATCTGTGCGCCGTTATCAGCGCCACCGAGATACACCTTGTAGCCGTTGTCATTGGGTGGGTTGTGGCTAGCGGTCACCATCACGCCCGCGTCGGCGCCGAGGTGCCGAACAGCGAACGCCAAAACTGGCGTCGGCAGCAGTCGTGGCAACAGGATCGTGCGCAGGCCCGCACCGGCGAACAACTCGGCAGAGTCGAGGGCGAAGCGACGAGAGTTACGCCGTCCGTCGTAACCGACGACGACCGTCGGGATACGTCCCTGCGCGTGCTTGCGAAGGTAGTCCGCGAACCCTGAAGCCGCTTGAGCGATTAGCACCCGGTTCATCCGGTTGCTGCCGGCACCCAGTGCGCCGCGCAGCCCTGCTGTGCCGAACGCGAGGCGCGAGCCGAACCGGTCATCCAGATCGGCGAGGGCATCAGCGTCGCCGCTCGCAGTTCTGGTGATGATCACCGCCAGTTCATCGCGCGTCTCAGCATCCGGATCCTGGCGCATCCAGGCGCGGGCTTGGGTGAGGCGAAGCTCGCGGCGTTCTGTCATCTGCGCGTTCACAGTGCCTCCACTACTCGGGCGAGCAACGCGGAGATAACCGGCTCTGCCGTCTGGCCTGCTTCGATGACCTCGCCATGGCTGAGCGGAGTCTTCTGGATACCCGCGGCAAGGTTCGTGATCAGCGAGAGGCCGAGCACCTCCATGCCTGCTTCGCGGGCGGCGATTGCCTCCAGAGCTGTCGACATGCCGACGATGTCGCCGCCGATGCGCTTGGCCATCTGCACTTCTGCAGGAGTCTCGTAGTGGGGGCCTCGGAACTGGGTATAGACGCCCTCGTCGAGCGAAGAGTCAACGGTGTGGGCGATGTCGCGCAGACGCTGTGAATAAAGGTCAGTGAGGTCGACGAACTTTGCGCCCTCGAGGGGAGAGTCCGCAGTCAGGTTGAGGTGATCGCTGATCAGCACAGGCTGTCCGGGCGTCCAGCTCTCGCGCACACCGCCAGCGCCGTTGGTGAGCACCATGATCTTTGCCCCGGTGGCCGCGGCGGTGCGCACGCTGTGTACGACCCGGCGCACACCGTGGCCCTCGTAATAATGAGTGCGCGCGCCGATGACGAGAACGTTCTTACCGTCGGGAGTGCGGATGCTACGCAGCGTGCCGACGTGACCGTCGAGGGCGGGCTTGGAGAAACCGGCGACTTCCGTGGCGGGAATTGTCGCAGTGGTCTCACCGATCAGCTCAGCGGCCTTGCCCCATCCGCTGCCTAGAGTCAGGGCGATGTCGTGCTTCTCGACGCCACTTAGCCGTGCGATGTCTGCGGCGGCGAGGGCTGCCACCTCAAACGGGTCTGCGTTTGAGGCGTCGAGGGGATTGTCATGAATGTCGGTCATGGATCCACTCTAAAGAAGGTGACGGCAAGTCAGTGCGGATTGCGGGAGAATGGAAGACATGTCTTCAACCCCTTTCGAGCGCACTCAGCGCGTTGCCGTCCTCGGTGGCGGCCCCGGCGGATACGAAGCGGCGCTCGCCGCGGCCCAACTCGGCGCTGAGGTGACGCTGATTGAACGTGTCGGAGTGGGTGGTTCGGCTGTACTCACCGATGTCGTGCCGTCCAAGAGCCTCATTGCAACGGCCGACGCTGCGGTGGCGATTTCAGAGGCGAGCGATCTTGGCGTGCAGTTCTACGCCAAGGGCGGCAATGGCAAGCCCCTGAAGCCGGAGATCGCGATCAACCTCGCTGCGGTGAACAAGCGGCTGCTCGCACTTGCCAGCCAACAGTCTGAAGACATGCGCGCCACACTGCTTGAATCGGGCGTGCGCATCCTCTCCGGCCATGGTCGTCTCGAAGGCCCGAATGCGATTGTGGTATCAACGGGGCCCGGCGGCACTGATTTTGATCGCGTGGAGGCTGACACGATTATTGTTTCGGTCGGCGCGTCTCCGCGCGAGCTCGATAGCGCAAAGCCCGACGGCACGCGCATCCTCACCTGGACGCAGCTGTACGACATGAAGGCGCTCCCGGAGCATCTCATCGTCGTCGGATCTGGCGTCACTGGTGCAGAGTTCGCATCGGCGTACATGAACCTGGGGGCAAAGGTCACGCTTGTCTCGAGCCGCGACCAGGTGCTTCCCGGCGAAGATCCCGATGCTGCGCACGTGTTGGAGAAGGTGTTCAAACGCGGCGGAATGACGGTGTTGTCCAAGAGCCGCGCAGACAAAGTAGAGCGCACCGACGAAGGTGTGAAGGTGACCCTCTCTGACGGGCGAACTGTTGAGGGAAGCCACTGCCTGATGGCGGTCGGCTCTGTTCCGAACACTGCCGGCATTGGGCTTGAGGATGCAGGTATTGAACTGACCGAGTCCGGGCATGTGCAGGTGAACCGGGTTGCGCGCGCGTCCGTGCCGAACGTCTACGCCGTTGGCGACTGCACGAACTTCATGCCGCTGGCATCCGTCGCCTCGATGCAGGGGCGCACCGCGGTATTCCACGCTCTCGGTGACATCGTCATCCCGCTGGAGAAGATCAAGGTCACCTCCAACATCTTCACTGCTCCAGAGATCGCCACGGTCGGGTGGGGTGAGAAGGACGTCGAAGACGGCGTCGCCGATGGCCTCGTGTACAAACTGCCGCTCGCCGCGAATCCGCGCGCGAAGATGATGGGCATCAAAGATGGATTCGTCAAGATCATCGCGCGCAGGGGCAGCGGCACTGTCATTGGCGGCGTGATCGTCGCGCCGAAGGCGTCTGAGCTGATCTACCCGCTCGCCGTCGCGGTGGAGCGGCGACTGACGGTGGATCAGGTGTCGCGGGTGTTCGCCGCGTACCCGTCGCTGTCCAGCAGCATCACCGACGCGTCGCGCGCGATGCACCTGGTGAACATCAGCTGACGCTCCCCTCACCCCCGCCCCGTTGCCGAGCCCCCGTCGTGCCGTCGAGACCCCGTCGTATTCTCGTGATTACGACGGGGTCTCGACGCGAAGACGGGGGCTCGGCGTCAGGCGAAAAGGTGATCAGGGGCGCGGCGTCAGCTGATTGTGAGCAGTTGGTGCCCGGCTGAAACAGTCGTACCGGGCGCGGCGTTGATGTTGCCGATCACACCGTCTTTGTGCGCCTGCAGCGGCTGTTCCATTTTCATCGCCTCAAGGACCACGACGAGATCGCCCTTGACGACTTCTTGGCCCTCTTCGACAGCGACCTTGACGATGCTCGCCTGCATGGGGGACTTGACGGCGTCGCCCGATGCTCCCGTCGAGACCGACGTGGCGTGGCTGCGCCGCGACGGCGGCACAGCAGCGGGACGACCCGCACTGCCAGCCGCGACGGTGACGCGTTCGGGCAGGTTCACTTCGAGGCGCTTACCGGCGACCTCGACGACGACCGTGTGGCGGCTTTCTGCGGCGGCCGGGGCCTCCAGCTCGCCATCCCACGCGGGAATATCATTGTCGAACTCGGTCTCAATCCAGCGCGTGAAGACGCCGAAAGCGCCGTTCTCGGCGGTGAAAGCGGGGTCGCGGACGACCTTGCGGTGAAAAGGCAGCACGGTAGGCATCCCGGTGACCTCGAACTCATCGAGCGCACGGCGGGCGCGTTCCAGAGCTTCTTCGCGGTTCTTCCCGGTGACGATGATCTTCGCCAGCAGGGAGTCGAAAGCGCCAGATACCTCGTCGCCAGCGGTGACGCCGGAATCGAGACGGATGCCGGGGCCGCCGAACGTCTTGAAAACGTGAATGGGACCGGGCTGCGGGAGGAAGCCGCGACCGGGGTCTTCGCCGTTGATGCGGAATTCGAACGAGTGCCCGTTCGGGGTCGGGTCGGTGTAATCGATGGTGCCACCGGCCGCGATGCGGAATTGCTCGCGCACCAGGTCGATGCCGGTGATCTCTTCAGAGACCGGGTGCTCGACCTGCAGGCGAGTGTTCACCTCAAGGAAAGAAACGGTGCCGTCTGCTCCGATGAGGAACTCACAGGTGCCAGCGCCGACGTAGCCAACCTCTTTGAGGATCGCCTTGGATGCGGTGTACAGCTGCTCGTTCTGCTCGTCGGTGAGGAAGGGCGCTGGCGCCTCTTCGACGAGTTTCTGGTGACGGCGCTGCAACGAGCAGTCACGCGTGGAGATGACCACGACGTTGCCCTCGGCATCCGCGAGACACTGCGTCTCAACATGGCGAGGTTTGTCGAGATACTTCTCTACGAAACATTCGCCGCGGCCGAAGGCAGCGACGGCCTCGCGGGTTGCGGATTCAAAGAGCTCAGCAACTTCATCGAGTTCCCGCGCGACCTTCAATCCGCGCCCGCCGCCGCCGTACGCGGCCTTGATTGCGATGGGAAGTCCAACTTCTTTCGCGAAGGCAATGACCTCGTCTGCGGTTTCCACAGGGCCCGGGGTTCCGGGTGCGAGCGGAGCACCGACCTTTTCCGCGACGTGGCGGGCGGTGACCTTGTCGCCGAGCGACTCGATCGCTTCAGGCGAAGGGCCAACCCAGATCATGCCGGCGCCGATCACCGCGCGGGCGAATTCGGCGTTCTCGGCGAGGAATCCGTAGCCGGGGTGCACAGCGTCTGCCCCTGAGCGACGGGCGATCGAGAGGATCTTATCGATCTGCAGGTATGTCTCGGCGCTTGTGGCGCCATCGAGAGAATATGCTTCATCGGCGAGTCGCGAGTGCATCGCGTCTCGATCTTGGTCGGCATATACAGCGACCGAGGAAATTCCGGAGTCGCGAGCGGCACGGATGATGCGAACGGCGATCTCGCCGCGGTTCGCGATGAGGACCTTGGCGATAGCAGGCATGAGGTTCAGCCTAGCGAGATTGAGCCCGATCCTTTTGACGGCACTCCACAAGAAATTTGAAAAAACGTGGAGTGATATCTACGACCACAAATCAGTCCAGGTCACCCCAAGCTCTCCAGCGAGGCGGCGGATCGTCGACAGCGACATACCGACAACAGTGGACGGATCCCCGTCAACGCGGGTGATGAATGCACCACCGAGACTGTCGACGGTGAACGCCCCGGCCACGTGTAACGGCTCTCCGGTGGCGACGTAGGCGGCAATCTCTTCATCGCTGATGTCCGCGGCGAAGGTGACCCCAGCTTCCGCAACGTCCACAGCCTCGTGTGGTGGTGAGCCTGGCCGCACCCGGATCACCGAGTGGCCAGAATGCAGGATGCCGGTAGCTCCACGCATCTGGTGCCACCGTCTGGTGGCTTCCTCGGCCGTGTATGGCTTGCCATAGACCTGCCCGCCCAACGCAAACATCGAATCGCCTCCGATCACCAAGCCGTCGAAGGTGGGATCTTCCGCGGCGAGACGGGATGCCACGTCCGCCGCCTTGGCCTTTGCGAGGAGCAGCACAAGCTCCGCCGGGGTGAGCGCGGCGCCGCGCTCAGACGCTGCATGGGCGGCCACGGCATCCTCATCCGTCTGAGGAGAGCGTGTCAGCGGCTCGATGCCTGCTTGGCGCAACAGCATAAGACGGGCGGGGGAGGTGGACGCGAGGCAGACCTGCATGTTCACCACCGTATCGCCGGAACCGTATCCTCGTAACATGGCCACTTCCGTCCCCCACCTGCTCGATCTCGATATCACCGGTATCGCGCATGGCGGCACTTTCATCGCCCGCCACGAAGGCCGGGTGGTCTTTGTCTCGGATGCGATTCCGGGCGAGCGGGTGCGCGCGCAGGTGATAGGCCCCACGCCCGACTCCAACCGGCGCTCCGCGCCTGCCGGAGCCTCGGGGGCGCGGGGGCCCTCCGCGAAGTCGTCTTTCTGGCGCGCCGAGACGGTGGAAGTTCTGGATGCGTCGCCGCATCGACGTCCACACGTGTGGGCAGAGGCCGATGTCTCGCGTGCTCCCGGGGATCGGGCCGGTGGTGCAGACCTCGGCCACATCGAACTCGCCCACCAGCGCACGTTGAAACAGCAGGTGCTGCAAGAGGCATTCGACAAGTTCGCCGGGGTGGGGCTCACCGCGCCCGTTGTCGAGCCCATCGATAACGGCGATGGCACTGGCTGGCGCACACGAATCTCACTGCATGTCGATGACGATGGAATTGTTGGCCCCTTCGCGGCGCGCAGTCACCGGGTAATTCCTGTCCATTCGCTCCCGCTCGCTCGGCGGCGGGTGGCAGCACAAGCGTTCGCCGTGAAGAATGCCAAGCCAGGTCGCGTCGACATCGTCGAATCCGCGGGCGAGGTGAGCGTGCTCCGCCGGCCAGATGGCGGTAAACGATCAGCGCCTCAACTGATTAGCGAACAGGTAGGGGAGCGGACCTTTACTCTCGATGCCGATGGTTTTTGGCAGGTCCACGCCCATGCGGCAACGACGTTGGATAACGCCGTGCGCACGGCACTTGCTG
Organism: Microbacterium sp.; assembly: GCA_003524435.1. GTDB lineage: Bacteria > Actinomycetota > Actinomycetes > Actinomycetales > Microbacteriaceae > Microbacterium. Next base: position 11,345 of record DQHP01000055.1, read on the forward strand.
GGCGAGTAGATCCAGAACTTCGACACTTCGACCTCTACGGCGGTGTGGGTCTGTTTGCTGCGTCGCTCGCCGACCTCGGCGCGACCGATATCGTCACCGTGGAATCGAGCAGGCGTGCGACCGAACATGCACGACAGAATCTTGTCTCCTCTCACGTCTCTGCGGTAACAGCCCGCGTTGACCAGTTTCTGTCGCGCTCATCGCAGAGCGCGGGTGCTGCTCCCACAGCACAGGCCGGGGTCGTCGTGCTGGACCCGCCACGTGCGGGTGCAGGTCTGGCCGTCGTCGAAGGTATTCACGCGCTCAACCCAGAGGCAATCGTTTACGTCGCGTGTGATCCGGTGGCGTTGGCGCGCGACCTCGGTACTTTCCGCAAACTGGGGTGGGACACCACGTCCCTGCAAGCATTTGATCTGTTCCCCCACTCACACCACTTCGAGGTTGTGGCACTGCTCACCCGTTGAGCGCTGTGCACATCGCTAGGCTGACAGGATGAGCAGGGTCGCATTTATCGATGATCACGAGTCCGTCAGACTCGGGCTCGAATTGGCGTGCGAACGTGATGGGTCACAAACAGTGGTGTTTTCCGGGAGCACTGTCGGCTCGTATCTCGACTGGCGCTCATCGACAGGATCGGCACCCGCCGATGTTGTTGTACTCGATCTCACCCTGGGTGACGGCACGACAGTGACTGAGAACGTGCGCGCCCTGGTCGCTGATGGCGGGAGCGTGGTTATCCACAGTGTTGCTGATCGTCCTTCCGCGGTTCGTGAATCTCTCGTTGCCGGTGCCGCCGGCATCGTGAGCAAATCGTCTGCGTTGGATGACGTGCTCGATGCGATTCGGACAGTCGCCAAAGGAGACGCGCTCAACAATGTCGAATGGGCCAGCGCTGTGGAGGGCGATCGTGAGTTTGCTGACGCTCAACTATCGGTGCGTGAACGTGAGGTCCTGCGCATGTACGCCACAGGACTCCCGTTGAAAGCAGTCGCGGAACGGCTCGGCGTGGCGTACTCAACAGCAAAAGAGAACATCACGCGGGTACGAGTGAAGTACGTAGAGGTGGGTCGGCCAGCTCCGACCAAGGTCGATTTACTGCGCCGCGCAATGGAGGACGGCATCGTGGCGGCTGATGGAGCCGCACGTGCACGGTGATACGGTTCTCCGCGACGCCTGGAGTCAGATCCCTTCCCCCGGCACGGCGGAGACCGAATTCGAACGCTTCACGGGGAAGCGGATGGAGCGAATCCTCGCCACCGTGGTAGCGATCGGCTCGATGGCGCTCGGGGCACAAGGGCTCTTCGCTGCGATTGGCGGAATGCCTGCCGACGTGCCCATGGTGCGTGTGCTGCTGTTACTGGTCGTCTACGTCCCGCTGCTGGGGATGCTGGTTGCCTGTGTCACCGGTCGAGCTGTACGCCTAATGGCGGGCATTTTTGCGGCAGTTTACCCCGTTGCGCTCGCCGCCTGGCCCTTCATCGTCGACTCTGGCCGGCCAACGGCAGGCGGGCAACCCTGGATCTTCTTTCTCATCAACGTGGGAGTCGTCGCCGCAATGCTCGCATTTCCCGTCCGGGTGCAACTCGTCTGGGCGCTCGGGGTGCCACTTATCTATGGTTACGTACGTCTTGTCGAGGGGGAGTTCAGTAGCGCCTTCTGGACCTCGACAGCGTTCGACGTGTCGTTCACCCTCATCCTCGGAATCGTGATCATCGCGTTGGGGTGGGTGTTTCGCTCTGTCGCTGCAGGCGTCGACGAAGCTCGCGGGCAAGCCGTCTCGCTCTACACGGGTGCGGCCGCAGCGGCGGCTGCTGAGGAAGAGCGGGTGGCGATGGCAGCGCTTATGCATGACAGTGTGCTCGCCGCCCTCATCGCCGCCGAACGTGCTGACACTGATCGCGCTCGCGACCTCGCGGTCGCGATGGCACGAGAAGCGCTCACCAGACTCGCCAACACAGAAGCCACCGTCGCGCAGGAAGGCAGCGACGCACCTGTCAGCATCACGCAGGTAGTGACCGAGTTGCGCCGCGCCCTGTCAGAGATCGGTGCTGACGCGATGGTGGAAGAGCGCGGTAGCAGCGCGACCATTCCGGGCAGAGCTGCCCGCGCACTCGTACTGGCGGCGCGTCAGGCGATAGGCAACGCAGTCACGCACGCAGGAGGGCGCGGCCTCCATCTCATCGCTACAGGTCGCGACGATGAAGGCATCTCTGTGGCCATCAGCGACACAGGCGAGGGGTTTGATTTCGCTGAGATCGGTGAAGACCGCCTCGGTATACGGGCGTCCATCATCGCGCGGATGGCCGGTGTCGCGGGAACCGCGACGATTGACTCTGATGCAGAGGGCACGACTGTTCTTCTCGGATGGGAGCGCCAATGAATCGCTCGGTCCGCAGCGTCGCGACCTCACTCGCCATCGGATTCTCCGTCTATTTCGCCGCGCGCGCGGTGTGGTGGATCGTCCAACCGACGGCTCCGTTGTTGATGGTTGCCGCCATTCTGCTGTATCTGGTCGTCATGGTCGCGACCGTGCTGTTGGAATCTACTGCTGGGGCAGAGATGCCGACTGCGTGGGCCGTGGTGGTGGTTATCGCCGCAGCAGTCATCCCGACCATGGTGAGTGTCTCGCTGCTGCCCGCGCACCGCACAGAGCCGTTCGCTACCTGGTACATCGGTGCGTTGGGGTTGCTCTCCGTTGTCTGTATTGTGCGTCGCCAGTGCCTCGCAGGGTGGGTTGTGCTGGCTGCTCTCGCGGTAGCCTCCTCGATCTACCTCGGCCCCTTGGTAGCGCTGGAGTTGGGTCTGGTCGGATCGATCACATGGACTGTCGTCGCACAGTTGCTGGTGATCTTCTGGGATCGGGCCGTGCACGACACCGAGCGTCTCGCCGATATTCAGCAGGCGGTGTCAGCCTGGCACGCGACACAACTGGTGCGTCAGCGCGAGCGACGCGTTCGCGTGAAATATGCGCTCGCCGCAGCTGGTCCGGTGCTGACTCGGACCGTGGCATCCAGAGGGCATCTGAGCGCTGATGAACGTGTAGAAGCAGGTCTCGCGGAGGGGCGACTCCGCGATGAACTGCGCGGAGCTAGTCTTCTCAACGACGCCGTACGCGAGGCGATCAGAGATGCCAGGTTGCGCGGAATTACCGTGACTGTGTTCGATGAAGGTGGCTTAGAAGAACTTGATGAAGAGCGACGGGCGGAGATCCGCAACGAGCTCGCGGACGTGCTCACCCATGCGGAGGCGAGCCGGGTGATCATTCGCGCAGCACGGGATGCGCACACCGCCCTCACAGTCGTTGGACGATCCGGCGCCGGAGCGTCGTCAGACGATGACTCAGTGGGGCTGTGGCATGAGATTCCACGAGAGTGAAGAAGGGCGAGGGGCGGCGATACCGCCTGCCCCTCGCCATATGCGGTGCAGTTACCCGAAAACTGACCGCGGATGATCGATCATCGTCTGCCTACCCTGGGGCGGAGAGACCGATCGAACGCGAAGCGTCATGTTTAGTCTGACTGACGTGCAACGGTCTGTCTGTAGGTATTTTGGGGGACAAGGATTTTTGGGCGAATGCGGGATGATGAAGCCATGAGCGTGCGTCGGCGCGGGACTAATCTCCCGAAGATGGGCGATTTTAATCAGTCCGTCATCCTTGAGGCCATTCGGCGATCCGGCGACGGCCTGAGCCGAACAGAACTTGTTTCCGCGACCGGACTCTCTGCGCAGACCGTGACGAACATCACCCGGCGCTTGCTGGATGAGCAGCTCATCTCTGAGGCAGGACGCACGATCAGCGGTCCGGGTAAGCCTCGCACCACACTGCGTTTGAACGCATCGAAGCGGCTCTCGATCGGCGTGCACCTGGATCCGGCCGTGATGACGTTTGTGCTGTTGGATCTGTCCGGTGCTGTCGTGGCACACCGTATTGAGCACACTCCAGCGAATGGGCCACGCGGCATCATCAAAGAAATGGCCGCAGCCGTTGACGCGCTGATTACCGACTCTGGCGTTGAACGAGCGCGGATTGCCGGTATCGGTGTTGCAACGCCCGGGCCTTTGGACGCTGCACGTGGGACGGTGATTGATCCACCGAAGCTGCACTCTTGGCATCGTGTGCCCCTGCGGCAAGAGATTGCCGAGGCTACCGGGTTTTCCGTCACGCTCGAGAAAGATACGACTGCGGCAGCTGTCGCAGAACTGTGGACCGGAGATGATCCGCCCAGCGCCTCATTCCTCTTCGTTTATCTCGGAAGTGGCATCGGAACAGCACTCGTATTGGACGGGGACGTGGTGCGCGGCGCTTCTCATAACTTTGGCGAGGTCGGTCACATCATTGTCGATCCCGATGGCCCGCAGTGCGGGTGTGGCAAGCGGGGATGCGTGGAGGTCATGTGCACCCCGCAGGCGATCGTTGAGTACGCGGAAAGGACAGGGGTGCTCACGGATGATCGGCTCGACAGCGATGCGGAATCTGTTGACGGTCGTTTCACTCAACTCTGCACCCGCGCGGCAGGTGGTGATGCGCTCGCGACAGACGTGCTCGATCGTGCCGCAGAACACATCTCCGTATTGATCTCGAATCTTACGAACATGTTGGACGTCGACAGAGTGGTGCTGGGTGGGCCATTCTGGTCGCGACTGGCCGAGGTCTACTTGCGACGTCTGCCTGACTTGCTGGAAGCACAGAGCGCGACGAGCGCGGTGCGCTCGCTGCCGGTGTCCGGCACAGTCGTGGGTGATGACGTCGGCGCGGTGGGAGCCGGATGCGTCGTTCTTGATGAGGTCCTGTCGCCGCGAGCCTCAGCGCTGTTCCTCGACTCCTGATCGGATCTTGTCATCCGACCTTGACAAGAGTAAATCCAATCGATGTACTATTCGGCAACCCCCTAGTGAAATCGGTTTGCCCTATGCACGACACGACCGCGCTGGTTGAAGCCCGCATTCACCGCTTCATCGACGAGCGGCTGCGCCCGAACGTGTATGCGAAGCGCGTGCCGTTGACGCTGGTGAGCTGGGAAGTTCCGGGAGAGCCCGTGCCGTTCTCGGAGGCGGTCGGGCAGGCGTATACGCCGTTCGCCGTAGGAGCGCGCTGGGGGCGCCCCTGGGGCACGCTGTGGCTGCGGATGACGGGCACTGTTCCCGACGTGCAGGACGGCCAGCAGGCGGAGCTCGTCTTTGATCTCGGCTTTAACGACGGAGAGCCTGGCTTCCAAGCAGAAGGCACCGTCTATCGACTCGATGGGTCGATCGTGAAGGCAGTAGAGCCCCGCAACGCGCACGTGCCGTTGGAAGCTCGCGCGGGTGAGCATTTCGAGCTGTACCTCGAGGCAGCCGCGAACCCTGATGTGGCCGAAGGATTTCGAAATTTTCGTCCGACGCTGCTGGGAGAGCTGGAAACTGCGGGCGATGCACCGCTTTATACGCTCCGGCAGGCAGATATCGCCACCCGCGATCTGGGGGTGTGGAATCTCCTGCAGGATGCAACGGTGCTGTCGCAGTTGATGCACGAATTGCCGGCATCGTCGCCGCGTCGTGCAGAGATTCTGCGCGCACTCGAGCGGATGATGGATGCCGCGGACCCCGATGACATCACCGGCTCGGCCACGGATGCGCAAGCAGAGCTGGCGCACGTGCTGTCGCGTCCGGCATCCGCCTCAGCGCACCGCACGTATGCGGTGGGGCACGCGCATATCGACTCAGCCTGGCTCTGGCCGGTGCGAGAAACCCAGCGAAAGGTCGCGCGCACCTTCGCTAATGTGCTCTCGCTGCAGCAAGAAGATGACGAGTTCATCTTCGCCGCATCATCGGCGCAGCAGTATGCCTGGCTCAAGCGTTTTCAGCCAGAGTTATTTGCGCGAGTGGGAGAAGCTGTGGCATCCGGTCGCTTCGCGCCCGCCGGAGGAATGTGGGTCGAATCCGACACCAATATGCCGGGCGGCGAAGCGCTAGCGCGTCAGTTCGTGCGCGGCAAACGCTTCTTCATCGAAGAATTCGGAGTGGAGCCCCTGGACGTCTGGTTGCCGGACTCGTTCGGCTATTCCGCGGCGCTTCCGCAGATTGCACTGGCTGCCGGATCCCGGTGGATGCTGACGCAGAAGATGTCCTGGAATGAGACGAACGTGATGCCGCACCACACGTTTTTCTGGGAAGGTACGGACGGGTCGAGGGTCTTTACACACTTCCCGCCCGTCGACACTTACAACGCGCAGTTGACAGCCGCTGAGCTTGCGAAAGCGGAGCGACAGTACGCCGAAAAGGGGCGCGCGAATACGTCACTCGTGCCATTCGGGTACGGTGACGGCGGTGGGGGACCAAACCGCGAGATGTTGGCGGCCGCGTCGAGGTTGCGCTCGCTGGAGGGGTCGCCGACGGTGACGCTGTCGAGCCCTACACAGTTTTTTGAAGCTGCGGAGGAGGAGTATCCGAACCCGCCTGTGTGGTCGGGGGAGATGTACCTCGAGTTTCATCGCGGCACCTATACGTCACAGGCGCGTACGAAGCGCGGCAACCGTCGCAGCGAGCACGCGTTGCGAGAGGCGGAACTCTGGGCGACGGCGGCGGCGCTTCGCGGCGCCGAGTACCCCTATGACGAGTTGGAGCGCATCTGGGAAACCGTGCTGCTGCAGCAGTTCCATGACATTCTTCCCGGCACCTCCATTGGGTGGGTGCACAGGGAAGCAGAACGTCGCTATGTCGAGGTCTTGGCCTCAACGGAGCGCATCATCGCGAAAGCTTTGGGAAACGTCGCCGGGGACGGGACGGCACAGCTTGTCGCGAACGCGGGGCCATTTGCTTTAGAGGGGGCCGCGGGGATGGGGATCACCGCAGCAGAACGAGGGGGAGCAAAGCCCGCAACTGTCGCACGGACGGCGAGCGGTTTTGAACTGTCGAATGAGCACCTTCTGGTGCATGTCGACGATTCAGGCCTGTTGGCGTCACTCGTCGTTCGTGCGACTGGGCGTGAAACGATTGCACCTGGGGAGAAGGGGAACCTCCTGCAGCTGCATCGCGACACGCCTACTCGGTGGGATGCCTGGGATATCGATGAGCACTACCGGCGGCATGTCTCTGACGTGACCGATGTGGAGTCCATCGAGCAGATTCCGCACCCCACCGCAGCAGTCGTCTGCGTGATCCGCGGCCGGGGGGCTACGCGGATCACGCAGACCCTGACTCTTGCGGCTGATTCGCGTGCGCTCGACATCGAAACGATGATCGACTGGCACGAGAGACAGAAGCTGCTGAAGTTGGCCTTTCCGCTGGATGTGCATGCCGATCATGCCAGCTCAGAGATTCAGTTCGGGCATGTGCAGCGTCCCACTCACACGAACACCTCGTGGGACATGGCTCGTTTTGAGACTGTCGCGCATCGGTGGGTGCACGTGGGTGAAGCCGGCTTTGGCGTCGCCGTCGCGAACGATGCCACGTATGGTCATGACATCACGCGCGCTCCGCGCGTTGGCGGGGGCACGACGACCAACGTCCGGCTGTCGCTTTTGCGTGCGCCGCTATACCCGGATCCAGAAGCAGACCAGGGCGAGCACACTTTCCGGGTGAGTATTCGTCCGGACGCATCGATTGCGGATGCTGTGCATGAGGGATACCGGTTGAATCTGCCCCTGCGAGAAATCATGGGGGCGGATACGGTGGCGCCTGTCGTCACAGTTTCTTCAGACGCCGTGGTGGTCGAAGCGGTAAAGCTCGCAGAGGACCGCAGCGGGGACGTAATCGTGCGGTTGTACGAGGCGCACGGCGGCAGAGCCCAGGCCACGTTGTCGACGTCGTTTGGATTTGACCGCGTGATCGAGACAGATCTGCTCGAGCGTGAAATCGAGCGCTCGGCGCTCACAGCATCAGGCGATCAGATCGAACTCACCCTGCGCACATTCCAACTGGTAACGCTGCGCTTCACGCCGACTGCTCCCTGAGCTTACTAACCGGAGAAGCGCCCCCACGGAATGTCGCGTCGCAGTGGCGTGCGGAGGGGACGCCTAGTACGTTGCCACGCTGAGGTATGAGGCTCCTCGGCGACAGCATCCGCTGCTTCCTGCTGATAGGAATCAGTGACGACCGCAATGAGCGCAGCGAGTTCCTCTTCGTTCGCCGTGCCGCGAACGATCCGGAGCCCTGGCCGCGGGTCGGGGGCGCTCATAGCGGGATATTCCCGTGCTTCTTGGGTGGCAGCTCCTCACGCTTGCCTCGAAGAGAGCGCAGCGCCTTGGCGATGGAGACGCGGGTGTTCGCGGGCTCGATAATCCCGTCGAGCTCGCCTCGTTCGGCAGCCAGGAACGGGGATGCGACGTCATACGTGTATTCGTTGGCGAGGCGAGTGCGCACAGCGGCAACATCTTCGCCGTCTTCTTCGGCCTTTTTGATCTCGCCACGGTAGAGGATGTTGACGGCGCCCTGTCCGCCCATCACCGCGATCTCGGCGGTGGGCCAGGCAAGGTTGATATCGGCACCGAGCTGCTTGGAGCCCATCACGATGTAGGCGCCGCCGTATGCCTTGCGCAGGATCACGGTGACCAGCGGGACGGTGGCTTCAGAATATGCGTAGAGCAGTTTCGCACCACGGCGGATAACGCCCTCCCACTCCTGGTCGGTGCCGGGGAGGTATCCGGGCACGTCAACGAGCGTGACGATCGGGATGGAGAACGCGTCGCAGAAGCGGACGAAGCGGCTGGCCTTCTCGCCAGCTTGAATATTCAAGGTGCCCGCCATCTGAGAGGGCTGGTTGGCGATGATGCCGACCGTGCGTCCTTCCACGCGGCCGAATCCGATGAGGATGTTCGGGGCGAACAAGGGCTGCACCTCGAGGAAGTCGCCGTCATCGACAACGTGCTCGATAACGGTGTGCATGTTGTAGGGCTGGTTCGCCGAGTCCGGGATGATCGTGTTGAGAGTGCGGTCAGCATCCGTCGTCTCGAACTCATACACGCTCTCATACGAAGGGAGCTCTGCCATGTTGTTATCAGGCAGGAAGCTGAGGAGCGTGCGTGCGTAATCGAGCGCATCGTCCTCATCTTCGGCGAGGTAGTGCGCAACGCCGGAGCGCGTGTTGTGCGTGTACGCGCCGCCGAGCTCTTCCATGCCAACGTCTTCACCCGTGACGGTCTTGATGACGTCGGGGCCAGTGACGAACATCTGGCTGGTCTTGTCCACCATGATGACGAAGTCGGTGAGCGCGGGGGAGTACACCGCGCCGCCGGCTGCCGGGCCCATGATGATGGAGATCTGCGGGATGACCCCGGAGGCCCGGGTGTTCAGGCGGAAGATCTCGCCGTACTTGCCGAGTGCGACAACGCCCTCCTGAATGCGGGCACCGCCCGAATCAAGGATGCCGATGCACGGCATGCCGCCGGCGAGTGCGAATTCCATGATTTTGATGATCTTCTCGCCAGCAACTTCACCGAGTGAACCGCCGAAGGTGGAGAAATCTTGTGAGTAAACAGCGACCGTGCGGCCGTGGATCGTGCCGACGCCTGTGACGACTGAGTCACCGTAGGGTCGTGAGCGGTCCATGCCGAAGGCGGTGGTGCGGTGGCGCACGTATTCGTCGAACTCAACGAAGCTGCCAGGGTCCACGAGGCTCTCGATGCGCTCTCGAGCTGTCATCTTGCCTTTGGCGTGCTGCTTCTCCTTCGCGACTTTCTCAGCGTCGACCACGGCCTCGGTGTAGCGAGAGCGGAGGTCGGCGATTTTGCCGGCAGTGGTAAAGAGGTCAGGGGTGTCCGTCACGGATTCCACACTAGTAGTGCGATGGCGTGACTGGTTGGATGCCTCGCACAACGGGTTGCCGGATCCTTTGCAGGATCTCACTGGACGCATATAAGCCATGGTGTTAACACGCCCATGGAATATGCCGTTCGCAAGGAAGCTTGAGGGATGAAAGCTCCTCGATCTCGAGCATCCGAGCGCGTCGGTATGCTCGTGCGGGAGCTGCGCAGCAAAGCGACGATGAGCAGAGCAAAACTTGCCGAGCGTGCGGACATGGATGTCTCACACCTTGCGCGGATCGAAGGTGGCAAAGGCAACCCGACCACGTTCGTGTTGATTCAGCTTGCGACCGCGCTGGAAGTGTCACCGACCGTCTTTCTCGACGGTTTGACGGCATCCGACCTGCCAGAGAACATCAAGCCGTACTCAGAGGCAGACTTCCGCCGCGAACTGCGTCGGCGCGGGTGAACTGACTTCACCTGCTCACCGTTCATACAACGAACCTCCAGACGTATTCGAGTCCATCAGTTTGGCGGAACCAGGCGAGTGTAACGACGATGTCATCGAGATCGGTGGCGCACAGGCATAGTTCGATTCGCTCAGACGGCAGCACTTGGCCCCATAATTGCGAGCCATCTGCGCCCTCGTCATCGTCACGGAATACACGCACAAAGTCCGCGGCATCCCCGCTCTCATTCACAACGATCGGATGCGAGGGGTCGGTTCGTACGATGTGCCAGGGCACTCGATAGGCGGGTGGTTTCGGCTGCTCAGTCGGATCGATAGGTCGCAGCATGCCCGCCACAGTAAGAGTGGCATCCGACGCGCAACGCCTCTCACACAGGCACGCGGAGGAAACGGGGGATAACCTCTAGAGATCGTCGTGGGTGGCGGAGGAGTCAAGCTCCGTTGCTCGCGGCTTCCTGCGCGTCGTCGAGACAGCTTTCTGGCCGATCCACGCAGCGCCACGGCCCACGGTCCCGGCGGCACCCGCGACAGCGCTTCCCGCGTAGCGGGCTCCGCGCAGCATCCTGGTCTCCATCTTTTCTGCGCCGGTGACAGGTTCGAGTTCGGCGGGAAGCGTCGAAGGTGCCACGCCAAAAGCACGTCGCGAAGTGGTGAGCACACGCCTGCCCAGCAGATGGTTTCCGGCGCCACCGACCGCTGCTCCGACGCCGAAGGGAAGTGCTTTTCCCAAGAATGACGCGCCTCCCGCTGCGGCGAAATGCTTGACGAACATCGATTTGAGTCGATCAACGACCGGCCCGACAGCCGCGCGCGGCAGCGACTTGGTCACAAGCTCGCCCCAGTAAGAGGAGCGACTTGTTCCGCGACCGCTGGCCTGTTTGGCGAGCTGGCTGACCAGATCAACGCCTTCTTTGCCGAGCATCAAAGTCATCACCAGTGCTCGGGCGCGATCGGGGTTATTGATCGCGATGCCGTGCACCTCAGAGATCGATTGCGCGAACAGAGCCGTCGACTCGACGAATCCGATCGTCTCGACTCCGGACAACGCGAGGGTGATGCCGGTGCCGATACCCGGCACGACCGCGGTAGCACCGACAGCGGCGCCACCGGTTGTCACCGCGGCGAGGTAACGGCGCTCAAGAATACGTATGAGCCGTTCAGGCGTGGCATCAGGGTTGCGCAGGCGGATGCTACGGATATGCGCGAGGACGAGGGGGCGCTGAATTGACAGCACTCGATCCAAACCTCGTACTGCCAGGGGATGCTCGTCTGAGCCCACAGGTGGCACTCCCTTGTCCCACGGAGCATCATCCGGGAGGGAGTGGATTGTGTGCACTTTCTTGGCCATTACGACGATCTTAGATTCGTCATCCGAGAGAAAGCAGAGAGCCCGCCCCCTGAGACAAGCTCAAGAGGCGGGCTCACAGTGCCGTGCACTGGAAGAGTCTGGATCAGACGAACAGGTTCGCCCGCTCGAGGTCTTCTGCGAAGTCGACCTCGACTGCGTACAGGTCTGAGACATCCATCGGCTCAAGCAGAAGTCCGTTTTCAGCGATCGCGAGCTCAAGGCCGCGCTCGAAGTAATCCTGGTCGCCGACGCGCTGCAACTGGCGCATGAACGCCTTCTTGTGTGCAGAGGAGATGTAGTTGATGCCGACTGCCTCGCCCAGACCGCCCTTGACGGTCTTTGAGAGCTCGTTGATGAAGCCCTCGGCGGTGACGGTGTACTTGACCTCTTCGTCGCTCACCTTCGACGTGTTGACGGTCACGAACGACTGGTCACGCTCGATGTACTCGATTGCGCGCCCGAGGATGCGCGGGTCAAAGACCACGTCACCGTTCATCCACAACACACCGCTTTTCCCGGTGGCGCCGAGGGCGCGCAACAGGCTCTTGGAGGTGTTGGTCTCGTCGTAACGCTCGTTGTGCACGTAGTTGACCTGCGGGAAAGCTTCGATGATCGTTTCAGCGCGGTAGCCGACGACGGCGGTGATGCGTGCGTCGCTGCCGAACGCGGCACGGATGTTCTCGTGCTGCTGCTGCATGATGGAGCGTCCGTCGCTGAGTTCGGTCAGCGGCTTCGGCAGGGCGCGGCCAAGGCGTGAGCCCATGCCAGCGGCAAGAATGACGGTCTGAAGAGTCACGATTACTCCTAAAAAGAATCTGTGTTCACGGCCGGTTAATCGACCAGACACCTCGTCGTGCCGCTTTCATGCTAGCGATGACCCCTGGGAAGGATCGGTATAAGGCCCTCCCGTTGCCGTTTCGTGATCGAGTACACACCTCATACACAGCTCGGGCGCCGCGAAATGACCATGTTGTACGAATTGTTTCTTTCGACCAGGATAAAGTCCAACTCGGTTGATAGCGTAGGACGGTGACTGCTTCTCTCGACGACCGTGCCCCTCAGCCGGATGATGTGACGGATAATTCCGTCGAGACCTCTGCTGACTCCCCAGAAGCGAAGCCGGCGCTGAAGAAGAAGCCATCGGTGAAGAAGACGCCCACGACGAAGACTGCCGCTGTGCGCACCGCCGCCGCGCGCAAACCCGCATCTACTGGCGCTGCGGCAGCGAAGACAGCAGCAAAGGTGACAGCGGCGAAGTCTGCGGCGGCGAAGAACGCTGCCGCAAAAACCGAGGCGGCAAAAACCGAGGCGGCGAAGACGGCTGCGGCTCGTTCGGCGGTAAATAAGACAGCAGCTAAGGCGACCGCCACGAAAACAGCCGCGGCGAAGACCGCGGCAGCAAAGACGGCCGCGGCGAAAGCTGCGGCAACAAAAGCGGCGAAAGCCAAGGCTGCAGCGGAAGCTGCAGAGCAAGAAGCCTCCGCGAGCTCACCTTCCGAGACGGCGGTAACGCCTGATCCTGCCGAGGGTAAGACGCCCGCGCGTAAACCCGCCGTCAAGAAGCCTGCAGCGAAGCGCGCCGCGCCCGTGGCGAAGAGCTCTGGAACCAAGACCACAGAATCTCAGGGTGCGCCGGCCAAGGGCGCGAGCCGAGCGAAGTCCCGGGTGTCTGCCGAGGATGCGGCCCCGGCATCCGAAGCCGTTAACGCTCCGCTGACACTGTCATCGCCCGCAGCGCTGCTGACGCCAACAGCCGTTGAAGAAACACCGGAGCTGCCCGTTGTCGCCGACGAGCCCGTTGCCGCGGACGAGTCCGCTGTCGATGCCGCGGCGGCCGTAGCGACTATTGCCTCGGCGGATGAAGATGCCCCCGCAACTGACGCGATTGTCATTCGAGGCCTTGTCAAAAACTTCGGCGACCAGCGGGCCGTCAATGAGATCGACCTCACCGTACGTGCTGGCTCGTTCTACGGGATCGTTGGACCAAACGGCGCGGGTAAGACAACCACACTGTCGATCCTTGCTGGACTGCTTCGTGCTAATGCTGGAGAAGTCATCATCTGCGGCATCGACCAGGCGACAGATCCGCTCGCAGCAAAGCGAGTCATGGGGGTGCTACCAGACCGGTTGCGCACCTTTGACCGACTGACCGGGCGCCAACTGCTGCACTATTACGGACTGCTGCGCGGACTGTCGGCCGATGTGATCGAGAAGCGCACCACCGATCTCGCGCGTGCGTTTGACCTTGTCGACGCCCTGAGTCGGGTGGTTTCGGATTACTCAGCGGGTATGACCAAGAAGATCATGCTCGCCGGAGCCATGATCCATTCACCGCGGGTGCTCGTGCTCGACGAGCCTTTCGAAGCTGTCGACCCGGTGTCCTCTGCGGTCATCCTTGACATCCTGCGTGCTTACGTCGCGCACGGTGGCACCGTCATCCTCTCCAGTCACGGGATGGACCTCGTCGAGCGGGTCTGCTCGCGCGTCGCCATCATCGTCGACGGAAACGTCCTTGCGGAGGGAACCATCGACGACGTACGCGCCGGTCAGACACTGGAGGCTCGCTTCGTCGAGCTTTCCGGCGGTCTCGGTGAGGTGGAGGGACTCGAGTGGTTGCACACGTTCTCCGACTGAGGCTGGCGCTCATTCTCGGCGCCTTCCGCGGCGAGCGAGTAGTGCGCACAGTCATCGGCTTCCTCGCGCTCATCGCAGCGACTGTGGCCGTTTGCATGGCCATCTTGAGTTTGGGAGACGCGCCACCGGCCGTGGCTCGCACTGTTCTTGTGCTGGCAGGAGCAGCTACATTCCTCGGATTCTTGTTCGGCCCGATCCTCACGGGAACAACGGACCAACTCGATCCACGCCGCTTCGGCGTTTTTGGGATGGATGTCGGGCGGATGCCGTGGATTCTCGCGCTCGCTTCACTGTTCAGCATCCCTTCCTTCGCGCTGCTCGCCGTCATTGTCTGCTCTACGATCGTCGTCATCGATATGGGAGCGCCCTGGCCGGTCGCTGTCCTGATGGCGCTTCTCTGGCTGGTTGCCGTGGCGCTTGCCGCACGTGTGGGGATGGCGACCAGCGCTCTTTTGCTCCCGGAACGGCGCTCGCGCGAACTCACCGCATTGTTCGTGCTCGCTGTGGTCGTGGTTGCTTTCCCCGTTGCGGTGTTCTTCGCTTCGTTGAACTGGGATGGCCAAGTGCCGTTCGCAGTCGCAATCGTCGCCGCGATCGCGGGCTTTACTCCCATTGGCGCGGTCTCCGCGTTCTCGCCTGCGATCGCCTCGGGGGACGTGCAGGGTGCCTGGGTCATCGGGCTCGTCGCTGCCGCGACACTGGCTGTTTTGTGGCTGCTGTGGTCCTGGCTCGTTCGTCGGTTGCTGACGAGCGTTGAGCGCCCGGCGACGTCTCGCGAACGCTCGGGGCTTGGCTGGTTCGCGCTGTTGCCGGCGAACGCCTTCGGTGCGATCGCCGCGCGGAGCCTGGTCTATTGGCTGCGCGATCGCCGCTACATCGTGAACTTTGTCATCGTGCCCATCGCCGGAGTGCTGACGGTCTTCCCTCTGGTCGTAGCCGGTGTTCCGCTGTACCTGGCAGCCCTTGTGCCGGTGCCGGTGATGGCACTGTTCTTCGGGTGGCTCCCGCATAACGACGTCGCATATGACTCCACTGCGTTTTGGACCCACGTGGCCAGCGGCGTGCGCGGCCTGTCGGACCGTTTTGGTCGGATGGTGCCCGTCGCGCTCGTCGCCATTCCTGTGCTCGCGATCGCGATACCGCTGACACTCGCGCTGATCGAAAGCTGGTATCTCTTGGCGCCGATGATCGGCGTCGCAGCGAGCCTGTTCCTCTCAGGTCTCGGACTCTCCAGCATTTCGTCCGTGGTCTCGCCATATGCCGTTTCGCGACCGGGAGACAGCCCCTTCCAGCAGCCTCAGCGGTCAGCATCCCGTGGTTCATTCGGACCTGCTGCAGCGCTGCTGGGTACACTGCTCGTCAGCGCCCCGACGCTCTGGTTCTTCATCATGACGATCGTCGCGGATGGCGTCTATAACCCGATCACATTTTGGGTGGGAATTGGCACCGGCATTGTGGTGCTCATGATCGCCGCATTTATCGGCGGTCGTATTTACGATCGCAGTGGTGAACGACTCATGGAGTTCGTCGAAACGGCGTGAGGATCCGCATTTCGCGACCCGTGAGGTCCCTCGGGCGATTAGACTCACCGCTATGAGTACTCCGCTGGATAGCCCCGATCAGGGCGGCGTGGCAACGCTTGATCGCGAACTCGAAGAGCTCCTCAATGAAGAGACTCTCGAGCCCGGCGATCACGAGCGTTTCTCGCATTACGTAAAAAAAGACAAGATTCTCGAGTCCGCGATTTCCGGCAGGCCGGTTCGTGCGCTGTGCGGCAAGAAATGGACGCCGGGTCGTGACCCGGAGAAGTTTCCGATCTGCCCCACGTGCAAGGAAATTTACGAATCGATGGTCGGTTAGTTCGCGTCGACGAATTCCGTCGGGATCGCGGGGTCTGACTTACTGAGAGCCAGCGCCCGCACGGGCAGTTCCTCGCGTACCCGCATGTGGTGCGCCCGAGCGGATGCTGTGCCTTCTGCACCCTCGAATGTCGGGTCGATCTCACCGTGATCGACGAGTGCGACTTGGAGCGCCCGGGAATCGGGATGTTCCTGAGGCGTGCTCAAGTTTTCAAAGCCATCCGAGACGACGACGGTTTCTGCTGTAGCGACACCGTCACGGATCGTGCGGAATGCCGCCTTGCGTCCGCCTCTGGATTTTTTGTCACTGGACGCTTTCGCTACGGAGACCCAGGAGCCCGAGGGGTCTTGTCGTGCGACCAGTTTGTAGACCATTCCCGCAGTCGGGTAGCCAGATCCCGTCACAACCGACGTGCCGACTCCGTAAGAATCGACGGGGGATGCCGCGAGAGCAGCGATTGCATATTCGTCCAAGTCGCTGGTGACCGTGATCTTTGTTTCGGTCGCACCGAGTTCGTCGAGTTGTGTGCGCACCGCAGAGGCGACAGTTGGAAGATCGCCGGAGTCAAGGCGCACTCCGCCTAGGCTCGTCCCGGCGACGCGGATCGCGGTCTTCACACCCTCGCGGATGTCGTAGGTGTCAACGAGCAGTGTGGTGTCGACGCCGAGACTTTCGACCTGTGCGCGGAAAGCTCCTTCCTCGGTATCGTGCAACAGCGTCCACGAGTGTGCCGCGGTGCCCATCGTGGGAACGCCCCACTGACGCCCTGCCTCGAGGTTGCTCGTTGCGCCGAAACCCACGATGTAGGAGGCACGGGCTGCGGCGACTGCCGACCACTCCGCGGCGCGGCGCGACCCCATCTCCGCCAGGGGGCGCTCGCCAGCGGCGACACTCATCCGGGAAGCAGCCGTTGCGATCGCTGAGTCGTGATTAAGCACGCTCAGCGCCAGGGTTTCCAGCACGACCGCATCGGCGAACGAACCCTCAATGGTGAGGATAGGGGAGCCAGGGAAATAGAGCTCGCCCTCGCAATAGCCGCGGATGGAACCGGTGAAGCGGTAATTCTCCAGATACTTCAACGTCTCAGCATCCACCACATCGCCATCACTCAAGAAACGCAGCTCGTCCTCGCCGAAACGAAAATCGCGCAGCAACGAAAGTAGGCGTCCCGTGCCAGCGACAACGCCAAAGCGTCTGCCACCGGACAGCCGCCTGGCGAACAGCTCGAAGACGCTGGGACGAGCGGCAATGCCCTCGCGCAGCGCGGCACCGAGCATGGTGAGTTCATAACGGTCAGTGAGCAGCGCCGTCGACGAGGTCATGCGCTCAGTTTAGTGAGCGTGGCGGCGCGCCCTGCGCAGGAGGATCCCTGTGCCCGTCGAAGGGTAGGCTGGTGAGTCATGAATGACGCACCGATCGGCATCTTCGACTCCGGTGTCGGCGGGCTCACGGTGGCCCGTGCGATCCGCGCGCAGTTGCCACGAGAATCGCTGGTTTACATTGGTGACACCGCGCATTCTCCCTATGGGCCGAAACCGATCGCCGACGTCCGTCGCTACTCACTCGAAGTTCTTGACACTCTGGTCGATCAGGGCGTGAAGATGCTCGTGATCGCGTGCAACACTGCATCCGCTGCGATGTTGCGTGACGCGAGGGAACGCTATGACGTTCCTGTTATTGAGGTGATCGGGCCGGCTGTGCGCCGTGCCGTCTCCACGACGCGCAATCAACGTATCGGCGTGATCGGAACGCTGGGGACGATCGGCTCGCGTGCTTACCAGGACATGCTCGAAGTCAACGAGCAGCTGGAAGTGTTCACTGCGGCGTGCCCGAGATTCGTTGAGTTTGTCGAGGCTGGCATCACCGGCACCGGAGAGGTGCTTGCCGTCGCCGAGGAATATCTTGCTCCGCTGCGTGACGCGGGCGTTGACACGCTCGTACTCGGATGCACGCATTACCCGTTTCTGCGCGGTGCAATCAGTTACGTCATGGGCGAAGGCGTAACGCTCGTCTCCAGCGACGACGAGACGGCAGGAGACGTTTACCGCCAGCTCGTGCGCGGCGACCTGCTCGCCCCATCGGATGCAGTCGCCAGCCACGTCTACGAAGCAACCGGCGAATCCACCGAAGAATTTACGGCGCTCGCTAACCGACTCATGGGCGCTGAAGTGCGCAACGTGCAGCACGTGCAAACCGGCGTCATCACACTCCCTGATCTCACAGAGCTGGCTGAGGCTGGCTACCCACAACCCGAAGGATCCTCATGACTGACATCGTTCGCGCCGATGGGCGCTCCGTAGACGAGCTTCGCGAAATCACGATCGAGCGTGGCTGGAGCGCGAACGCCGAGGGCTCTGCGCTGATCAGCTTCGGTGGCACTAAGGTGCTGTGCACCGCTTCCTTCACCAATGGCGTGCCGCGCTGGCTGACGGGCAAAGGCAAGGGCTGGGTGACGGCGGAATACGCGATGCTGCCCCGTGCAACGAACAGCCGCAACGACCGCGAGAGCATCAAGGGCAAGGTCGGTGGCCGCACCCACGAGATCTCACGTCTGATCGGGCGTGCGCTGCGCGCCGTTGTCGACACCAAGGCGCTCGGAGAAAACACCATCGTCATCGACTGTGACGTGCTCCAGGCAGACGGTGGAACCCGCACCGCGGCGATCACGGGTGCCTATGTCGCCCTCGCAGATGCGATCGAGTGGGGCCGTAAGAAGAAGTTCATCGCCCAGAAGTCGCAGCCGCTGATCGACTCAGTTGCCGCGGTCTCGGTCGGGATCATCGATGGCGAGCCCATGCTTGATCTGCCCTACGTCGAGGACGTCCGAGCCGAGACCGACATGAACATTGTCGTCACGGGTCGCGGATTGTTCGTTGAGGTTCAGGGCACGGCGGAGGGCGCGCCCTTCGACAAACGTGAGCTTGATGCGCTGCTTGAGCTCGGTGTCGCTGGTTGCGCGACGCTGAAGGAACACCAGCTGGCTGCACTCGCGGGCGAGTGACGATGAAGGTAGTCCTCGCCACGCACAACCCGCATAAGGTTGTCGAGTTTCAGCAGATCGTTGCGATGACCAGGCCCGATCTCGAGGTCGTCGGTTATGACGGTCCCGAGCCTGTCGAAGATGGCGTGAGCTTCGCTGAGAACGCGTTGATCAAGGCGCGAGCGGCGGCTGCGCACACCGGGCTGGCAGCATTCGCCGACGACTCCGGAATCTGCGTTGACGTGTTGGGCGGATCTCCTGGCATCTTCTCTGCCTACTGGGCAGGGCAGAAGAAGGATGCCCAGGCGAACCTCGAGCTCTTGCTGGATCAGCTCACCGATATCGAGGACCCGCACCGTGGCGCACAGTTCGTCTCCACGATCGCGCTGGTGACGCCCGAGGGCGTCGAGCACACAGTGGCGGGCATCTGGCCGGGCCGGGTCGCCCGCGCGGCTGCTGGCGGCGGAGGCTTTGGCTACGACCCGATCTTCATCCCTGACGGCCAGCCCGCTGGCGCTGAGCGCACATCAGCTGAGCTCACCTCTGAGGAAAAGCAGTCACAGTCACATCGTGCACGTGCGTTTGAGGCGTTTGTGCCGCTGCTGAAGACGCTCTGACACAGGTTCTCGAACGCGCGTGGACGCGAGTGAGAATCATTACCTTTCCCGACTAGCGCAGGCGGCCTGAGACCGACGGTTTCTCTCGTAGCCTGGAGACATGCACGATCATGCGCACGGAGGAGGTATCCGCGGTTCCAGCAACCGCCGGCTGCTGACGATCTCGTTGTGCATCACGGCGACTGTGATGATTGTGCAGGTGGTGGGGGCGATCCTCACTGGTTCGCTCGCATTGTTGGCAGACGCTGCGCACATGTTCACGGATGCATCGGCGTTGGTGATCGCTCTGATTGCGAGTGCGGTGGCTGCGAGGCCTGCTGATGATCGCCGCACGTTCGGCTATCAGCGGGCTGAGGTGTTCGGCGCGCTGGTCAACGCAATCATTCTCATCGTGCTGTCGGTGATGGTCGCCATCGAGGGCGTACAGCGATTGCTCACCCCCTCCGATACTGAGGTCGCCGGTCCTCTTATGCTCGTCGTGGCAGTGATCGGTCTGCTGGCCAATGCCATCGCGATGTGGCTGCTGGGCAGCGCCCAGAAGACGAGTATTAACGTGCGCGGCGCCTACCTTGAGGTGCTCGGCGACATGATTGGGTCCGCGGCGGTCATCATCGCCGCGATCATCATCGTCACCACCGGCTGGATGCCAGCGGATGCGATTGCCTCGCTTTTCATTGCCGTCATGATCATTCCCCGCGCGATCTCGTTGCTGCGCGAAGTTTTTTCGGTGCTCGCCGAATCGGCGCCGAAAGAAACTCAGGTCAGCGAGATTCGCGCGCACCTGCTCGGATTCGATGGCGTCACGAGCGTTCATGACGTGCACGTGTGGCAGCTCACTCGCGGAGCGCCGGTGTTCACAGCCCACGTGGAAGTCGATCCAGCGCTGCTCGTCGAAGGCCGCTCCGGGCTGTTGCTAGAGCAGTTGCAAGAGTGTCTCACGGACCATTTTGATGTTGCGCACTCGACATTCCAGATCGAACCTGCAGGTGCTGCCGACTGCGAAGAGACGCACGCCTGACGAGTGGGTCAGGATTCCACGACGATCTCCGCGGCGCTCTTGTCGGGGCGCAAGCCGCGCCAGCGTGCATGACGGAGGATGCCGTCGGGCGTCCAGTTCGCAAATTCCACCTCACCCACCAGCGACGGGTCAACCCATAGCGCGTCCCGGGCGTCAGCCGTTGGCACGCCAGTGACGTCTGTGCGGTTGGTGCGTAATCGGTCGAGGCGCGTGGACAGGTCGCGCAGCATCCGATCACTGAATCCCGTGCCGACGCGGCCGATATAGCGCAGGGTCCCGCTCTCCGCATCCGGAACAGCGAGCAAAAGCGATCCGATTCCACCTCTTCGGTTTCCTTGGCCCGGGCGAATACCGACGATAACTGCTTCTTGCATGCGGGTGTGCTTGATCTTGAGCCACGAGGCGGAGCGGAGGCCGGGGCGATATATCGAGGCCGGCTCTTTGGCGACCACGCCCTCGAGTCCGAAGGCCTGGCTTGTCTCCAATGCGGCATCCAGATCGTCGAAGACCGGCGGCACGCTGATCGGCCCCTCGGCGGTCTCCGCAAGCGTCTCCAGCAGTGCGCGTCGTTCTTTCAGCGGCACGCCTGTCAGATCATGTCCGTCCAGACGCAGCAGATCGAAGAGATAGTACGCGATGGGTGTGCGAACGACTTCGCGTTCGATCTCGCGAGCCTTGGTCAGATGCATCCGATTCTGAAGTCTGCTGAAGCTCGGGCGTCCAGATGCGTCGAGCGCGACGATCTCACCGTCGACGACCGCGTCTGTAACAGTGAAGTGTGGGGCGCCGTCACCGGTGAGCTCCGGGTATCTGGCGGTGATATCCGTGCCGCTTCGGGCGTGCAGTCGCATGTGTCCGTCCGCCCACGTGCCGAGTGCGCGGATGCCATCCCACTTGATTTCGATCCACGGCGAACGCAATGAGCCGACGAGGCCAGGCGTTCCGGCCTCAGCCAGCATCGGGCGCAGCGGGGCGCTGGTCTGCGCGACGGGAACGGCGGTGGCGGATGATCGTGTCCGAGCGCGCGGCGCGCTGGCGGAATCCTTCATCCGGTGCAGCAGCCATGACGATTTCTCACCGGATCCGTTCGTGCGGATCAACGCGAGGCGCACGGTGCCAAGAGGTCCCTTGCCAGTGAACGTTCCGATGACCTCGTCCTCGCGCCACTTCTCGATGTCAACTGTTCCGGTGTCCCAGATGGTCATCGTGCCCGCTCCGTACTCGCCCCGGGGGATCTCACCCTGGAAAGTCAGATACTCAAGGGGGTGCGGCTCAGTCATCACGGCGAGGTGATTGCGATCGGCGCTGTTCGGAACTCCTTTGGGAACGGCCCAGCTCTCTAGAACACCTTCGCGTTCGATGCGCAGATCGAAGTGCAGGCGCCTGGCGTGATGCTCTTGGATGACGAAGCGCGTACCTGATGTCGTGCCGCCTGCGGTGATGCTCTGCGGCATCGGCTCAGGCGTCTTCTCGGCGCTTCGCTTGGCGAGATAGGACCCGAGCGCATTCACAGCTGGAGCCGGTGAGGGAAGCGTGTCAGCTTCCGACGCCACGCGATCGGCGAGCTCATCGAAGCGCAGCTGGCGAAGATCTGGGTCGTCGAGCTCTTCCCCGGTACGAGGAGCCGCGACGGTCGGATGTGTGCGGCCGCGCAACGAGTACGGGGAGATTGTTGTCTTCTTGCCGTTGTTCTGACTCCAGTCAAGAAAGACTTTGCCGCTGCGCACGGCCTTGGCCATCGTGCTAGTGGCAATATCGGGGTGGTCAGCTTCGATGGCGCGCGCGAGTTCGCGAGCAATGGCGGAGGCCTGGTCGCTGGTCTGCGAGCCATCGAGCGGACTGTAGAGGTGGATGCCTTTGCTGCCGCTGGTCACGGGCATCGGATCCAGACCGATGTCCTTGAGGATGCTGCGGGCAAGCCTGGCGACGTGCGCGCACAGCGCGAGATCGGCGCCGGGCCCAGGATCAAGGTCGAGGACAAGGCGATCAGGATTCTGCGGTTCACCATCGCGGCCGAAGCGCCATTGCGGCACATGCAGCTCGATACTGGCCATTTGCGCGAGCCACACCAGCGACGGGAGATCGTCGATGATCGGGTAGTCCTTCGCGCCGCTGGAGTGCGCGATCGGCAGACGATGAACCCACTCGGGTGCGCCCGAATCCAGTTGCTTTGCGAAGAAAGCTTCTGCCGGAGCATCCGCTGTTCCTACGCCGTGAACCCATCGCTTGCGGGTGACCGGGCGTCCGGCGAGGAGGGGAATCAGCAGCGGTGCGACCGCGGTGTAATAGGCGATCACTTCGCCTTTGGTCGTGCCCGTCTCAGGGTAGAGCACCTTGTCAAGATTGGTCAGGCGCACCCGGCGACCGTCAACTTCGACGACCTGCGCATTGCTCGGCATGACGAAAGACTAACCGCAACCCCCTGGCGTCGGCAGGCCCCGGCGGTGTGTACTGGTGTCATGAGGACGATCTGGAAGGGCGCTTTGACGTTCGGACTCGTCAATGTGCCGGTAAAGGTATATTCCGCGACCGAAGACCACGATGTCTCGTTGCATCAGGTACACGACGAGGATGGCGGACGCATTCGCTATAAGAGGACCTGCGAGATCTGCGGAGAGGTTGTGCCGTACTCGAACATCGACCGTGCGTATGAGGACGACGCTCAGATGGTCGTGCTCACCAAAGAAGACCTTGATGCGCTGCCCGCTGAGCGCAGCCGAGAGATCGACGTCGTCGAGTTCGTACCCAGCGACCAAGTCGATCTCTTGACACTGGATAAGGCCTACTATCTCGAGCCCGACTCGAAGTCCCCCAAGGCATACGTTCTGTTGCGTAAGACCCTTGAACAGACCGATCGTACGGCGATCGTGCGCTTCACGCTGCGCCAGAAGACGCGGCTAGCGGCTCTTCGTGTTCGCGGCGAGGTGTTGGTGCTGCAGACGTTGCTCTGGGCCGACGAAGTACGCGAGGCGGCTTTTGAATCGCTCGACGAAGAGGTCAAGATCTCGAAGAAGGAACTGGAGCTTTCTGCGAGCCTCGTGGAAAGCTACTCGAGCGACTTCGACCCCGAGTCTTTCGTCGACGAATATCAGAAGGAATTGCGCACGCTAATCGACGCGAAGATCGAGGCCGGCGAAACCTTTGACGTGAAGGAGACGTTCGCCGATGAAGAGGCCGAAGGCTCTGGCGGTGAGGTCATCGACCTGATGGAGGCGCTCAAAGCGAGTGTGGAACGCTCACGCGCGAAGAAGAAGGACGCAGGCTAGGGACGTTTTCCATCGCCGTCGAGGTCAGGCGCGCGGTCAAAGACTTCGGGCTCAAGCAACAACTCTTCAGCTTCGGATGCGTCGGTGTCGGTGTCCCCACCGGCAGCGAGTGCCTTCTTGACCTTGTAGCGCTCTGAGAAGTAGTGCCAGAGCGTGATCAACGCCGTCCCGCCGACTGCGGCGAGCAGAATGATGTCGATGTACTCGGTGACGAGGTGAGCGATCCACGGAATGTACGCGATCAGGTATCCGAGCATCGTCAACCCGAAGCCCCAGAGAACCGCTCCGATGAGGTTGTAGAAGCTGTAGCGCTTCCACGGCATATGACCGACACCAGCGGCGACAGGTGCGAATGTGCGCACGATCGGAACGAAGCGCGCCAGGATCACGGTCAAGCCGCCGTAGCGCTCGAAGTAGGCGTTTGTGCGTTCGACATTCTTACGACTGAACAGCCCGGATTCTTTTCGCTCGAAGACGGCGGGCCCGCCCTTGTGGCCGATGAGGTAGCCGACTTCGCCACCAACGAAGGCAGCGAGGGCGATGAGCAGAGCCACCCACCAGATATTGAGACCGAAAACGTCGTTCGTATGCGTCAAGAGGCCAGCGATTATGAGCAGAGTGTCGCCGGGGAGGAGGAAGCCCACCAGCAGGCCTGTCTCGGCAAAGACGATGAAGCACACTACAAGGAGAGCCCAAGGCCCCGCCGCCCCGATAATGAGCTCAGGGTCGAGCCAGGGGATGAGTGCGATGTGATGCATGATTTCCCGTCGAGCGACGATGTGCAGCGGTCAGATGGTGCTGTCTACAGTGCGGAAGATGGGACTTGAACCCACACGCCCGAAGGCACAGGAACCTAAATCCTGCGTGTCTACCAATTCCACCACTCCCGCGCGGCGTAACTATTCTAGGTGCGCGATCTGGCTCGGCGATAGCGGGGCTCCCCCCGGGCGCGTTATGGATAACCCGAATGTTGCTCGTCACGCGGTGATGTGCGTGCCTTCAACTGCTGAGTCGACCGACGTATACGGGGACCAGGCCGGCGCGCGCTGACTCACCCCTGTGGATAACTTCCGAGGCTGATCGCAGAATCTTGCGAGGATGCCTGAGTGAGCCAGCCGTCCCTCCTTGTCGCCGAGCGCGTGCGCCGTCGCCTGCGGACAGAGCAAACTGACCCGTCCCTCGCCCCGGAGGAGGCTCGGCGAATTGCGCAGGCAGAAGTCAGACGGCACAACGATCTGGCTCTGTCGCGGGGTGAGGCGACTATTGACGACGAGACGGCCTGCGTACGCGACGTACTCGCCTCGGTCAGCGGCTTCGGGCCCCTTCAGCCGCTCCTCGACGATCCCGAGATCGAGGAGATTTGGCTGAACGGGCCCGACCGCGTCTTCGTGGCACGCAGTGGCGTTTCTGAGCGGGTCGCGCTGCGCCTGACCGACGCGATGGTGCGTGATCTTGTAGAGCGGATGCTACAGGCCACCGGCCGCAGGGTTGATATCGGCCAACCCTTTGTCGACGCGTCACTGCCCGATGGGTCGAGGCTGCATGTTGCTATTGCCGACGTTGTCCGCGGTTCGTGGGCAGTGAATATTCGTAAGTTCCTCCCGCGCTACCGCACACTTGAGTCCCTCGTTGAGATGGGGTCGGTACCGGCACAGGTGGCTGAGTTGTTGAGCCGCGCGATGCGCAATGGCGACAGCGTGATTGTCTCCGGAGCTACGCACGCGGGTAAAACCACACTTTTGGGTGCGCTGCTCGCCTCATGCGCGCAGGTGCAACGCATCATCACGGTGGAAGAGACTTTTGAGCTCGCAGTAGATGGCCCCGACGTTGTTGCCCTGCAGGGGCGACAAGCCAGTTTGGAGGGCAGCGGTGAGATCACTCTGCGGCGTCTGGTGAAAGAGGCTCTGCGCATGCGCCCTGATCGACTCGTTGTCGGCGAAGTGCGTGACGCCGAAGCGCTAGACCTCGTGCTGGCCCTGAACACGGGTGTTCCTGGCGCCGGTACGGTGCATGCCAACTCCGCGATCGAGGCGCTAGAAAAGCTGACGATTCTGCCGCTCCTCGCCGGCCGCAACATCGACCGTGCATTTATCGCCCCGGCGCTTGCGGCATCGGTTTCGTATGTCGTCCACTGTGGGCGTGACGCCGCAGGTGAGCGCTACATAGCGGAGGTCATCGCTCCCACGGGAGAGATCGTCGACGGGCGATTGCTGACGCGATCGTTCTACCGAGCGGAGCCGCGCGTATGACGCTGCTGGTTGGCGCAGCGCTTGCCGCCGGACTGCTGCTGTGCGTTTCGCCCTGGCTTTGGCCGCACCGGGATAAGGGCGACCAGCAGGCACCGCGTGGAGGCTGGCTTTCGCGTCTACTTGATGAGGCCGGGTATGCCGCGGTCGAACGTCGGACGGTGATTGCGGCGATCATTGCAGTCGCGGTTGCTGCGGCATCCGTCGCATGGCTGGTGACCGGCATTCTTATACTGGCGGTGCTCGCCGGTCTCGCGGCAGCCACCGCACCCATCGCGTTCCTGCGATCGCGCCGGCTACGACTGTTGAAAGCAAGGCGACAGCTCTGGCCGGATGTCTGTGACCTGCTCATCGCATCGATCAGAGTTGGATTATCGCTGCCAGATGCAGTGGCAAGTCTGGCCGATTCGGCGCCGCCGATGGTGCGACCAGCGTTTGTTGTCTTTGCGCGAGATCTGCATGCAACCGGGCGCTTCGAAACCAGCATCGATCGGATGAAAGCGACGGTTGCGGATCCGATCGCAGACCGGATTGTCGAGACGCTGAAGATGGCGCGGCAGGTCGGCGGCACCGAACTCACCGGCGTACTTCGCGCGCTATCTGCATCGGTGCGGGCAGATGCCGCGCTGCGCGGCGAAGTCGAGGCGCGCCAATCCTGGATCAGGGGAGCCGCAGTGTTGGGCGTGGTGGCGCCGTGGGTGATCCTGGGAATGCTCGCGTTGCGTCCAGAGGGTGCGCAGGCATACGCCAGCGCCGAAGGGGTGCTGGTGATTTGTGCGGGTGCGATTATGTCGGTCGTGGCCTTCCGAATCATGGTGCGCATTGGCCGATTGCCGGAGCCGCGGCGGTGGTTCGCATGAGCGGCGTGACAGATGCCGCAATCGCGGTGCTTTTCGGCGGAGTGCTTGCTGTGGGCATTCTCTGCATTCTTGCTGCCGCGCCCCGTTGGCATGCGGCATCGTTGGTCACCCGAATCGCTCCCTACGTGCGAGACGCGGTGGATGACACCGCGATGCCGCCGGGAGCGCTTCCGACGGCGGGAATCCTTCCCGCTCAGATCGGTGGTGGTTTGCTCAGAGCGAAGTTGTCGCTCACGCGAGCCTTCGGTGACAACGCCACGCTGTCCCTCCGCCTCGCACGTGCCGGCGTCGAAGCAGAGGCCGCAGCGTTTCGGGGGCGGCAGCTCGGATGGACCCTGGCCGGGTTTGGCGTGGGAAGTCTGCTTGTCGTGATACTCGCGATGAGCGGACGTATGTCGCCTCCTGCTGTTGTGCTCCCGCTGGTGACGGGAGCCGTGGCGGCAATATCAGTGGATCTCCTGCTCTCCACGCGGGTGAAAGCACGGATGAGCCGACTCTCCGACGAATTGCCCACCACGCTGGAGTTTCTGGCGTTGTGCCTCTCGGCCGGTGAGGGGTTCTTCGATGCCCTGCGTCGGGTGGCCGCGGTGGGTTCGGGCGAGCTCACGCAAGAGCTGCGACAGGTTGTGCTTGCCGTCGGCACTGGCTCGCCACTGGCGAGCGCCCTCGACGAAATGAGTTCGCGATTGCGCTTGCCGGGGTTGTCCCGCGCAGTCGATCAGATCAATGCGGCACTGGAACACGGTGCACCCCTCGCAACCGTCTTGCACGCGCAGGCCACCGATGCGCGTGAAGACGCCAAGCGGGTGCTTATCGAGCAGGCCGGAAAACGTGAGATCTACATGCTGCTGCCGTTGGTGTTTTTGATTTTGCCTTTATCCGTGCTCTTTGCGGTCTTCCCCGGTGTGTTCATCCTGCGACTCGGCATCGGCTGAGTCGCTGAAATTGAGGAGTGAGAATGAGACGAATCCATAGTTGGTGGGTCGCAGTGACTGCCGATATGAGAGCGCTGGCTGAGGACGAAACTGGTGACGTACCTGGTTGGGTACTTGTCACATTGATGACAGCCGGTCTTGTCGTACTAATTTGGGCGGTCGCCGGACCCGCGCTCACCGGACTTTTTGAACAGGCGATCTCGCGCGTCTCCGGACTTTGACATGCGCTGGCCGGCATGGGTGAAAGACGAGCGTGGTTCGAGTCCGGTCGAGTTCGTGCTCGTCGGGTCGCTACTCACCGTCCTCACCCTCGCGGTGCTGCAGTTGGGGCTTGCAACGTACGTGCGCAACGTCGTCCACGACGCTGCTGTCGAAGGGGCCCACTACGCGGCGCTTGCCGATACTTCGCTTTCCGAGGGCGCAGATCGCACACGTCTTTCGATCACACGTGCAGTTGGTGCCTCATTCGCAGACGACATCACCGTCGCGGAGAGCGAGCGCCTTGGCTATCCGAGCACCGTTGTCACCGTGCGCACCACACTGCCTGTGATCGGGCTGCTGGGCATCCGCTACGCGATGGAGGTGGATGCTGATGCTCCGGTGGAGTCGCTGGGGGAGGAATGACGATGGATCCGCAGCGCTGGAATTCATCACAGTGGGCGTCATCTTCCTCGTACCGCTCGTCTACCTTGTGATCACGCTTGGAGCGATCCAAGAACATCTCCTCGGGGCCGAAGCAGCCGCCCGTCACACCGCTCGTATCATCGGTCAATCGGATGACGCGGCGACGGCTGCCGCGAACAGCGACGCGCTGCTAGCAAACGTCATCGTCGAGTACGGAATGGATGCCTCGAGGGTCGACGTGTCTGTGTCGTGTAGGCCGGCCGGTATCGACTGTCCGTCGGCCGGTGCGACTGTCATCGTGACCGTTCGCACCGCGGTCTCGCTACCGCTGGTGCCACCGATCTTCGGCCTCGACGCTGCCGCGAGCATTCCGCTGCACGCGGAGGCAGCGCAGAAAGTGTCACGATTGTGGGGGAGTGGATGATCCCGCATTCGGCTCCACAAGATGGCGAGCACGACAGCAACGAAGACGGAAGCATTCTTCCGTTGCTCCTCGGCTATGTCGTGCTGGCAATCGCCGTTATCTTCGCCTGCACCTGTGCGACAGATCTCTACATCGCACAGAAACGGCTCGACTCGCTTGCCGATGCCGCCGCGCTCGCCGGAGCCGACGGTTTCATCCTCGTTATCGATGGTGACTCGGTCCGCGCAGAGCTCACCGACGTGGGCGTGCATGAGCAAGCAACCGCGATCATCGCGGCCCTGCCCACCGAAGCAACACTGGTCTCAGCATCCGCTCCCGATGACGTGACCGCGCGCGTCACGGTCGCAAGCGCCTGGCATCCGCCGTTGTTCTCGCCATTCGTTCCCGACGGCGTGCGTCTCGAAGCCACCGCAACCAGCCGGACCGCGCTCCAGTAGGCGTATAAGCCTCAGTCAGGATCGCGATCTGGCGTGACCCGTGGAATCCATCTGACAAAACCCAGCGCTCCGAGGAATCCGACCACGCCCATCACACCGGCCGCCACTGACAGTGAGGCGATGGCCGTCACCCCCGCGACGATAAGTGGGGCCAATGCTCCACCGGCATCGGTCAGCGTGCGCCAGGACCCGAGGAAGGCTGCCGGGTTCTGCTGTGGCGCAGAATCTGCGCCGAGCGTCATCAGAATCCCGCTCGAGAGCCCGTTGCCGACACCGAGAACGGCGGCGAGCATGCCAAACCACAGCACCGCAGTATCTCCATCGTGAGTAAACGACAACGCCAAGAACCCGGCGCCCATCAGGATCATTGCCGGCATCGCAGCCCAGAGCCTGCCGAAGCGATCCATGACCTGACCGCTGGCATAGAACAGTGCGAAGTCGATCGCGCCGGAAACTCCCACGACCAGGGCGATCGTCTGCGCATCGAGTCCTAGGGAGATGCCCCACAACGGCAGCAGCGCCTGGCGAGTAGAACGCAATGACGACAAACTTGCTGCCGCGAGTCCGAGCCGTCCGAGGACGCCGCGATACTGCCACATCGTCTGGAACACGCCGACCGGGCGGGCGGATTTCGGCAGGCGAATCGGCCCTGAGACAGCTTCGCCGGTATCTTCCGACATCGTTGAGAGCGCTGCGGTCTGCACTGGCTGAATCGTCTTCTCAGGATCGGGGCCAAACAACACCAGTGCAACCATGACGACGAGGCACGCGAGGAAGAACCAGGTCGAGGCGTGCTCCGATCCGAAAACCTGCAGCAGAGCAGCGGTGACGAACGGTCCGATGAAGACGCCGAGACGAAAACTGCCGCCCAGCAGTGCGAGTGCGCGTGCCCGGTATGCGATCGGCACCCGCGTGGTCATGAATGCGTGTCGGGCCAAGCCAAATGCCGCCGCGCAGAAACCGAGGAGAAACACGGACGCCGCGAAAATGCCCAGCGCGGGGGCAATGACCATCGCGCCGACCGCGATCATCGCGATTACACCGGCGATTACCATCGTGAAGCGTTCGCCAATTCTGGCGACCGCCCAACCTGCCGGAAGATTTCCGCAGAGTTGTCCGAGGACGAGGGCCGAGGTCACGAGCGCTGCCGCCGCGATATCGGCGCCCATGTTCGCTGCAATCACCGGGATGAGCGGAATTACGGCACCTTCGCCCAGCGCGAACAACACGGTCGGCAGGTACACCATTGGGCCGAACTGCTTCAACACCGACGACGCACTGCTCACACACTCACGCTACTGCTCACGCCCGCAAATCTTGACGCCCGCAACGCGCCGGTGATCCGAGTAAGCTGGGTTGTCATGCTCGAACTCGATCTCTCCGCCGACATTCAGGCGCTCAGGCACACCTTCGGCGACATCAGTGAGGTTGTTGATGTCAAGCGAATCCGCGAGGATATCGCCCGGCTCAGTGAGGAAGCGGGCGCTCCCGACCTCTGGGACGACACCGAGCGTGCCCAGAAGGTGACCAGCGCGCTCAGCCATCGACAATCTGAACTTGCCCGCATCACTGGCATCGCACAGCGACTCGACGATCTTGAAGTGCTCGTTGGCCTCGCCAACGAGATGGAAGACGAAGATTCCGCTGAAGAAGCGCGCAAAGAGCTCGCGACGCTGACCGATGTCATCAACCAACTCGAAGTGCAGACCCTGCTTGACGGTGAGTACGACGACAGGTCAGCAATCATCACGATCCGTTCGGGTGCCGGCGGCGATGACGCCACCGATTTCGCAGAGATGCTCATGCGCATGTACCTGCGCTGGGCTGAGCATCACAAGTACCCGACGAAAGTCATGGACACGTCCTACGCCGAAGGCGCCGGAATCAAGTCCGCAACTTTCGAGATCACCGCTCCCTATGCGTTCGGTACGCTCTCGGTCGAGGCCGGCACACATCGCCTGGCCCGCATCAGTCCCTTCGGATCTGCAGATAAGCGTCAGACGAGCTTCGCCGCAGTTGAAGTTATCCCTCTTATGGAAGAGGCAACCGAGGTTGAGATCCCCGAGAACGACATTCGTGTTGACGTTTTCCGCTCCTCCGGTCCTGGCGGGCAATCGGTCAACACCACTGACTCTGCTGTGCGCCTGACACACCTGCCGACCGGCATCGTTGTGTCGATGCAGAACGAAAAATCGCAGATCCAGAACCGTGCGGCCGCCATGCGCGTGCTCCAGACACGACTTCTCCTGCTTCAGAAAGAAAAAGAAGCGGCGACCAAGAAAGAACTTGCCGGCAACATTACGGCGAGCTGGGGTGACCAGATGCGCTCCTATTTCCTTTACGGTCAGCAGCTCGTCAAAGACCTGCGTACCAGTTATGAGTCTGGTAACCCCGCGGCAGTATTTGACGGTGACCTCGACGGCTTTATCTCTGCGGGCATCCGCTGGCGCAAGCGCAAAGTCGAAGACTGAGCCTGCCTCCGGGTGTCGCTCGCGGCCACGAGTGAACACACGCTTAGGCTCGAAGCGCCATGATTCGGTTTGAAAACGTCACTAAGCGCTACCGCGGTACGAAGCGACCGGCCCTCGCCGGGGTCGACTTCGAAGTCCAGCGGGGCGAGTTTGTCTTCCTTGTCGGAGCATCCGGGTCAGGAAAATCCACCTGTCTGCGGTTGATTCTGCGAGAAGAGGTCCCGTCAGCAGGGCGCGTCGCGGTGCTTGGCCGTGACCTCCGTTCGCTCGCGAACCGTAAGGTGCCGTACTTTCGTCGCCACATTGGGTCGGTCTTCCAGGATTTCCGCCTGCTCTCGACAAAGACCGTCTTCCAGAACGTCGCCTTCACTTTGCAAGTCACCGGTTCCTCTCGCGGCTTCATCCAGCAGGCAGTTCCTGAGGCGCTCGCGCTCGTCGGGTTGGACGGCAAAGAAAAGCGGATGCCGCACGAACTGTCTGGCGGTGAGCAGCAGCGTGTCGCCATTGCCCGCGCGCTGGTCAATCGTCCGCAAGTTCTGCTCGCCGATGAGCCGACCGGAAACCTTGACCCCGGCACATCCGTCGACATCATGCAGCTGCTCGCACGCATTAACGCGGACGGGACAACCGTAGTGATGGCCACTCACGAAGCCGCCTTTGTCGACCAGATGCAGCGACGTGTGATCGAACTGCGCGATGGCGAGATGGTGCGCGACGAAGTGCACGGTGGCTATGGTGATCGCTCGAGCATCCCGCAACTGGGGCCGGAAGAAGGTCGCGGCGTCGCGGCGGCGGCAGCACTCACGGCGGTCCAAGAAGTGCAACGGCAGACGGAGTCTCTCGAGCCGCTGACGGCCGAAATGATTGCGTCAATGAAAGCCGCTCGAGCCGTGGAGACACCTTCGAAGGTTGCGCCAGTGGACGATACGCCGACAGAGGCCGCAAGCGCCGCACCAACGCATGTCGGGCCACATACTCACCCGATCTTGCTCCCGGACGTCGATGTGGCAGAACTCGGCGTCGCCGACCGTCTCGGCCTATCCGATACCGGCGATGACGAGGAAGTGGGGCCGACCTCGTGAGAGTGGGATTGATTCTCATGGAGGCCCTCGGGGGCCTTCGACGCAATATCTCGATGGTGATCTCCGTCGTTCTGGTGACCTTTGTGTCGCTGACTTTTGTCGGCGCGGCGATTCTCATGCAGGGCCAGATCAGCACCATGCGTGGGTACTGGACCGAACGTGCGCAGGTATCGGTGTCGATGTGCTCGTCGGTATCTTCTGGCGAGACCTGTATGGATGGCGCTGCCACCGAAGAGCAGGTAAACCAGGTGCGTGCGGAGCTTGAGGGTGATGCCCTCGGCTCGCTGATCAGCAACACCCGCTTTGAAACCAAGGCTGAGGCCTACGCCAACATCACCGAGCTCCTCGGTGAAGAGCAGGCGAGCGTGCTCACCGAAGAGCAGATGTCCGAGAGCTTCTACGTCACGCTCAAGGATCCGAGTCAGTCACAGGTTATTGTCGAGGCCTTCGCCGGGATCAACGGGGTAGAGCAGGTCCGTGACCAACTCCAATACCTTGAGCCGCTGTTCTCTGCACTGACTGTCGCGACATACATTGCGGTCGGAATTGCCATCCTGATGCTCATCGCCGCAGTGCTTCTCATCGCTACGACCATTCGGCTATCGGCATATGCTCGGCGCAAGGAGATCGGGATCATGCGCTTGGTGGGCGCGTCGAACCGCTTCATTCAGACGCCATTTGTGCTGGAAGGCGTGTTTGCGGCGTTCCTGGGATCGGCGCTGGCCAGTGCTGCGGTGCTCGCCGGAGTTCACTTCGGTGTGGACGGATATCTGAAGGGGCGCATTCCTTTCATCACCACCTGGGTGTCGATGCAGGATGCGGTGCTCGTCGTGCCTATTCTGATCGGCATAGGAGTCGTGCTGGCCGCACTATCCGCAGGGTTTGCGATTCGCCGCTGGCTGCGTACGTAGCATCCGATCCGCGCGGCATCCGCGCTGTTGTAAGCTGTAGGGCTGGCCGCCGGAGAGATAGGAACCACCATGCCCAGGGAACGCGGGGAGAAGGTCATCGCGACCAATCGTCGCGCACGTCACGACTACAACATTGAGAAGTCGTACGAGGCGGGACTGGTGCTCACTGGCACTGAAGTAAAGTCGTTGCGTCAGGGGCGCGCGAACCTTTCTGATGGCTACGCCTTCATCAAAGGCAACGAAGCTTTCCTTGATTCGGTGCACATCCCGGAGTACTCCCAGGGGCACTGGACGAATCACTCCGCCAAGCGCATTCGGAAGCTTTTGCTGCACCGTGAAGAAATTCAGAAACTGCAGCACGCCGTCAGCGCCGGCGGTTACACGCTCGTCCCGATGAAGCTGTATTTCTTAGACGGTCGCGCCAAGGTCGAGATCGCTCTCGCGAAAGGTAAACGTGAGTTCGACAAGCGTCAGACGCTCCGTGAACGCCAGGACACCCGCGAGGCCGAGCGCGCAATGCGCCTGCGCAACCGCACTGGCGAATAGCTCAGCTTCCCGCATCGCTGCCTGAGCTGGCCCCAGGCTCGAATCCGAACACGCGACCGAGGAACGTCAGTTCGCGCTCCAACGCGTCGATAGCTGTCTCAGCGCGGCGGAAGCCGTGGCCCTCACCGGGGTACAACACGTACTCATGCGGCACTCCTCGCTCGGCTAGCGCGTCGCGGATGGCTTCAGACTGCGACGGCGGCACGACTCGGTCGTCTTCGCCCTGCAGCAGCAACACAGGCACATTGATCTTGTCGGCATGGGTGAGCGGTGAGCGGTCGATGTAAAGCTGCTCTGCTTCGGGGAACGGCCCGACGAGCCCATCGATGTAATGCTTCTCGAAGTCGTGGGTGTCTTGCGCCAGCATCCGAAGGTCTGACACCCCGTAGCGGCTGATCCCCGCAGCGAACACGCCGCCACGGACAAGCGCCGACAGCACTGTCCACCCGCCCGCAGAGCCACCGCGGATCGCGATACGCGCAGGATCGGCGCGGCCGGAATCGGCCAGCCCTCGGGCGGCAGCAAGCACATCATCGACATCGACAACACCCCACTGGCTCTCGAGACGCTCACGATAATCGCGGCCATAGCCGGTGGAACCGCCGTAATTGACATCGAGCACACCGATGCCGCGGCTCGTGTAGAAAGCAATTGCAGCCGATGCTGCGCCCGACACATGCGCAGTCGGGCCGCCGTGCACGAAAATGATGTAGGGCGGTAGCTCTTCGTCAGGGGCGGACGCTTGTGGATTCGCCGGTGCGTACTCGAACGCGTGCACTGGTCCGCGCGAGCCGTCGATCGTGAGCTGGGTGGCCGGAGGCATCCATTGTGAATCGGTAGGTGCGCCCCCGCGGATTCGCGTCACCTCGCCGGAATCAACGTCCACACACCAGAGTCCTGCGTTGACCGCAGCGCCTCCGCCGGACAGCAGCACACGAGAATCAGAGACATCATCGACGCTGACGTGGGCGGTGGCGGGCACATCGAGTCTGCGCGAGGTGCCATCAGTGTCAATCACGACGATCTCGTCTGAGCCGTTCGTGCGCACCGCCACGATTCGTCCGTCGGGGAGCGGTTGGTACCAGCGATTGCCGAGCACCCACAGTCCATAGCCCGTGTCAGCATCGGCTGGCGCGACAGGCTCCGGGGCAGAAGCCTCAAGCCCCTTGATCCGGCGACGATAAAGATTCCAACGGCCAGAGGGATCGTCGGCGTAGACAAGTTCTGAATCGCTCACCCACTCTGGCTGCAACGCCGCGCGAGCGCGAGTAGCAGCAAACTCATCACCGCCGACGGCAACTATGCACAGCTGCGACTCTTGCCACGGCATCCGCCGGCCCGACCACTGGACCCAGGCGATACGGGTGCCGTCGGGGGAGAGCGCAGGGTGCGCGAAGAAGGCGCTGCCCTGCACGAAGACGCGGATCCCCGCGGCATCCGACGCCGCGGACCCATCAACGGGGATCTCGACCAGTGCCCGCAGATGCGGCTCAATGGAGAGGTCCTCGCGGACCGCGAGTAAGCGACCGTGCTGAACCCGTAGCCCACCGTGATTTGGACCTGGCGCAGTCAGCGCTTCAGGCTCGCCGCCCGCTAGCATCCGGTAGACCCGCTGGTCCTGGGCATCGACGAAGAACAGTGTGCCCTCATCGTCTGCTGTCCACGCACCGCCGCCATACTCGTGCACCCGTGAGCGTGCGCTCCACGGCGCGGGAAGAACGACAGCCCCGCTCGAGCTGCGCACGGTGACACGGCCGCCCTCTGTAGGCACCGACTCACCCCACCACACTTCTTCGCCCACGAACCGTGCGCCGTCAATGCGCGGTGCGGACGACACGATGTCGGCGGGGTGGAAAGGAGAAGGCCAGGTTCCGTACGACTGCATACCTCGAGCCTAGGCGCGACCTCTGACACACGAGGTCACACAGTGTGCGTGGGCAGGGCACCGTGTTCTACCTTCGGGGGAACGGCTGAAAATACCTCGGCCATAACTGCCAATCAGGAGAAAGATGTCCGCCGAGTCCCCGACGCACTGTACGCCTCGCGTCCCTTTCTCTTTCGAGCTCTACCCGCCGCGCACCGCGTCGAGCGAAGAAGCCCTGCATGAGACGGTACGCAAGTTGGCGGCGGCCGGGCCCGACTTTCTGTCGGTCACCTACGGTGCAGGAGGATCCAACGGTGGGCGCTCGCTCGAAGTGCTCCGCTTCATTCGCGAGAACACTGACGTCGAACCGCTTGCCCATCTGACGTGCGTCGGCAACACCTACCAGGGCGCTGCACGCCTCATTCGGGAGTTCCTGGACGCCGGTATTCTCAGTTTCCTTGCGCTTCGGGGCGATCCGCCTCTTGGGCAGACCGAGCCGTTCCTGGGCGACCTCGAAAGCGCGGCCCAGCTCGTGCAGCTGATCGACCGTGCACAGGCTGAGCGCGCCCCCTATGAGGAATCACCCGTCCCAGGTTTTCCCGGTGCCGCGCGCGTCGCACCACGCCGCAAGGCCAATATTGCGGTGGCAGCCTTTCCCAATGGCCACCCGCGTGCCGTGCACCGCACGCAAGACGTTGAAGCGCTCCTTGCCAAGCAGGCCGCAGGGGCTACCTTTGCGATCACTCAGTTGTTCTTCCACCCCGACGACTATCTCGCCTTCGTGGAACGCGCCCGCGCGGCGGGTGTGACGATTCCGATTCTGCCGGGGATCATGCCGATCACCTCGCCCAACCGTCTGGCCCGTGTGCTCCAGCTCACCGGAGAAGAACTGCCCAGCGAACTCTCGATCGCGCTTGAGGTTGAGCCCACGACCGAGGGCCGCCGTGAGATTGGCATCGAATGGGCGGCACGTCTTTCCCGCGAGGTGATCGCTGGGGGTGCCCCCGGCATACACCTGTACGCGTTCAACCAGCACGAGACCGTGCTCACTGTTCTCGCTGAGGCGGGCGTTCTGCCCGCCCTTCGCCATTAGAGCCACCCCGAAAGGAAAAATCATGACCGCATTCCCCCAGGGGACAATCCTCGGATACCCGCGTATCGGACGCCGCCGCGAGCTCAAGAAGGCCGTCGAGGCATTCTGGGCTGGCCGCAGTGATCTTGTCGCGCTTGAGCAGACAGCGGCGGAGCTGCGCGCAGGTACCCGTGAGCGTCTCGCCGCTCTGGGGCTGGGCCGTGATGACTCGGCGATTCCGGAGTCGTTCTCGTTCTACGACCAGGTACTCGACGCCGCTGTCGCCGTGGGCGCGATTCCGAGCCGTTTTGAGAACCTGCGCGATGCTGACGGATCGATCGGGCTTCCGGCCTACTTCACGATCGCCCGTGGCGAGGGCGAACGCGCGCCGCTGGAGATGACCAAATGGTTCGACTCGAACTATCACTACCTCGTGCCGGAGATCGGCCCGGAGACGGCCTTCTCGCTCTCTAGCGATCGCCTCGTGCGCGAGGTCGAAGAAGCCGTCGCTGCGGGATTCCGTACGCGTCCTGTCGTCGTCGGTCCCGTTACGCTGCTTGCGCTGGCGAAGGCCTCGGATGACGCACCAGAAGGGTTTGACCCGCTGTCGCGCCTCGACGACCTCGTGCCGGTCTATGTCGATCTGCTCGCACGTTTGCGCGCCGCAGGCGCGGAGTGGGTACAGCTGGATGAGCCTGCGCTTGTGAGCGAGTCTCTTCCGGCTTCGGTGGAGCAGCTGGCGGATGCTGCGGCTTCAGCCCTGGCCATCATCGGAGGCGCTTCAGAGCGACCCTCGATTCTCGTTGCCGCCCCGTACGCGTCGCTGGAAGCAACGTTCTCGGTGCTCGTTGCTGCGCCGA
Source organism: Microbacterium sp. (assembly GCA_003524435.1). Classification (GTDB taxonomy): domain Bacteria; phylum Actinomycetota; class Actinomycetes; order Actinomycetales; family Microbacteriaceae; genus Microbacterium. The sequence goes on from DQHP01000055.1 coordinate 49,588, forward strand.
TCGAGGCGATTGCGGTCGACCTCATCCGTGGGGGCGTTCCAGTGGCAGCGGCCGGGCTTGCCGACAAGGTGCTCGTGGGTGGCGTCGTCGACGGGCACAATATCTGGCGTGGTGATCTCGCTGCTGCCTTCGGCAAGCTCGAAGCTCTTCGTCAGTTAGGTGCTGCGCAGGTCGCAGCATCCACTTCAACTTCGCTTCTGCACGTGCCGCATGACGTCACTGACGAGACGAAGCTTGACACGCGGCTGAGCTCATGGCTCGCATTCGCGGACCAGAAGATCGAGCAGGTTGTCACACTCGCTCGTGGGCTCAGCGAAGGCCGTGCGGCAATCCAGAGCGAGCTGGATGAGGCATCGGCAGCACTGGCCGACCGCGAGAACGCACCGGGCGTGCGCGATGGTTCCGTGCGTGCACGAGAGCTCGCCGACAGCGACTTCTCACGCGTTTCCTACGCCGAGCGTGAGATCGCTCAGCAGGAGGCGCTCGGCCTGCCGGCGCTGCCCCTCACCACGATCGGATCTTTCCCTCAGACCGGAGACATCCGTCGCGCGCGTGCGCAGTTCATTCGCGGCGAACTGGCCGAGGCAGAGTATGAGGCGTTCCTGCGTCGTGAGATCGACACGGTCGTTGAGCTGCAGGAAGACCTCGGACTCGACGTGCTTGTGCACGGCGAGCCTGAGCGTAACGACATGGTGCAGTACTTCGCCGAGAACCTCGACGGCTTCGCTGTGACCGAAAACGGTTGGGTGCAGTCGTACGGTTCACGCGCGACGCGGCCATCGATTCTGTGGGGCGACGTCTCTCGTCCCGCACCGATCACGGTGGGCTGGTCGACCTACGCACAGTCGAAGACTGCAAAGCACATGAAGGGAATGCTCACCGGACCGGTGACGATTCTTGCATGGTCCTTCGTGCGCGATGATCAGCCGTTGGGGGAAACCGCTAACCAGGTCGCCGTGGCGCTTCGCGATGAGATCACAGACCTTGAGGCTGCGGGCATCGCGGTGATCCAGGTGGATGAGCCGGCGCTGCGCGAGCTCTTGCCGCTGAAGAGCGCCGACCAGCCTGCGTACCTGAAGTGGTCGGTCGACTCCTTCCGACTAGCGACAGGTGGGGCTGCGGCGGCCACGCAGGTGCACACGCACCTGTGTTACTCGGAGTTCGGCGTCGTCATCGACGCGATCCGCGCTCTCGACGCCGATGTCACATCGATTGAGGCTGCACGCAGCCGCATGGAGGTTGTCACAGACATTGCAGAGGTCGGCTTTGACCACGGCATTGGCCCGGGCGTTTACGACATCCACTCGCCCCGCGTGCCGGCTGTGGAGGAAATCGAGTCGTTGCTGCGGCGTGCGGTGGATGACATTCCCACCCGTCAGCTCTGGGTCAACCCGGACTGTGGTCTGAAGACTCGCGGCTACGACGAGACGACCGAGTCGCTGCGCAACATCGTCGAGGCGACTCGACGCGTGCGTGAGGACATCAACGTCGCGGTGTGAGCGCGCAGGTGGCGCGTTGCGCTGCCGATAACGCAGAAACCGTCCTTCNNGAAGGACGGTTTCTGCGTTATCGAGGAAATGCGGAGGTCTTAAACCGCGCGGAGTACCGCGACGATCTTTCCGAGGACAACGGCGTCATCGCCGAGGATCGGTTCGAAAGACGAGTTGCGGGGGAGTAGCCAGGTGTGACCATCGCGCTGGCGGAAGGTCTTCACTGTCGCTTCACCGTCAAGCATCGCTGCGACGATCTCACCGTTTTCAGCCGTGTTCTGGGTGCGTACGACGACCCAGTCGCCGTCACAGATTGCGGCGTCGATCATTGACTCGCCCGACACCTTGAGCATGAATAGATCGCCCTTGCCAACGAGCTGACGCGGGAGGGGGAAGATTTCTTCGACCTGCTGATCCGCGGTGATGGGCACCCCTGCAGCAATCTGGCCGACGAGCGGTACCATCGCCGCATCTCCGACGGGCGTGCTGGAATCTGCCGGGCTCTCGGTGTTCGTCCCCGGGAGGTCGATGAGGACTTCCATCGCGCGGGTCTTACCGGGGTCGCGGCGCAAATAGCCGCTCAACTCGAGCTGTCCCAGCTGGTGAGTGACGCTGGAGAGTGACTTAAGCCCCACAGCATCTCCGATCTCGCGCATGCTCGGCGGATAGCCGTACTTCGCAATCGAGGTCTGTATGACCTCGAGGATGGCGAGCTGTTTCGGGCTGAGGTTCTTTCGCCGGCGCGTGCGGGGTGACTCAGGGCCGGTGGCGGCGATATCGCTCATGAGTGCTCCTTCAGTGCACGATTCCGACGTCTCTCTTCGAATGTCGGAGGCCTGTGGTGGGGTGTCGTTATCGAAACCGTATCCGAGAAACATGCCAATAAGGAAGATCTGTTCGAGCGTGTCGGCATTTTTAGGGGTTCGGTTTCGAATAAGTCTTGACAGATGTTCGAATTCGAAGATACATTCGGTACGTAGCTTCGCATTCCTCGCTCCCGGCCGAGCGGCGAATGCGAACGCTACGCCAAAGAGGCAGAGGAGAATCCCATGAGCACCATCAGCATCGCACCGCAGTCAATCCGCCCCGTTCGCGCCGCAGGTCCTGCAGGCACAACCCGACTTCGTGTGACGGCCCGCGGACGGCGTGTGTTGGCTGCTCTGGTGGCGCTTCCGTTGGCCGCAGGGATCGGATTCGCGGCGTTGAGCAGCGGCTCTGCGAACGCATCGGGGGATGCGACGGCGACAGCGAATTTCGAAACCGTCACGGTGTTGCCAGGCGACACACTCTGGGCGATCGCGCAGTCGGTGGCTCCTAGTGTTGATCCTCGCGATGCGATGCATGAGATCCAGAAGTTGAACGCGCTCACCGGCTCCGGTTTGCAGGTGGGGCAGGAGTTGGCGATCCCAGCGGAGTTCGCGAGCTGATCTCCCCGTTAACATAGGAAGGGTGACTGCTTCACTTAGCGACTTGCCCCTCCGCGAGGATCTTCGCGGGCTCACGCCCTACGGTGCACCGCAGGCTCCATTGCCCGTGGCGCTCAACGTGAACGAGAACACTCATCCGGTTCCGGATGAGGTGGCCAGCGATATTCTCGACGACATCGCTGTAGCCCTTCGCGATGTGAACCGCTATCCGGATCGCGAGTTCACGACGCTGCGGGAGTCTTTCGCCGAGTATCTCGGCCATGGGCTTGATGCCTCTCAGATCTGGGCGGGCAATGGTTCTAATGAAGTGCTACAGCACATCTTGCAGGCTTTCGCTGGCCCCGGACGCACGGTTTTCGGCTTCGCACCCACCTATTCGATGTATCCGCTGCTCGCGCAGGGCACAGGTGCTCGCTGGGTGACCGGCACGCGCCAAGCCAACTACACCATCGCTCCCGAAGAAGCCGCGGCACAGGTCGCCGAGCTCGACCCCGACGTGATTCTTCTTTGCGCACCAAACAATCCCACCGGCACGCCGCTTGACCTTGCCGTTGTTGAGGCGGTTTACGAGGCCACGCGCGGCGTGGTTGTCGTCGACGAGGCGTATTTCGAGTTTGGTCAGCGTGACGCAACATCCGCTCTGACGCTGTTGGAGGGGCGACCCCGGCTCGCGATCTCACGCACCATGAGCAAGGCGTTCGCGTTCGCTGGCGCCCGCGTGGGCTATCTCGCGGCTGACCCTGCGTTCATCGACGCATTGCGGCTTGTACGTCTGCCGTATCACCTGAGCGCGCTGACACAGGCTGCTGCCATCGCGGCGCTTCGCAATTCGGCAACGATGCTCGCAATGGTCGATGAGATTGTCGACCAGCGCGACCGCATCACTGCGACGCTCGAGGCGCTGGGCTACCAGCCGCACGAATCCGGTTCCAACTTCGTGTTGTTCGGTGGCGTCACTGATCCGCAGGCGACCTGGCGGGCGCTTTACGAGCGGGGCATCCTGATTCGCGATACCGGTATCGCGAATCACCTTCGTGTGACCGCAGGCACGGAGGCCGAGACCACAGCATTCCTTGACGCTCTCGCCTCGATAGACTCGGCATCATGAGTGTTTCTCGTTCCGCCAGCCGCACCCGCAGCACTTCTGAGTCGACGGTCGAACTCGAAGTCAACCTCGATGGCACAGGGCAAAGCCACATCGACACGTCAGTGCCATTTTTTGATCACATGCTCACGGCCTTCGCGAAGCATTCCCTGACTGACCTCACGGTCCGTGCGTCGGGTGACACAGATATTGACGCGCACCACACCGTAGAGGACATCTCGATCGTGCTTGGCCAGGCAATCCGCGAAGCTCTGGGAGACAAGTCTGGGATCTCGCGTTACGGTGATGCGCTGGTTCCACTGGATGAGGCACTCGTGCAGGCTGTTGTCGACATCAGCGGGCGTCCGTACCTGGTTCACGAGGGTGAGCCGGCCGGGTTCGAGTTCCACCTCATCGGTGGCCACTTCACTGGTTCGCTTGTTCGTCACGCTTTTGAAGCGATCACCTTCCACGCGGGACTCACCGTGCACGTGCGCGTGTTGGGTGGCCGGGATCCGCACCACATCGCCGAGGCCGAGTTCAAGGCGTTCGCCCGCGCGTTCCGTCAGGCGAAAGCTCTGGATCCGCTGGTGGTCGGGGTTCCGTCCACCAAGGGTGCGCTGTGACCCGCAGGCCCACTGTTGCGGTCTACGATTACGAGTCCGGCAACGTCCACTCGGCGGTAAAGGCACTCATCGCCGCCGGTGCTGATGCGACGCTCACCGGCGACCGCAAAGCTGCACTGGAAGCAGATGGACTGTTCGTCCCCGGCGTCGGAGCCTTCGCCGCGGTGCGAGCAGCGCTTAGCGCGAAGGGCGGAGACGAGATCATCGATCGCCGTCTGTCTGGCGGGCGCCCGGTGCTGGGCGTGTGTGTGGGAATGCAGGTGCTGTTCGAACACGGCGTTGAGCGCGGACAGAACGTCGAAGGGCTGGGGGAGTGGCCCGGTACGGTGACGAAGTTGGATGCCCCGGTGCTGCCGCATATGGGCTGGAACACCGTCATGCCCGACGAAGGCAGCACCCTGTTTCGCGGTATCGAAGAAGAGCATTTCTACTTCGTGCACTCTTACGCAGTGCAGAGCTGGGAACTGGACGTCATCCCGCCATTTCCGAAACCTGCTCTTACCTGGGCGACCCACGGTGGCCGATTCCTCGCAGCTGTCGAGAACGGTCCGCTGTCAGCGACTCAGTTTCACCCGGAGAAGTCCGGTGATGCCGGCATCCGTCTCCTGAGGAACTGGGTCGAGAGTCTCTAAGCACGTCAGCCGATACCGGGATAGGACATGTGCCGGACCGGGTGTCCCTGATCAAAGGTGCGTAAGCGCGTCAAAGACCTCGAGCGACAGAGGCTGCGGCCGAAAGCCAGGCGCGCTGGGTCGGCTTGGCGAGGGCGCGGTAGTGCAGGTGGCCATCCACCATCTCATGATCGAAGGGGATGCTGACGACGTCACGAGAAAGCGCGCGGTAGCCCTCCACAATGTGAGCCACATCTGCTGGCGTCGCCTTAGGATCGGCCTGAGAAACCACGACAACGGACTCTGCCGCAAGCCGTGCTGAGCGCTCGTCGCGTGCTTCAAGAGCCTCAAGCAGCAGGGCACCCGCCTCAGCGTGGTCGTCTCGAGTGGTTGTGGCAACGACCAGCTGATCGGCATGATCGATCATGCGCAGCCACATGGGATCGGATTCGTCGTTACCTGAATCGATGAAGATCAGACGGTAAAACTTTGCCGCGACGGAGTGGATAGCATCCACGTCGCCAGGGTGCACGCGATTCTCGTGTGCCAGACGGATGGGCTTTGAACGCAAGACGTCGTATTTCTCGCGAGGCTGGTGATGCACGAAATGCGCGAGATCCGCTGACTGTGCTGCGGTGCCTAAAAGGCGTTCCGATTCGGGCAACATATCGAGCAGCGTGCGATCGTGTGCGCCGGTTTCAGTGCGCCATCCGAGTGTGCCGCGGGTCTGGTTGTTGTCCCAGGCGAGAACTCCGGCGCCGCCATAACGAGCGAAAACTGCGGAAAGAAGGATCGTGGTCGGCGTCTTGCCTGCGCCACCCTTTCCATTGACGATTGCAATCGTCCGTGGACCAGCCCAATGCTGGCTCACCGCGGATTCGTCATCACGCTCTGATTGCTCTTTCGAACTGGGCGCGACTTTGAAGCCCAGCCAGTTCATCGCTCCGCGTATGCCGTGGCGCGCGGGTTCTTCTGGTCGGTCAGTCTGAAGGAAGGACGGTCGTTCGGAGACATCGCCGCGCTGTCGCGGCGGCTGCTCGGCATCCACTTCCGGGGCGTCTGTGTGCTCGGCGGTCGTACGGCTCCGGCGGTACTGAGGCACGTCGGATGATTCAGGCGAATCCGTGGGCTGTTTCATCGGAACCGAACGAAAGAGAGGACTTTCGTCGCCGACAGAGCGCGCCGTGCGTGCAGCGCCGCGAGTGGCATCTTCAGGTGAACCAGTCATTTGCCTGAGAGCTTATCTCCTTGACTTGCCAGTTTCCTGCGTGCACTTGGCCGCCTGGCGTCCTGCCTGAGGAGTCGTGCATTTGAGGCGCGACGAGCGTCCGACTACTCTCAGTTCTGGTGCCCCTCTCAGGCGCATTTCACCCAACTGAGGATGACATGACCGACTTCGCGTCCACCCCTAAGCTCACCCTTCTCCCGGCAGTTGACGTTGCCGGTGGAAAAGCTGTCCGTCTCACCCAGGGTGAAGCAGGCTCAGAGACCAGCTACGGCGATCCGCTGGACGCTGCAGGAGAGTGGGTGTCGCAGGGAGCAGAGTGGATTCACCTCGTAGACCTGGACGCCGCTTTTGGCCGTGGCAACAACACCGCGATCATCCGCAAGGTCATCAAGCAGTACCGCAGCGTCAACATTGAGGTTTCTGGCGGCATCCGAGATGACGCGAGCCTTGAGTCTGCACTCGAGAGTGGTGCGACACGCATTAACCTCGGCACAGCAGCTCTGGAGAACCCAGAGTGGGCCGCTGATGTCATCGGTCGTTACGGTGATGCTGTTGCTGTGGGACTTGATGTGCGCGGAACGACCCTCGCCGCTCGCGGCTGGACAAAAGAGGGCGGCGACCTCTGGGAAGTTCTCGAGCGCCTTGAAGATGCGGGCTGTAGCCGCTACGTCGTCACCGACGTGACGAAGGACGGAACCTTGCGCGGACCCAACCTCGAACTGCTCCGTGAGGTCACCTCGCGCACTCCGAAGCCCGTGGTGGCATCGGGCGGCATTTCGAGCCTCGACGACATTGCCGCGTTGCGTGAACTCGTGCACCTCGGCGTCGAGGGTGCGATCGTCGGCAAGGCGCTCTACGCCGGTGCATTCACCCTGGCTGAGGCGCTGGATGTCGCAGGGGACTGACGACGCGTGCGAACACGGGGCAACGAACAGCGCCGATTCGGCCGGCGTCCCGTGGGAAGGCCGAGCCTTCGAGTCAAACCCGCATGCGGGCGATGACGGCTCCGCTGATCCTGCGCTTCTCTCAGCGCTCCTGCGGTTCCGCGCGGGCGAGGCAAGCCAGAGCGAAGTGGTTGACGCATTCCGTTCTGCCCGAGTACTGATCCCGCTGATCGCTGAGAAAGGCGAAGAGGGCGTTGCTCCCTCCGGCTTGGCCGTCGACAAAACTCAGGAACTGTCGATTGTCACGGTTGCGGCCCCCGATGGCCGTACGGTACAGCCGGTTTTCTCGTCGGTGACAACGATGCAGAAGTGGGACCCGAAGGCGCGCCCGATCCCCGTTGAGGCCTTACGTGCGGCGCTTGCAGCGTCGTCTGAAGACACCGACCTCATCGTGCTTGATCCCACGTCTGAAACCGAGTTCGTGATCCGCCGCCCGGCGGTCTGGGCTGTCGCACAAGAGCAGCCCTGGGAGCCGAGCTTCCTCTCACCGGAGGTCTTTTCCGCTCTCCAGCAGAGCGTGGCGCATGAGCTCGCGGTGATCGATGTTGCCGTGGCTTCCGGTGACCCCGATGCGCGATTGCACGGCCCTGAACTGATTGTGATTCTCGAACTTATCGACGGCCTGGAGCGTGAAGTCCTCGACGCGGTGCTCGCGCGCCTGGCTCAGCGCTGGGCGTCCGACGATCGCATCGCCGTGCTCGCCGACTCTCTCACGGTGAAGCTCCGCCGCAGCGCTTGAGCCCGCTTCGTGGACGCTAGTTGACCGGCCCTGTCCATTTCTCGCCAGGACCCTTGCCGATCGGGTCGGGGATGACGGATGCTTCGCGGAAAGCGAGTTGCAAAGAGCGCAGCCCGTCACGCAGTGAACGGGCGTGCATGTCACTGATGTCTGGAGCGCCAGCAGTGATCAAACCCGCGAGAGCGTTGATGAGCTTGCGCGCTTCATCGAGATCGAGCTCAGATTCTGGATGGTCAGCGAGCCCAGTTTTGACCGCTGCGGCGCTCATGAGGTGCACGGCGGCGGTGGTGATCACCTCGACAGCTGGTACATCCGCGATATCGCGGGTGGCAGCAGTAGCTGCCTCTTCTTGTTGCTGCCAACGCTCGTGGCGCTCGTCGTTACTGTCGCCTTGAACCGGAATCGTCACTTTGCCTTGCCTTCTGTTAGACTTTGGGGCGGCTCCGGAGCGTATGCTTCGGAACGAAAGAGGATTCACTTCCCACCCGCGCTTGCCGTTCCAGGCTACCGGGTCTTGCACTCCACCGGCTCACGTCGGCAGATCGGACAATGTCCGATGTCCAGGGTGCGAAGCCGGTGTCTGAATGCCGGTGGGTGGGGACGAATTTGATTTCGCCCGTGACGCAGTCTGCGCCACGGTGGCTGAATCCATCGTCTAAAAGGAGCCCCGCATTAGCGATCCCCGCACTAATGAGCGCATCCGCGTCCCTGAGGTTCGCCTCGTCGGTCCCGCTGGTGAGCAGATCGGCGTTGTCCGCATCGAGGCAGCGTTGCGCCTTGCGCAGGAAGCCGACCTTGACCTTGTTGAGGTCGCGCCCAACTCGAAGCCCCCCGTGGTCAAGATCATGGATTTCGGGAAGTTCAAGTACGAGGCTGCCCAGAAGGCGAAGGAAGCGCGTCGCAACCAGGCCAACACGATCCTCAAAGAGGTGCGGTTCCGCCTGAAGATTGAGGCGCACGACTACACGACGAAGCTCAAGCGCGCTGAGGGCTTCCTCAAAGCTGGCGACAAGGTCAAAGCCATGATCTTGTTCCGCGGTCGTGAGCAGTCACGTCCCGAGCAGGGTGTTCGCCTGCTTCGCAAGTTTGCTGAAGACGTGGCTGAACTCGGCACAGTCGAGTCGAACCCCACGATCGATGGTCGAAACATGGTCATGGTCGTGGCTCCGTTGAAGAACAAGTCCGATGCGAAGGCCGAGCAGAACGCCCAGCGCGATGCTGTTCGTGCGGCGAACAAGCAGGCCTCACACGAAGACCCGAAGACCGCACCTGCGGAATAACCTCCGCGCCCACATACTCCCGCTCACGGCGGGTTGAAAACGTCGCCTGAGAAGGCGCCATACGAAGGAAGAGAAGATGCCGAAGCAGAAGACCCACTCGGGTGCTAAGAAGCGCTTCAAGATCACCGGCAGCGGCAAGCTGAAGAAGCAGCAGGCTGGTATGCGCCACAACCTCGAGCACAAGTCGAGCCGTCGCACTCGTCGCCTCAACCAGGACCAGGTCCTGGCGAAGGCTGACGTCAAGACGGCCAAGAAGCTTCTCGGTCGCTGACGCGCCCGTACGCACGAATAGGAACCCAAGAAAATGGCAAGAGTCAAGCGGGCGGTAAACGCCCACAAAAAGCGTCGCGTCATCCTTGAACGCGCGTCCGGCTACCGCGGTCAGCGTTCGCGCCTCTACCGCAAGGCTAAAGAGCAGGTCACGCACTCGCTGGTCTACTCGTACCGTGACCGTCGCAAGCGCAAGGGCGACTTCCGCCGCCTCTGGATCCAGCGCATCAATGCTGCTGCTCGCCAGAACGGCATGACGTACAACCGCTTCATCCAGGGCTTGGGCCTTGCTGGCGTCCAGGTGGACCGTCGCATGCTCGCAGAGCTCGCGGTCAACGAGCCGGCGACTTTCGTCTCGCTTGTTGAGACGGCCAAGAAGGCACTGCCTTCTGACGTCAACGCGCCGAAGTCGGCTGCGTAAGCATTTTTTAAGAACGGGCGCTTCCTCCGGGAAGCGCCCGTTCTTGTTTTCATCGGTACCCAACTGTTTGCGAGATAGCGACTGGCGGGTGAACATGCGCGGCAGTGAGCCCTGATATCCCTAGACTGAGATTGTGCTCGAGAATCCCCGGTCGCCACGTGTCCGAGCCGTTGCGAAGCTAACCAAGCGCAGTGCGCGTACGGAGACAGGCCTCTTTCTGCTGGAGGGTCCTCAATCGGTGCGTGAAGCGCTGGAGTACCGCCCAGAGGCGATTGTCGAACTCTTTGCGACGCCGACGGGCTGGGAGAAGCACCCAGACCTGCGAGCGACGTCAGAACAACACAGCATTGAAGTTGAGTATGTGACCGAGCAGGTGCTCAACGCCATGGCCGACACGGTGACGCCGCAGGGCGTTATTGCAGTGGTCCAGCAGACGCCGACGTCGGTGCGTGACATTTTTGCCGCATCCCCTCGTCTGGTCGCGATCTGTCAAGAAGTGCGCGATCCCGGAAACCTCGGCACGATTATTCGGGCGGCGGATGCTGCCGGAGCGGATGCTGTCGTACTGACTGGCCGCACGGTCGACCCCTACAACCCCAAGGTCGTACGTGCCACGACTGGTTCGCTGTTTCACCTGCCTGTGTCCGTCGGCGGGGAACTAGAGGACGTTGTGACGCGAGCGCACGAGGCTGGACTCGTTGTGCTGGCGGCCGATGTGAAGGGCGATGACCTCTTACAAGCACGGGCGGAAGGCGTACTCGCTCAGCCCACTGCGTGGCTGTTCGGAAACGAAGCCCGCGGCCTGGAAGAGTCAGCGCTCGAGCTGGCGGATCACGTTCTGAAATTGCCCATATTCGGCCGTGCCGAATCGCTCAACCTCGCTACCGCGGCCAGCGTATGCCTCTACGAGAGTGCTTTTACACAACGAGCAGCAGAGGACCCATCGGTTACAACTGTGTAACCGGCACAGCGTGGCGCTAGTCTCGGGGGCCGGTGTACTCCTATTGTTGGGGGCATGACCGAGACTGGCGCACCCCTTGTTGTGGTGGACAACGTTCAGAAGCACTACGGCGAGTTCCAAGCGCTGACCGATATCGACCTCACCGTCCACAAGGGCGAAGTCGTCGTCGTCATCGGACCGTCAGGCTCTGGTAAATCGACACTGTGCCGCACGATCAACCGCCTAGAGACGATCACGAGCGGCTCTATCAAGATCGATGGCAAAGAGCTGCCGGCGGAAGGCAAAGGACTTGCCACGCTGCGCGCCGATGTCGGCATGGTCTTTCAATCGTTCAACCTCTTCGCACACTTGACGATCCTCGAGAATGTGACACTCGGGCCGATCAAGGTCCGCGGGCTAAAGAAAGCCGACGCTGACAAAGAGGCGATGGCGCTTCTTGAGCGCGTGGGCGTCGCCCAACAGGCGTCGAAGCTTCCCGCACAGCTTTCGGGCGGACAGCAGCAGCGCGTGGCGATTGCCCGCGCTCTCGCGATGCATCCGAAAGTCATGCTCTTCGACGAGCCCACCAGTGCGCTTGACCCGGAGATGATCAACGAGGTCCTCGACGTCATGGTGCAACTCGCTAAAGAGGGCATGACGATGGTCGTGGTCACTCATGAGATGGGTTTTGCTCGCAAGGCTGCTGATCGCGTCGTCTTCATGGCGGATGGGCACATCGTCGAAGAGAACACTCCCGACGAATTCTTCACGCACCCGAAGAGCGATCGGGCCAAGGACTTCCTCTCCAAACTTCTCACCAACTGATCTACTGCATACACAGCACACGAAGGAGACGATCATGCGACGTACACGAACTCTGGCAGGACTCGGGATCGCGGCAGCCACGCTGCTCGCGCTGACCGCCTGCAACAGCGGAAGCCCGAGCACCCCCGGCGGCGACGGTGGCGAAGAAGGCGGCGACAAGCCGCTGTTCGAAGTTGCCACGGATGTCAGCCTTGAGGGCAGCCCCACATACGACGCGATGGTTGAGCGCGGCGGACCCGTCATCGGTGTCAAGGAAGACCAGCCGAACCTCGGATACCTCGACGTCACGACGGGGGAGCGCAGCGGCTTCGACATTGAAATCGCACGCTGGGTCGCGGCATCGCTCGGCTTCAGCGAAGAAGACATCACCTACGAGCCGATCGCATCGGCTAACCGCGAGCAGGCGCTCGTGAACGGTGACATCGACTACTACGTCGGAACCTATTCGATCACCGACTCTCGCAAGGAGCAGATCGACTTCGCAGGTCCGTACTTCGTCACCGGTCAGGGCTTCCTCGTCGCCTCTGACAGCGAAATGACCGAAGTGAGTGATGTCTCGGACTTCAACGGCATGACCGTCTGCTCGGCTACCGGTTCCACGCCGATCCAGAACATCAAGGACAACTACCCCGACATCAAGACGGAAGAGTATGACGTGTACTCCGCTTGTGTCGAGGACCTGCTCAACGGCAAGGTTGACGCGGTCACAACCGATGCGGCGATCCTCATCGGTTATGCAGCACAGAACCCCGACGAGCTGAAGGTGCTCGACGGGCTGTTCACGGAAGAGCGCTACGGCGTTGGTATTCCTAAGGGCGACAGCGCTTTGTTGGATCACATCAACACACTGTTCACTGACGGCGGCGACACCTGGCAGGCGATCTTCGACGCCACGCTCGGACAGTCTGGCATCGAGGTCGATCAGCCAGCTGTCGACTGACGATCCTGTGTGATGCGGGGCGGTCCCAGCGGCCGCCCCGCATCTAATACTTAAAATTTAGGAGCGCGCGTGGACGCCATCTTCGGCAACCTCGACCTGTGGGGAGAGGGCATCGGCTACACCCTGCTGGTGTTCTTCTTCGGCGGCATCATCGCACTTGTCCTCGGTATCATCGTCGGTGCCATGCGGGTCTCCCCGGTGCCGGTTGCGCGTGCTGTTGGCACCGCATACGTCACGCTTGTGCGCAATACTCCGCTCACGCTGGTCTTCTTTTTCTTTGTCTTCGGGTACAGCGCACTTGCGCTCCCGACGCTGTCAAACACCGTGCTTGGCATCTTCGCCATTGGCATTTACACCGCAACGTATGTCGCTGAGACCCTGCGTGCTGGTATCAACACTGTGCCGGTCGGCCAGGCAGAGGCGGCACGCGCGATCGGACTTCCTTTTGGTCAAGTCATGACCCAGGTCATCCTGCCGCAGGCATTTAGATCGGTCGTCCCTCCGATGATGAGTGTGTTCATCGCACTGCTTAAGAACACTACGGTCGCCGCTGGGTTCTCCATCGCGGTGCTTCCCCAACTGCAATCGGCGATCTCCAACTCGCACACTCGCCCTGGCAGCCCGATGGAAGTTCTGCTGTGGGTCGCTGTCATCTTCGTCGCGTTGGTCATGCTGCTGACGTGGTTGCAACGAACTCTCGAGAACCGATGGAGGATCGCACGATGACTTCTGTCCTCTTCGACGTCCCCGGCCCTCGGGCCCGTCGTCGTAACTCCATCCTCACGATCGTGACGATTGTCCTGGTCGTTGCGGTCATCGCGTTCCTCATCTGGCGGCTCTCCCTGACTAACCAGTTCAGCGCCGAGAAGTGGAATGTTTTCACGTACACGGCAGTCTGGTCATCGATCGGCGAGATGCTGCTCAATACGCTGCGTGCGTTCGCTCTGGCGGCCATCCTGAGCATTGCTCTCGGGTTCGTCCTCGCAATCGGACGACTTTCCGAGCATTCGTGGGTGCGTGTGCCCGCGACGGTGATCACTGAGGCCTTCCGGGCAGTGCCTGTGCTCGTGATGATGATGATTCTCTACTACGGTCTGCCGACGCTCGGCATGAAGGTAGACCCGTACTGGGCGGTGGTCATCGCGCTCATGCTGTATAACGGCTCTGTGCTTGCCGAAGCGCTACGCGCCGGAATTGAGTCGCTGCCGCGCGGACAGAAAGAAGCCGGCTACGCGATCGGTCTGCGCAAGACCGGCGTGATGACCTTGATCCTGCTGCCTCAGGCGGTGCGGGCCATGCTGCCGGTGATCGTCGCACAGCTCGTGGTGACGATGAAGGACACCGCACTTGGATTCATCATTACCTACCAGGAACTCCTGTACTATGCCAAACTTCTCGCCTCGCAGCCCGGCCGGCCAATCGTGCAGTCGGCGCTGGTTATCGGTGGCATTTACATTGTGATGTGTCTGATCCTCTCTGGTATCGCGAAATGGCTCGAGATCCGCACGCGTCGCTCACCGAAGCTCAAGGCACTTGCTGCCGACAACGCTGCGGTGATGCACGAGGGTACTGACACTGAACTGCTCATCACCCAGGTCAATCCCAAAAATCGTGAGCACTGACTTATACACACCGAAGTGAGTCAGCCCCGCGGTATCCCTGAGCCCGTTTCGCAGTTTCCTCCCCCGACGAGTCGTACTCTCGACTTGTGGTTGAACGATCCGTACGCGAATGGGGATCCTCGGGTAATTTCGACGAGACTGCAGTGGGTGGCCTTCGCGAGGGCGGCAGATATCTCGGTGGGAGCGGCGGTGGTAGCGGTGGGCATCACTGCGGCGATAGCGGGGCTGTTTTGGGGTGCGGCGGCGGTGACTTTCCTGCCGCTCGTGATCTTTGTCGTCGTGGGCGCGCTTCTTGGCCTCCTCGGACTTCTCCTGATCAGGCGGGCACGCACGAGGTTTCCGAAAGAAACGCGTACGCGCACGATTCGCGGAGCGGGCGACGCCCGAAATGGCTGGTTCGCGGCGGGTGGGATCTGGTTGGTATTCGCGGTGATTATCCTGTCGACTCTGCCCTCGCTCGCCGACCGCGGGGACGGCATCGCCATTGGACTGATCGGAATCATCGTCTGCATGGCACTGCTCCTGATCAGTGCTTTCGTGGTGCCGGCAACGGTGCTGGGGCGCGCTCGCGAATCTCTTCGCCGGGTGGCGGCAACGGATGCGCACTACCGTGCACTTCTCGAGCAGGACCGTCTTACCTGGCATCCACGGTACGGCGATCAGATGTACGGGCCGCTCTGAGGAGCCGCGTCTCGCCTCGCGCTCCACGAGTGTCCTCTGCCGCCGGTAGACTCGACTCTCGTGTCTGATGTTCCTGAAATCACTCCCGAAGCGGTCGAGGCCGCCGTCGCTGCAGCGCTTGCCGCGATTCGCGCCTCCGCCGATACCGCAGAGCTGAAAACCGCTCGTTCCGAGCACGTCGCCGACGGATCACCGCTGGCGGTCCTGAATGCCTCGATGCGTCAGGTTGCCCCCGAGAACAAAGCCGCTTTTGGCAAGCTCGTCGGCCAGGGCCGAGGGCAGGTAACGAAAGCCCTCGCGGCGAAAGAGGCCGAACTTGCGGAGGCAGAGACCGCTGCACGTCTTGAAGCCGAGCGGGTTGATATCACCGCTGTGGCCTCCCGTACGCGCGTCGGTGCCCGGCATCCGCTCACCCTTCTTCAGGACGAGGTCTCGGATATTTTTGTCGGTATGGGTTGGGAGATCGCCGAAGGACCAGAGCTCGAGCATGAGTGGTTCAACTTCGATGCCCTGAACTTCGACGTCGACCATCCTGCACGCCAGATGCAGGATACGTTCTTCGTCGATCCGGTCGACCGTCACCTCGTCATGCGCACGCATACGAGCCCCGTCCAGGTGCGCTCGATGCTCGATCGCGAGGTTCCGATCTACGTGCTCTGCCCCGGACGCGTTTACCGCACCGATGAGTTCGACGCGACCCATCTTCCGGTATTCACCCAGTTCGAGGGCCTCGTCATCGATAAGGGCATCACGATGGCGCATCTGAAGGGCACGCTGGACCACTTCGCGAAGCTGCTGTCCGGACCTGAGGCGAAGACTCGCTTCCGCACGAACTATTTCCCCTTCACTGAGCCGTCCGCAGAACTTGACCTGTGGCATCCGACTTTCAAGGGGGGTGCGCGCTGGATTGAGTGGGGCGGCTGCGGAATGGTGAACCCGAACGTGCTGCGCGCGGCGGGCATCGACCCCGAGGAATACAGCGGCTTCGCGTTTGGAATGGGCATTGAGCGCGGGCTGATGTTCCGCAGTGATGTGAAAGACATGCGTGACATGGCCGAGGGCGATGTCCGCTTCAGCGAGCAGTTCGGGATGGTGGTGTGATGCGCGTCCCGCTTTCGTGGTTGCGTGAGTACGTCGACGTGGCAGATGATGCTACGCCAGAGTCTGTGCTGGAGGCATTCGTCACCGTCGGTTTCGAAGAGGAAGACATTCACCGGTTCGAGGTTTCCGGACCGGTTGTTGTTGGGCAGGTGCTCTCCTTCGACGAAGAGCCCCAGTCCAACGGCAAGACCATTCGCTGGTGCCAGGTCGATGTGGGCGAAGCGAACGGCGGCGTCCGCGGTATCGTCTGCGGCGCGAGCAACTTCGCGGTCGGCGACAAGATCGTCGCGACCCTGCCCGGCTCTGTGTTGCCCGGGCCGTTCCCGATCGCGGCTCGCAAGACCTACGGTCATGTCTCCGACGGCATGATTGCGTCGGCGCGTGAGCTAGGGCTGGGCGAGGAGCACGACGGCATCCTCGTGCTCGCCTCGCTGGGCATCGACGCGCCGGTTGGCACTGATGCGATTGCGCTGTTGGGGCTCGACGACGTCGCCGTCGAGATTAACGTCACTCCTGACCGTGGGTACGCGTTCTCGGTGCGCGGTGTCGCACGTGAGTACTCGCACGCGACCGGAGCAGACTTTCGGGATCCGGCTGAGCATGAGTGGTCAGACGTCGAGCCAGGTACGGGCTTCCCCCTCGCCGTCGACGCAGAACCGCTGCGAGAGAACCCTGCGGTTCAGGAGTTCGTCGTGCGGGTCGTCCGCGATGTTGACCCGTCTCGTCCCACACCGCCGTGGATGATTGCGCGGCTGTCACTTGCTGGTATCCGCTCGCTTGGCGTGCTTATCGACATCACGAACTATGTGATGCTCGAGCTCGGCAATCCGATCCACGGCTACGACCTAGACAAGTTGTCCGGCGGCATCACTGTGCGCCGGGCGCACGCCGGCGAGAAGATGAAGACGCTAGACGGACATGAGCGTAAGCTCCACGTCGAGGACCTGCTGATCACAGACGACTCGGGGCCAATTGGCCTCGCTGGCGTCATGGGCGGCGGAACAACCGAGATGAGTGACACAACGCGCAGCGTCCTCATCGAGGCGGCGATCTTCGATCCGATCTCGATCGCGCGCAGCGCCCGTCGACACAAACTGCCCAGCGAAGCATCCAAGCGCTTCGAGCGTGGTGTCGATCCGCTCGTTCCGTTCGTGGCGGCACGCCGCGTGGCTGATCTGATGGTCGAGCTCGCCGGCGGACGTATCGATGAGGTCGGCGGAGCACTGTTCAGCGACGTCGAGATCGCCGGTATCGAGCTTCCGGCCGAGTTCGTACCTGGCTTGATCGGTGTCGATTATGAGGATATTGAGATCACCGGTGCGCTCGAGACCATCGGCGCAGAGGTCACCGAGACTTCCGACGGTTGGCAGATCATTCCGCCGAGCTGGCGCCCTGACCTCACAGATAAGTGGACGCTGGCCGAAGAAGTTGCTCGCATCCACGGCCTTGACCGCATTCCGGCGGTGCTTCCCACACCGCCGTCCGGCCGAGGTCTGACACCACTCCAGCAGGGACGTCGTCGCGTTGCGAATGCGCTTGCCGCTGCCGGTCTGGTTGAGACTCCCGCTTTCCCGTTCACGACGGAAGAGCACAACGATCTGCATGGCTCGGCCACGGGCGAGCACCTGCCCAGCATCCGCCTGGCGAACCCGTTGGACGGTCAAGCGCCGTTCCTGCGTCGCTCGCTGATACCGGGACTGTTGCAGATCGCGCATCGCAATATCTCCCGCGGCCTCACAGATCTGGCGATCTTCGAGACAGGCGTTGTCTTCCTGCCCGCGCCGGGCGTTGTCTACGGCACGGACGAAGTTCCGCCGCTTGGACAGCTACCCGACGACGACACACTCGCAGCGCTGAACGCCTCGATTCCGCCTCAGCACCGTTACGTTGCCGCGCTCTTCGCGGGTAACGTCACCGCACGCCAGCCAGGGCGACCTGCCGAGGCTTACGGGATATCGGAAGCGCTTGATGCTGTGCGCGTTATTGCCGCCGCAGCCGGTGTCGAAATCGACGTCGCGCAGGGGCAGCGCTCGGCGCTTCACCCCGGGCGCACTGGCGTACTCAGCGTCGACGGCACCGAGGTGGGCTACGTAGGTGAGCTGCATCCGAAGGTGGCGTCCGAAGCAGATCTTCCTGGGCGCGCTGTCGTGCTCGAAGTTGACCTTGACCAAATACTGACTCTCGCCGGAACGCGCGTGGTTGCCGAATCATTGTCGACCTACACAGCGGCGACGCAGGATGTCTCACTTGTCGTAGAGTCATCCGTCACCGCGAGCGACTTGCGTGCGGCGCTCGTCGAAGGAGCAGGAGAACTGCTCGAGAGCGCGCGTCTCGTCGACGACTACCGCGGACAGGGACTGGACGATGGACACAAGAGCATGACCTTCGCGCTCCGCTTCCGAGCCCCCGACCGCACGCTGACGGCTGCCGAGGCGACTGAGGCTAAGCTCGCCGGCGTCGCTGTTGCCACAGAACGCTTCGGAGCGAGTATCCGCGACTAAGCGCGCGTGTCCCCGATTCTCACGTGCGAATGGCGGCGAGGATGAAGTCATGACTTCTTCCTCGCCGTTGTCGTTGTGGTTGCGCGGGCAGCCCTCGCTCGTGGGCACGCCACCCGCTCTCTCTATCGACTCGTTGCCGGACGACCCAGTCGGACTGTTTAGCGAGTGGATTATGGACGCTGCTGAGCGCGGTGTCGCTGAGCCGCAAGCGACCACGCTGGCGACGGTGGATGCTCGCGGTGTTCCGGATTCGCGCACGCTCATCTTGAAGGATGTCACTGAACGCGGGTGGGCCTTTGCAGGGCCGCGATCCTCCGCGAAGGGCGTGCAGTTGGCACAATCGCCGGCGGCCGCGTTGAATTTCTGGTGGCAGCCGATCCGGCGCGCTGTGCGCGTGCGCGGCTCGGTGCGTGAAGCGACGTCTGCAGAGAGCGATGCGGACCTTGCTGCACGGTCGGCAACCGCGCGTGCCGGGATTCGACCCGGTGACTGGGTGCGTTGGTGGCTTGAGCCGACGACCGTCGAGTTTTGGCAGGGAGCAGCGGACCGCCGTCATATCCGCATCATTTACGCGAGCGACGGGGAACGTTGGGTTCGTAGTCTTGTGAACGTCGAGACCGATGAGAGAAGTTGAGATGAACGAGAACGATAGCTCTCGTGACCTTGAGCGTGCCATGCCGTGGAACGACAACCGGTGAGCAGCTTCGTCGCGCGCGCGACCGCTCCGATCGCACCGGAAGGTGCGCGTGAACTTGGCGTTGCGCCGTTTCTCGCGGCGGGCGAACAGGTCGACTGGCACTATCGGCGAAGCGGATGGCAGGTCGGCGACGTCTCGAATATTGCTCCGATGCGTGTTGTGCGTGAGGACGAGCGCGGACTCGTCGCGTGGCTGGCCCTCGGAACACGGCTCGAGATCGCCGGTGGTCCCGACGGGCGTCGTTTGCGGACCGTGCCTCTCGACCAGCGCTGGGTAGTCAAGCGCACCCGGATTGTCGAGGAGTGGTGGGGCGGTGGCGTGCTGCGTATTGCTCCGGCAGGAATGCCCTGGTCTGTGTGGCTGTTTTGGTCTGACCAAGACCGGGAGTGGAAGTTCGAGGGATGGTACGTGAACCTCGAGAATGCCCACGAACGCCACGGAACTTCGACGTACTCAAGTGATCACGTCCTCGACGTCGAGATTGAGCCTGACGGCGAGATCATCATGAAAGATGAGGACGAACTTATCGAGGCTGTGCGACAGGGACGGCTTTCTGCCGTGGAAGCGGCACAGATCGAGAAGCACGCGGAGGCGGCAATTGCCAGTTTCCATGCGGGGGACTGGCCGTTCGATCGTGAGTGGATCCAATGGCGTCCTTCGCCGTCGTGGACTCTCCCAGAGCTGGCGGAACTCCCCGTCGTCGAGTAGCTGTGACCCGCAACCGACGGGTCTCGAAGAGATGTGGATTTGCGGATGCCGTGTGCGCAGCGATACTGTCGCCACATGCCCTCGGCCACACCCGCTTCGCTGACGCTCTTCGCGAGCGTTGCTCCGGTGCGCCGACGTCGCAGCCGCCGACTCTAGGCGACTCCGGAAATTCCTGCTGCACTCGCGGTGTGGGCGCCGGTGTCGCCGCCTCGGACCTCCGACAACATCCGGGACCATCGGTCCAGACCGTTAAGGTAGAAACATGACGTATTCCGTCGCCGTCTCCGGCGCATCAGGCTATGCGGGCGGCGAGATTTTGCGCTTGCTGGCCAGCCACCCTGACATTGAGATCCGCACTGTCACCGCGCATTCGAATGCCGGCCAGCCCCTGATTCAGCACCAGCCGCATTTGCGTTCCCTGGCCCACTTGACGCTGAAAGACACGACACCCGAGGTTCTCGCGGGGCACGACATTGTTTTTCTCGCACTTCCGCACGGACAATCTGGTCAGTACACGGATGCTCTCGGCGACGTGCCGCTCATCATCGATGCCGGTGCCGACCACCGGCTGACGTCCCCAGAATCTTGGGACGCTTTCTATGGCGGTCACTTCCATGAGCCATGGGCATACGGAGTCCCGGAACTCCTCATCCATGGCGCAAAGCAGCGCGAACAACTGCGCGGGGTCAGCCGAATTGCCGCTCCCGGCTGCAATGCCTCGACAGTCAGCCTCAGCCTTGCGCCTGGCGTCGCTGCCGGAGTCATCGATCCGAGTGACATTGTCACGGTGCTTGCGGTGGGCCCGTCTGGTGCGGGCAAAAGCCTCAAACCGAACCTGCTCGGCAGCGAGATCCTCGGCACCGCAAACCCCTATGCGGTTGGTGGCACCCACCGCCACATCCCCGAGATTCAGCAGGCGCTCCGCGGCGCCGGCGCCGCGGACGTTCGGATCTCTTTCACTCCGGTGCTCGTACCGATGTCCCGCGGCATCCTCGCAACGTCGACGGCTCCGATTGTCGAAGGCGCAACCGACGCGCAGATTCGCGCAGCATGGGAGAGCGCCTACGGCGACGAGACTTTTGTGCAGTTGCTCCCCGAAGGACAGTTCCCTCGCACTGCCGATGTCCTCGGCGCCAACACGGCGCTGATCGGACTCGCGATTGACCGCGCCGCGAATCGTGTGACGGTCATCACCGCTGTCGATAACCTCACCAAGGGCACCGCAGGTGCTGCCATCCAATCTATGAACCTCGCGCTCGGTCTTCCAGAGGATCGTGCTCTCACTGTGAACGGAGTGGCACCATGAGCGTTACCGCACCCCAGGGTTTCGAAGCATCCGGCGTCGCCGTCGGACTCAAGTCCACCGGCAAGCCTGATGTCGCCGTGGTCGTCAACCGGGGCCCGCGCAAGATTGGTGCGGCCGTATTCACAAGCAACCGCGCCAAGGCGAACCCCATCATCTGGTCGCAGCAAGTGATCGCAGACCGCACGGTCGAAGCGATCGTCCTGAACTCGGGGGGCGCGAACTGCTTCACCGGCAGCTTCGGATTCCAGACGACCCACCAGACTGCAGAAAAGGCAGCTGAGCTGCTTGAGGTGAGTGCGGGCGACATCCTCGTCTGCTCCACTGGGCTCATTGGCACGGGCGATGAGGCTTTCCGCTCGAAGGTGCTCGAAGGCACCGAGCAGGCGATCGCCGAGCTTTCGGCTGACGGCGGCGACAGTGCGGCTCACGCGATCATGACGACCGACTCGGTCGCCAAAACTGCCGTCGTTACTCGTGATGGTTGGTCGATTGGGGGCATGGCCAAGGGGGCAGGGATGCTGGCGCCCGGGCTCGCCACGATGCTCGTGGTCATCACGACGGATGCCGACATCGAAGCGCTCGAGGCCGATACCGCTCTGCGCACCGCCACCGGCTCCACATTCGATCGTCTTGATTCAGACGGTTGCATGTCTACCAATGACCAGGTGACACTGCTTGCCAATGGTGCAAGCGGGATCAAGCCTGATCCCCACGAGTTCACCGCTGCGCTCACAGAGCTCAGCGACCAGCTCGCGGTCAAGTTGCAGGGCGATGCCGAAGGCGCAAGTCACGACATCACCATTCGGGTGACGAACGCGGCTACTGAACAGGATGCCGTTGAAGTAGGCCGCTCTGTCGCTCGCAACAACCTCTTTAAAGCGGCAATCTTCGGCAACGACCCGAACTGGGGTCGAGTGCTCGCCGCGATCGGCACGACAAGCGCGCAGTTCGACCCGTATGACGTCGACGTCTGGATGAACGGCGTCCGCGTCTGCAGCGAGGGCGGCCCTGACCGTCCGCGTGAGGACGTTGACCTCACACCGCGTGCCACCGATCTTCTTATCGATCTGAAAGTCGGCGTGGCTGAAGCGACGATCCGCACGAACGACCTCACCCACGATTACGTCCACGAGAACAGCGCTTACGCCTCATGACCGATATTCAGGACACCACCCCCGCCGTTGCCGCGGATAAAGCCTCGACGCTCATCGAATCACTCCCGTGGCTGAAGAAGTTCCGCGACCAGATCGTCGTGGTCAAATACGGCGGCAACGCCATGGTTTCCGACGAGCTCCAGGAGGCCTTCGCGCAAGACATCGCTTACCTCCGCTACGTCGGGGTGCAGCCTGTGGTCGTCCACGGCGGTGGCCCGCAGATCTCGAACATGCTGGATCGGCTCGCGATCCCCAGCGAATTCAAGGGTGGCTACCGCGTCACCAACACCGAGGCGATCAGCGTCGTACGGATGGTGCTCACCGGTCAGGTTAACCCGCAGTTGGTGGCGAAGATCAATTCGCATGGCCCGATCGCGACCGGGCTCAGCGGTGAGGATGCCGGACTCTTCGGCGGCCGTCGCCGTGGAGTCGTTATCGACGGCGAACAGGTCGATCTCGGCCGCGTGGGCGACGTTGTGCAGGTCGACCCGACAGCCGTCCTAGACCATTTGGCGGCCGGACGCATCCCGGTAATTTCCAGCATCGCGCCGGACCTTGACCACCCGGGACAGTCGCTGAACGTCAACGCGGATGCCGCGGCATCCGCCCTCGCTGTCGCGCTGAACGCGGCCAAACTCGTCATCCTCACCGATGTCGCAGGGCTTTACGCCGATTGGCCCAACCGTGACTCGCTTGTCTCGCACATCACCTCCGCCGATCTTCTCGACATGCTTCCGAAGCTGGAATCAGGCATGATCCCGAAGATGCGCGCCTGCCTCGAAGCAGTCGAAGGCGGAGTGGATGCCGCAGCGATCATCGATGGCCGACTGCCGCACTCAGTGCTCGTCGAACTTTTCACCAGCAAGGGAATCGGAACCGAAGTGGTACTCGGAGAATCAGGAGTGACGGCATGACCGTCTGGCAAGAACATGTCGCACGCGACCTCGTCAACAACGCAGGAGACCGGCTCGCGCTACTGACCCGCGGCGAAGGCTCCTACCTTTGGGACGGCGAAGGAAAGCGTCTGCTTGACTTCCTCGCTGGCATCGCCGTGACATCACTCGGTCACGCCCATCCAGTTTTTGTCGACGCCGTTTCACGGCAGGCTGCGACCCTCGCGCACGTGTCGAACTACTTCGCCACTCCGCCGCAGCTCGCGCTTGCTGCACGGTTAAAGCGGCTCGTCGGTGCCGGAATCGACGGCCGCGTGTTCTTCTCGAACTCGGGGGCCGAAGCGATCGAAGCAGCGTTCAAGCTCGCTCGCCTGCATGGCGGCCCCGAACGTCCCCGCATTCTTGCGCTAGACAACGCCTTCCACGGCCGCACCATGGCTTCCCTCGCGCTGACATCGAAAGAGGCGTACCGGGCGCCGTTCGAGCCGATGCCAGGTGGGGTCGAGCACATCCCGGCGACTGTTGAAGCGTTGGAAGCGGCGCTCGATGACCGCGTCGCTGCGGTGTTCGTCGAGCCCATTCAGGGCGAAGCCGGTGTGGTCGAACTTCCTGAGGGATATCTTGAGGCCGCGCGTTCGCTCACGCTGAAGCACGGTGCGCTGTTGATCGTGGATGAGATCCAGACGGGCGCAGGGCGCACCGGCGCGTGGTTCGGGTTCAACCACTCAGGAATTACGCCGGATGCGGTGACCTTGGCCAAGGGGATCGGTGGAGGCTTCCCGATTGGAGCGCTCGTCACGTTCGGGGCCGCGAGTGCGCTATTCCAACCAGGGTCGCATGGGTCGACCTTTGGAGGAAACCCGCTCGCCACGGCCGTTGCTGACGCCGTGCTCGCAGAGATCGAGGCCGCAGGGCTCGTTGAGAATGCGGCTGCGCGCGGCGTGCAGTTGGCTGGCGTCATCGAAGGGATGAACTCACCGCTGGTCGATGCAGTGCGTGGACGTGGGCTGCTCCTGGGAGTTGCTCTCACACAGCCGGTTGCCGGCGCTGTTGTCTCGGCTGCCCAAGAGCGCGGCCTCATCATCAACGCTGCCACCCCCCGCACGATTCGTATCGCGCCGGCACTGACCATCGGCGACGCCGAAATTGAAGAATTCCAGACGCTGTTCGCTGCAGCACTTGCCGACGTGCAGGCCGCTGCGACAGCATCCGAAACAGAAAAGGTATCCCTGTGACCCGTCACCTTCTGCGCGATGATGATCTGACACCTGCGGAGCAGGCAGAGATCCTTGATCTCGCTGTCGAACTGAAAAAAGACCGTTGGGCGGACAAGTCCCTCGCCGGCCCGCAAACAGTTGCAGTGATCTTCGATAAGTCCTCGACCCGCACGCGAGTGTCTTTTGCGGTGGGGATTGCTGATCTTGGTGGCTCGCCGCTGATTATCTCTACTGCGAACAGTCAACTCGGCGGCAAAGAGACACCCTCCGACACCGCACGGGTGCTGGAGCGTCAGGTCGCTGCCATCGTGTGGCGTACTTATGCACAGGCCGGCCTTGAAGAGATGGCCAAGGGCACGCGTGTTCCCGTCGTCAACGCGCTCTCAGACGACTTCCACCCGTGCCAGCTCCTCGCAGACCTCCTCACCATTCGCGAGCACAAGGGTGAGTTGAAAGGCCTGACTCTGACGTTCTTCGGCGACGCACAGAGCAACATGGCGCACTCCTACGCTCTTGCTGGTGTCACCGCAGGTATGCACGTGCGCATGGCTTCGCCGGAGTCGTATGCACCCCGTGCTGACATCATCGAGGCAGCGGACCATCGGGCCGCAGAGACGGGCGGATCGATCACCCTGCTCACTGACCCGGTAGAGGCGGCGGCTGGCGCCGACGTCATTGTCACCGATACCTGGGTATCGATGGGCAAGGAAGAAGAGAAGATTGCCCGGATCCGTGACCTTGGTGGCTACAAGGTGACGCCCGAGACGATGAAACTCGCCGACTCCGAGGCGATCTTCATCCACTGCCTGCCCGCTGATCGTGGCTATGAAGTTGACTCCGAGGTCATCGATGGCGAGCAGAGTGTCGTCTGGGATGAGGCCGAAAATCGCCTGCACGCACAGAAAGCGTTGCTGGTCTGGTTGCTGCGTCAAAGCTGACCCCGATGATGCCGAGCGTGCGGCAGAACTGGAATCGACTCAACGGTCCTGAGCGGATCGCGGGCGTAGACCTTGCCCGTGGTCTTGCCATCGTGGGGATGTTCGCTGCTCATCTGCTCATGACGGCCGACGGTTTTATCTGGTCCGACCCGGAGACATGGACAGCGCTCGTCGATGGTCGTTCGTCGATTCTGTTTGCCACCCTTGCCGGTGTGTCAATCGGCTTGGTGACGGGGGGACGCACGCCGCTGGCGCCCACTCCGATGAGTATCGCGCGCCAACGCCTCGCCGTTCGTGCAGCGTTGCTGTTCGTGCTCGGCATCTTGCTGGTACTCACTGGCGTACCGGTCTACATAATCCTGCCCGCGTACGCAATCTTGTTCCTGTTGGCGATCGCGTTCACCCGAATGGCTGCGCCATTGGTGCTGGGGATCGCCGCAGCGTTCGCCGTGGTCATGCCGTTTGTGCAGCCAATGCTCAACGAGTACGCGATCTGGCGAACGCCGCTCGGCTCGGCATTAGATGCCGGCATTGGCTGGCATTACCCGTTTACCGTCTGGATCGCCTTCGTGCTCGCCGGGCTCGGCATCGCCAGAGCCGGCATTACGCGTGTGGGCGTGCAGGTGTGGATGCTCGCGGCCGGCCTTGTACTCGCCGCTGTCGGCTACGGTTTCGCGGAGCTTCCTGTTCCCGCCGCGGATCCGTACTGGTGGTCGGTATGGTCAGCTGAGCCCCATTCCTCCGGAGTCCTTGAGGTGATTGGATCCGGCGGTTTCGTGATTGCCGTGCTGGCCGTGTGTCTGATGCTGTGCCGCCTGCACGCGGTGAAGCTGCTGACGCTGCCGGTGCGCGCTGCCGGAGCAATGCCGCTGACCGCATACACAGTTCAGTTGGTGATCTGGGCAGTCGCCTCGGGGATCGTGTTCGGCGACACGGGCGACCTGTTCGGATTCCGCGAACTCGAACCCTTCTGGCCGCTGACACTTGGCACGCTGATCGGATGCACGGCGTGGGCGTTATTTCTCGGCCGGGGACCGCTGGAATGGGTACTCGATCGCACCGCAAAACGCGTCGTGAGCGACGAGGCCGCCGGTAGGCTGGACGAATGAGCGAGGCGAAGAACGACGGCACGAACGAGGGCGCACTTTGGGGTGCACGATTTGCGAGCGGACCGTCTCCGGAATTGGTGGAGCTGAGTCGCTCGACACACTTTGACTGGATTCTTGCGCCGTACGACATCGCCGGCTCACATGCACACGCCAAGGCGCTCGCCGCGGCCGGTTATCTCGAGCCCGACGAAGAACAGCAGATGCACGCTGGTTTGGATGCTGTCGTGCAGAAGGTTGCCGACGGCACGTTGCGGCCCGTGCCCTCTGACGAAGACGTGCACGGCGCTCTCGAACAAGCGCTGATTGCAGAACTCGGTCCGGAGCTCGGCGGACGCCTTCGCGCGGGTCGCAGCCGTAATGACCAGATCGCAACGCTTGTGCGGATGTACCTGATCGACCACGCTAAAGTGATCGCGCGCGACATCCTGCGCGTCATCGACGCTCTTGTGGCACAGGCAGAAGCGCACCCTGAAGCCATTCTTCCTGGACGCACACACCTGCAGCACGCCCAACCAGTGCTGCTGGCACACCATCTGCAGGCACACGCTTGGCCGCTTGTGCGGGAACTGGAGCGCCTCGCAGATTGGCGCGTGCGCGCCGGAACCTCGCCATACGGTGGGGGGGCGCTCGCGGGCTCCACCCTGGGACTGGACCCAGATCTCGTTGCGCGCGAGTTGGGGCTTGATCGTCCTGCAGAGAACTCGCTCGACGGCACTGCCGCGCGCGACGTCGTGGCGGAGTTCGCTTTCATCACGGCGATGACAGGCATCGATTTGTCACGCCTCAGCGAGGAGATCATCCTCTGGAACACCCGTGAGTTCGGATTCGTCACGCTTCACGACAGTTACTCGACCGGATCTAGCATCATGCCGCAGAAGAAGAACCCCGATATCGCTGAGCTTGCTCGGGGAAAGTCCGGCCGATTGGTGGGGAACCTGACGGGGCTGATGGCAACCCTCAAGGGTCTACCCATCGCGTACAACCGCGATCTGCAAGAAGACAAAGAGCCCGTCTTCGACTCGGTGAACACTCTTGAAGTTGTCCTGCCCGCCTTCGCTGGCATGATCGCCACCTTGACATTCGACACTGCGCGGATGGCTGAGCTTGCTCCGCAGGGCTTCTCTCTGGCCACCGACGTCGCTGAGTGGCTGGTCAAGCAGCGTGTGCCGTTCCGCGACGCGCACGAGATCTCTGGCGCGCTGGTGAAGGCCTGCGAGACGCAGGGGATCGGCTTGGAGGATGCATCGGATGAATTGTTGGCGCAGGTTTCGCCTCACCTCACTCCGGCCGTGCGCGAGGTATTGAGCATCGAGGGATCAGTGGCGTCGCGAACCGGAGCGGGTGGCACAGCTCCCGTCCGGGTCGCCGAGCAACGCGGCGAGCTCATCGCCCGCGCACAGGGAGCAGCGCACGCGCTCGGATTGTAATCGCTTGTTCTGGTAGCGACGTAGTTCTGGCAACACCCTTGTCCCCGCAGCGACCCTTGTCTCCGCGCAGATACCTTGAGATACTTTCGATGAAGTATCTGCCAGTATCTCAAAGGAGCGCCGATGCAACCGAGCCCATACACGCCAGGTGAGATCGCGCGCGCTGTCCCCGGACGCGGCGAACTGATCGAGGAGTTCAACGAGCGGCTGTCGCTCATGGTCGACCTGCAACGGCTTATCGGTCGCATCCATGTCGCGTTCGGTGAACGCGGAATCGGCAAGACTTCGCTACTTCGGGCATATCAGCGACTGGCTGAAGAACGACAGGCGCTCTGCATCTGGGTGACGGCGGGGGAGTCCGGTGGGCTGATTGCTCAGATCGTCGACGGCATCCGCGAAGCCACCGAATCGTGGCCCCATGACGCGGCGAAGGCCGTACGAAAACACCTTGACGAACTCACCTTCACCGTCGGCATCCCCGGCGTCGCCTCGCTCAGCGCGAAACGTGCGCAAGCTCAGCCCACCGAGGCTGTCGGTGCGCGGGCACTGGAAAAACTCATTCGCGCAGCCGCGCAGGATCGAGGCCGAGTCAAAGCCCTGATTCTTTTCATCGATGAGGTGCAATCCGCCGATGCGGAGGGCATCCGCACTCTCGCCTATGCGTGGCAGCACTTGCAAGCCGAAGCATCCGACATCCCCGCCGCGGTATATGCGGCCGGTCTTCCGAACGCCCCCGAGCAGATAGCCGACGCGGTCACATTCAGTGAGCGCTTCGCCTATCGGCCGATTGAGATGCTGACCGTCGGCGCGCAGGTCGCAGCACTCCGCGATCCGGCTCTTGAGCTCGGCGTCACGTGGGAGGCTGAAGCACTCGAACTCGCCGCCGATTTGGCGGCCGGCTATCCGTACGCGGTGCAGCTTTATGGCGACGCAGCCTGGGCCGCCGCGGGACGCCCGGATGCTGGCAGCACGATCACCGAGCGAAACGTGAAGATCGCACGCAAAAGTGTCGATCGCGATCTCCGCAATCTTTTCGCTGCGCGTTGGGCCAACACCACGCCCAATCAGCGACGCTTTCTCATCGCCGTTGCCTGGCTGCAGCAGCGCCGCGACGGCGTCGATCGCGCAGAGCTCGCTGACGTGCTGGATGTGAGCTCGCGCAGTCTGTCCTCAGTGCGGGCACGTCTGATTGCGAAGGGGCTGATCCATTCTGAGGGCCACGGCAGGGTGACGATTCCTGTTCCTGGGTTCGCTGGCTACATCCGTGAGCTCGAAGGGGACCCGCGGTAGCTGAGCGCCTCGTTCATGCTGATAACCTGGATCGCGTGTCGAATTCTGCTCTGACGACTGCTCCGCAGGCGATTGATCCCACGTTCGAAAACGTGTGGGATGAGATCACCTGGCGCGGCCTCGTCCACGTGTCCACTGACCAGGAGGCGCTGCGCGCCCTTCTCGCAGGGGATCCGATTACGTATTACTGCGGGTTCGACCCGACCGCGGCGAGTCTGCACCTGGGTAACCTCGTGCAGTTGTTGTTGCTTCGTCGGCTGCAGTTGGCCGGCCACAAACCACTGGGTCTTGTAGGCGGGTCAACTGGTCTCATCGGAGACCCGCGACCGACTGCCGAGCGCACTCTCAACACACGTGAAACTGTCGAAGAGTGGGTGGGCCGCCTGCGCGGGCAGGTCGAGCGCTACCTGAGCTTCGAGGGCGATAATGCCGCGCGCATGGTGAACAACCTCGACTGGACGGCGCCGATGTCGGCGATCGACTTCCTCCGTGAGGTCGGCAAGTACTACCGCGTCGGCACGATGCTGAAGAAGGACGCCGTCGCTGCGCGCCTGAACTCTGATGAGGGCATCAGCTACACAGAGTTCAGCTACCAGATCCTCCAGGGTATGGACTACCTCGAGCTTTACCGCCAGTACGGCTGTGTGCTGCAAACCGGCGGAAGCGACCAGTGGGGCAACCTCACTAGCGGC
Source organism: Microbacterium sp. (assembly GCA_003524435.1). GTDB lineage: Bacteria > Actinomycetota > Actinomycetes > Actinomycetales > Microbacteriaceae > Microbacterium. The sequence continues at coordinate 79,749 of DQHP01000055.1, forward strand.
ACCGATCTCATCCGTCGTGCCGAGGGTATCTCAGCGCATGCGATCGGCACGCCGCTGATCACCAACAGCGACGGCACTAAATTCGGCAAGAGCGAGGGCAACGCGATATGGCTCGACGCGGAAATGTGCAGCCCCTACCGGATGTACCAATTCTGGCTGAGCACGGCGGATTCCGACGTTATCGAGCGTCTCAAGATTTTCACGTTCCTCATCCGTGCCGAGATCGAAGAGTACGAGAAGCTCGTCGAGACTGAGCCTTTCCGTCGCGCTGCGCAGAAACGTCTGGCTCTCGAGGTCGTTGCGACCGTGCACGGAGTGGAAGCCACGGCCGCCGTCATCGCGGCATCCGACGCGCTATTTGGCCAGGGTGATCTGACGGCTCTCGATGCCGGGACCTTGCGCTCGGCACTGGAGGAACTGCCGAATGCGACCGTGGCCGACGGAACATCGGTGGTCGACGCGCTCGTTGCCACCGGGCTGGTGGGCTCGCTCTCGGACGCGCGCCGCGCGATCAAGCAGGGCGGTGTCACGCTCGATGGGGTGCGCGTGGATGATGAGACAGCAGCCGTGCGGGGCACTTTGCCGGGCGGAGTTTCCGTGCTGCGCCGTGGGAAAAAGACCCTTTCCGGAGTGTTCTTGGATTGAGCCGTGCCCCGCGCAGTAACATCAGTGACCTGTCAGCGTTGACTGAAGGAGTCTGATTCTCATGGCCAAGGAAGCACGCATTCGTCGTCCACCTCGGCGTCGACTTCACGTTGATGACGTTCTTGTCGTTAAGAAATCTCGACTTCGCACCGCCATCACGGGCACGGTGGTCGGCAACTTCATGGAGTGGTTCGACTTCGGCGTCTACGGCTATCTTGCTGTGACGCTGACCACGGTTTTCACTGGCGATCTTCCCGGCGGATTGGGGTTGCTGCTCACACTCCTCGGCTTCGCGGTCTCGTTCCTGGTGCGGCCGCTCGGCGGATTCATCCTGGGACCGCTGGGTGACAAGATCGGTCGCCAGCGGGTGCTGTTCTTCACCATGGCAATGATGGCGATTGCCACCGCGCTGATCGGCGTGCTGCCTACGTCCGCGCAGATCGGCCTATGGGCGATTATTCCGCTGTACCTGCTGAAGATGGTGCAGGGTTTTTCAACCGGGGGAGAGTACGCAGGCGCGACGACTTACGTGTCGGAGTTTTCTCCGGATCGTAGTCGCGGATTCTGGTCATCCTTCCTCGATGTCGGATCGTATGTGGGTTTCGCGGCTGGTGCCTCGGTCGTCGCTCTTACGACTCTGATTGTGGAGTCCAACGCGGGTGCGAACGGCATGGTCGAGTTCGGCTGGCGCATTCCGTTCCTGGTTGCAATACCGTTGGGCATCGTCGCGATCTGGTTCCGTCTGAAAATTCCCGAGACGCCCGCGTTCGAAGCGGAACAGGACGCTGGACTCACCGTTGTTGAAGACAACGCCGACCCCATGGCACGGCAGGGCCTCATCGGTATCTTCCGTCACCACTGGCGCGTCGTGCTCATCGGTATCGCCTTGGTATCGGCGACTAATACCGCCGGCTACGCGCTTACCAGTTACATGCCCACGTATCTCGAGACCGAAGTCGGCGTATCGAACCTGATGGCAGCCGTGGCGACGGTGCCAGTGTTGATTTTGATGAGCGCATGTCTGCCGTTCATCGGGAAGCTCTCTGACAAGATCGGGCGGCGTCCGGTATATGGCATTGCGGTGGTATCGACACTCGTGCTGATGATTCCCGCGTTCACCATCATGCAGATCGGCGAGGAGTGGGCGGTGTTTATCGCGCTGGCAATGGTCGCGATTCCCGTGGCGTTCTACGTAGCGATCTCTGCATTCGCTTTGCCTGCCCTGTTCCCGACGGCTTCCCGCTTCGGAGCCATGGCTGTCGCGTACAACATCGCTGTCTCACTGTTCGGTGGCACTACGCCTCTGTTCAGCCAGGCACTCGTGGAGCTCACCGGAAACACTTACATGCCGGCGTTCTACATCATGTTCTTCGCTGCGCTGGGTGGCGTTGCGCTTCTCACGATGAAAGAGACTGCGAAGCGACCGCTGTTGGGCTCGTTCCCGACAGTGGAAACACGTGAAGAGGCTGTCGAGATCGTCGAACACCAAGACGATAACCCGTACATCGACACGAGCACGATGCCGCTGAATATCATCGAGCCGCCTGCCGAGCCGGTGGGATCCCCTGAACCCGTAGGAACTTAGTGCCGTTTACCCCGAGTCATGCGCTGGTCGCACTCCCCTTCATCCGCACACCGCTGATTCCGGCCGCCATCGCGATTGGCGCGATGACGCCGGATCTGCCGCTGTTTCTCCGAGGCATCGGGGTGAACTACTCGTTCACTCATACCTTCGGAAACGTCGTGTGGACGACGCTGATTGCATTCGTGCTGTTCTTGGTGTGGCGTGTGGTGTTGCGCCCTGCACTTCCGGACCTTTTACCGCTGTGGCTTTCGCGGCGACTTCCGCAGGACTGGTCGGAGAGAGGCGTTGTAGGCGCGGGACGAGCGGTGGGCGTCGGCCAGGCGCGTGCGTATCCTCTGCTGTTGGGGGCGTCGCTACTGCTCGGTGTGCTCTCGCATATCGTCTGGGATCTGTTTACGCACGCGGGGCGGTGGGGAACACAACTCTTGCCAGTGCTGAACGCGATGTGGGGGCCGCTGTCGGGGTACAAGTGGCTCCAACACGGATCGAGTGTGCTCGGTCTGTTGATTATCGGCGCGTGGGCGCTGTTGTGGATTTCGCGTCGGAACCCCCGAGCTGAGGTCTCGCAGCGAGTACCGGCGGCAGTGCGGGTGGTGTGGTGGCTTTCACTTCCTGTGATTCTTATCGCTGCGTGGGTTCTGGGCCTGGCGCTTTATGGGGCATCCGGTGAGGGGCTTTCTGTCCAGCAACTTGCCTATCGGATGCTGCCGCCTGCGTGCGCGGTATGGGGAGTGATTACTCTGCTGCTGTGCGTTGTGCTCGCGACACGCCCGGCCGGCGGCCAGGATTTGCCCGCTCCCGCAGATCCCGCGTAAGTTATTACTTGTTCGCCCCACAGGGTTGAGAAAGGGCCAAGGCCCAGCTCCCCTCAAGCGGTAAACAACTCCCAACACAGAAGAACACCTCGGTGAGATGCTGTGTCGGGATTCTCTGTGGTTCCACAGGTCGTCACGAGTTCGCTCGGATCATCGATTTGACAAACGGACACCACAGGGTAAGATAGAGAAGTTGCCCT
>DQHP01000029.1 GCA_003524435.1 Microbacterium sp.
CGTCGGCTCGTCGGCCGGGCCGTCTGCCACGCCGATGGGGAACCCGTTCGCGGGATCCTGTGGGAAGACGCCGGCGGCGATAAAGCCCAACCCGCCGATCGCGATGAGCACCGGAATGGCGGCGCGTCCGAGGCCGCCGGTCACGACCCTCCGATGTCCGATCGACAGGCAGATCAATCCGAGCCCGACCACGATGAAGGTGAGCATCTGGATCCAGCCCAGTTCTCCCGTGGACAGCTGGCTGAGCGGGTGGATCCGAAGGTCGAATCCCGGTCGTGTCAGCATTTGCACGATCCCGGACGCATAGAACAGAGGCCCGGCGAATGCCCCGGCGAGCAGGAGGGCCCGTGTCGTGCGCGGCACTGCTCGGCTCGCGCTATTCGCGATGCTCGGTGCGGAATGGTTCATGGTCACGGTGTGCTCCTCGGTTGGTTTCAATGTCGATGCGCAGATACGTCGGAGCCAGATAGCGAGTATTGACATCTGCACTCCTAACTTCTCGCTCGACCACCCTGGGGACTCGGTTCCGACGAGTTTCCGCACAGATGTCAATCGAGGCGATCTGGCTCCGAGGTATCTGTGAGGGTGGCCCGCCGGGCTGCCAATGAAAGGACACCTGATGAACGAGAACCCGCTAGAGAACATCACCGCCGAGCAGATCGACGCATACGGACTCGGTGAGCAACCCATGCCCAGTAGCGCCGTCGGTGCGCTCGACCGACTCGTCGGCGAATGGACAGTATCGGGCGGCGCCGAGGGCGTCATTAGATATGAGTGGATGCCGGGACGATTCTTCCTGCTGCAGCATGTTGAGCTGGAGCAGTTCGGCCAGACCATCACCGGCCTCGAAGTCATCGGCCAGCTACGCCCTTTCGGCGAACCAGCCGGAGCGGACGTCGTCTCGCGGTTCTACGACTCGATGGGGAACACCCTCGACTACGTCTACGAACTGGAGGGCGAGACGCTCACCATCTGGGCAGGGGCCAAGGGCAGCCCGGCTTACTTCACCGGCACCTTCAGTGATGACGATCGTGTGCTCGATGGCGCCTGGGTATACCCCGGTGAAGGCGGCTACGCGTCCACGATGACGCGCCGCTGAGCTCGTCGGACCCTTGAAAGAACGGAGATCGTCATGCCGAAGAACAACACTTCCCACGCTCCCTCGCCGCTTCAGGTCATATCTGCGGACGGCACGGAGATCTCGTATGAACGCAGCGGGCAGGGGCCTGTTGTCATCCTCATCGCGCAAGCGCTGTCCGACCTTCGAGACAACCGTCGCCTCGGCGCTCTGCTCGCCGCCTCGTACACCGTCGTGAACTACGACCGGCGCGGCCGCGGGAACAGCTCAGACGCCGGCGCTTGGGACATCGCTCGCGAGGTCGAAGACATCGAGGCGCTCATCGAGGCGCATGGAGGTACGGCGGTGCTGTTCGGTGCGTCGTCCGGCGCGGTGCTCGCTTTGGACGCAGCAGCCGCGCTACCAGAGAGGGTCGTCGGCCTCATCGCCTACGAGCCCCCGGCGATCGTGGACGATCGACGCGCGCCTGTTCCGCGAGACCTCGCCGAACGCCTCGAGCAGCTCATACGAAACGGCCACGCGTCAGACGCGGTTCGCGAATTCAACCGAGTCGCACTCGGTGCCCCCGCGCTCATGATCTTGGCAATGCGGGCCATGGTCGGGCCATGGCGGACCATGGTCGCCATGGCCCCGACGGCGGTCTATGACACGCGCCTCTGTGTGGGGCTGCAGGACGGCAACCCTCTCAGTACCGATCGATGGAAGGCGCTGCGAGCGCCCTCTCTCGTGCTCGTCGGAAGCAAGAGCGAACCCTTCATGCAGAGCGGAACCCGAGAACTCGCATCGCTGATCCGAGCCGGCCACACGACGATCGAGGGCGCACACCACGCGACGCCGATGATGAAACCCGCATCGTTGATTCCCCCAGTGCGATCGTTTCTCGACGCTGAGACCCCCTGACGGTGCCGAATGAACTCGTCGCCGACGAAGAGCGCCGATCGGACTGCACTGAGTGACATTCCCACGCCGGTCCCGCAGCCTTTGCCCTCCGGACGCGCCCGCCATGCTCGCGTGCAAAAGGAAGCGCAAGACGATAGACCTGGAGCATGGTGACTGGTCAAACTACGCAGGATAATTCCTCGACGCGCTCCTCCTCAAGGCGAGTTTCCTTCCTCGCACAGCGTGTGCTTGCCTGGTTTGCGTTGAGTGTTGTCGGAAACCTTGGCCTAATAGTTATCGCCTTCGTACTCTCACAGCCGCCGTTCGCTCTCCCTTGGGATGAGATCATCGCGAACATCGCCACGGCAGCGGCACCGCTCTACTCCCCGACCCTGCTGTTCTTCACCGCAATTCTGGGCGTGCTCAGCTCTCTGTATCCGGCCGCACGTGCGAGAGGACGAGTTCCTGACTCAGTGGAAGAGGATGCAGAACAGGCCGAACGCCTCATCGCCCGCGTGGTGCAACTGGCGCTTACCTTCGTTCTCAGCGTGGCAGCCGTCGTCATCCTCGATGACGCATCCCAGGTCGCATACGTACTCTTCGCAACCCTGCTCGGTTTCATCACGTTCGCCCTGGCGGAGCGCATCGCACCACCGCCCACGATGACGCCTGAGGAGCGTTTCCAAAAAGCCCAGGAGTATTTGGACCGGATTGCGGGATGGGCTGATGACGAACTCGGTCAGGGGTGGCGAGATGCCTCTACTCGGGGAGCGTGGGCTACCCTTGTTGCCCTCTTGATTGCGCCCATCGCCTTTCCACTCGCGGTCGTCGCGATAGTCACATGGATCCTCTTTGGCCCCGAAATCGCGTTCGCACCAATGACGCTGATTGTCTACGCCGTCTCGATGTTCGGCACGCTCACACTGGTGCTCTCCTGGCTCGCCTCCGCAGACAAAGCCGACCCGCCACGGTCACGACTATGGCGAGGGATCTTCCTCCATATCCTTTCGGGCGCTGCCATCGCCACGCTCTCACTGCCCTATCTCCTGGAGGGCAATAACATTTGGTGGGTCGGTTTCGCGGTCCTCGGATCCGGCGCCCTGGCCCTCATGCTCCTCTACCTGCCAGGGCCTGAATGGTGGCACGAATGCAGGCTCCGTCTGCAACGTCGACTCACTTCACCACAGCTTCGGCGCGCAGAGAAGTTCCGCGATGACGCGAAGAAAACGTGGGAGGCCTCCGTGCCTTCTCGGGAACCATGGATCCAGCGTCTGGTCCAAAGGCTCACACGCCGCCGATCCAACTCGCGAAGTTAGCTTGCGATTGCCGGTGCGTTGTACTGCATCAGCGCGCCAACGCCGTGGAGCTCGCTCGCATCAGACACCCTGGGAAGTGACAGCGTGGTGATCGTCGCGTTGCCGAGCGCAGGGAATCGTCGCCGATATTCGTCGAGAGGGATACCCAGAAAACGGCAGAGCATGAGCCGGATCAATGTGGTGTGCGCGACCAGCGCGATGCTCGCCGTCTCCTCCTGCGTCTGCATCAACTCGACGATGGCGCCGAGCCCGCGATCGACCGCATGAGCACCCAGCTCGCCACCCGGCAGCGGAGAGGAGGCGGGCGACGCGAGGAAATCGGCGAGTGCCGCGGGGAATTTCTCCCGCATCTCGGTGCGGGTAAGCCCCTCCGCCTCGCCGAAGCTCACTTCTCTGATCCCCCGGTCCATGATCACGGGCACTCCCGCGGCCCGCGCGACGACGGCGCCGGTCTCAGCGGCCCGGCGCAGGTCAGAGGTCACCACCACATCAATCGACGCAGCTGCAGCCCACGGAGCGAGAGACTGAGCCTGCGCCCTCCCCCGCTCTGTAAGTTCGATGTCGGAGACCCCGGCATATCGGTTCTCGGCGTGCCACACGGTCTCGCCGTGACGAATGAGATGGAGAGTGATCATGTGTTCAGTCTTTCTCGAGCCGCGGAACACAATTCCGGCGCAAGCCAGCCGCTGTCCGTGAGGTGATCGATGAATCCGGCATAGGCATCTGCGAGCACCCCGCGGCGCTGTGCGCGCGGCTCGACAAGCGATGATGGCGGTGTCATACGCTGGGCGATACTCGCAAGTGGAGCGGTGGCGCCAGCATCATTATGCGCAGCATGCCCGGCCGCGGCGAGCATGGCCATTCCGGCTGCCCCTTCACTCTGGGCAGGCACGCTCAGCTCACGCTGCAGCGTGTCAGCCCGCAGCTGCGTCCACACCGGATTGCGCGCGCCACCACCTGTCACATAGAGCGGCCCGCCGACGTCATATCCCGTCATGGCGAGAAGGTCGAAAGCAAGCCGTTCAACGTAGGCGACACCATGCAGAATCGCCGAGAACACCGTGACATCATCACCGCTTTCCGGCAGCAGCGCGACAGCATCCGATGCGACGAACGGGAAACGCTCACCACGACCATTGAGGGGATAGGCGATCGGCGCTGCGCCGGTCAGGTTCAGCTGTGTTGTAAGTGCGGTTAGATCCCTGCCAGGCAGCAACTTCGAAATGGCTCCTGCTCCAGAGTTCGAAGCTCCGCCCGGGTACCAACCGCCCTCGAATGGCGCTCGATGCGCGTACACCGCCCCGGTCGGGTCAAGGTGGCGCTCAGCGGAAACGCCCTTCAGAACGAGGGTCGTTCCTAGAACGCTGTTCCATGTCCCTGCAGTCAACGCTCCAGACGACAGCTGCGCTGCGCAGCCGTCGGTCATCCCCGCCACGATGAGACATCCGACGGGCAGCCCAGTCGCGGCAGAGCCTGTTTTGTCGACGGCACCGATGACCGAACCAGATGCAGCAAGGCCGTTGAGCTTCGACAGTGTTACACCGAGGGAATCCAGTACGTCCTCAGGCCAGCTGACGCGATCCAGGTCTGCACCGGTCTTCAGTGCCGAGCTGAGATCGGAAGCCACGCGGTGGCCCGCGAGCAGACTCGTGATCACGTCCGGCTGATGGCCGATTACCGAATCGTCGTACGCGCGCGAGCTCAGCATTTCGAGCAGCTTCGGCAACCCCCACGAGGCCTGCATGCGATATCCCAGTCGATGCCAGAGGGCTGCTCCCGCGGTAGCCACGCGGTCGAGATGCGGTGCACCCCGACGATCGTCATACATCACAGCCGGGCCACGCGGCTCACCCGTTACACGGTCGAGCGCCACGAGAGTCCCCGACGTGCCCGAGACCGAGACCGCTCGAAGCGTGTATCTGACGGACAGGTCGGCGGTGACCTTCAGCAGGATGCTCTTAGTCGCCTCCAGCCACTGCTGCGGGTTCTGTTCATGCCGGTCATCGAAGCGGTTGCTATCCAGCAGTGCGGATGCTGCAGCGAGTTCGCGTCCGTCATCATCGAGCACGATCGCTCGGACGCTCTGCGTACCGAGGTCAATACCCATCCAGGCAGATTCAGTCATATGACGGGCGTTCCAGACCGCGATCCCACCGATTCCAACGATGCATGAGGGCGTCACGTGTCTGCAGAAAGTCCGCGTGCCGTTCGTCGAAAAGGCCACGCGTGGACAGACTCGGAATAAAGGTCTCCGCGCGCTGCACCAGCGCCTCAGCTGCAGCGTGGAGATCTTGGTACTCGTCGGCGGCGACAGCGGCATAGAGCATTGCGCCTTTCGCGCCGACCTGCGTTCCGGCGATGCGAACGGTCTCGACACCAGTGACGTCGGCGATCACCTGGCACCACAGGTCACTGGCTGACCCACCACCCGACAGGACGAGTTCTGTAACGTGGGCACCGCTGGTATCCAGACAGTCGCGGATCACGTGCGCGAGCCCTTCCAACGTGGCACGAGCGATGTCCGCACGGCCCGTACCGAACGTGATGCCGCCGATCACACCGCGCGCATCGGCATCGAGGAACGGCATCCGTTCCCCTGCCGGCGACAGGTACGGCCACATTCTGACGCCGTGCGCGCCGGGCTCGGATCCGCGCGCGAGTTCAGTAAGTGCTGCGGCATCCTCAACACCGAGCAGCTCGCGCGCCCATTCGATGACGCCCGTTCCGGACAGCGTCGGGAAAGCTCGGGTGATCAGTCGCCCTTCGCTCCCGTGCAGTGTGAGCCCTGTCGGGGTGGCATCGGTGCTGACCGTGTCGACGAGCGTCCCCGTGCACAGCGTCGTGCCGAGGATGCAGAAGGCCGACCCCACAGCGACGCTTCCGCCCCCGGTGGCTGTGGCAACCACGTCGTACGGTGCGAGAGTCACGGGGATGCCGACGTCGAGCCCGGCACGTTTGGCTGCCTCCGGCTGCAACGGCCGAGTAAGTTCCGCTTCGGAGAACACCGGTGGAATCAACTCACGCACCGAGTCCAGTCCATACAGGGCGAACAGCTCGTCGGAGTACTGTCCGGTCGCGACATCGAGCCAGGGCGCGGATGCTTCGGACGGATGCAGTCCGCGTGCGCCGGTCAGTGATTCGAACAGCCAGCTTCCGCAGGTCACGACATCGCGCACGCCCTTGAGAGCGGCGGGTTCCTCGGCCAGGAACCAGGCCAGGATTGCGTTTGGAAGCCCGAGGTTGCCCAGAGAGCCATTGACACGAAACGCGTCTTCGAGGGTGCCGTTGCGCGTCCATGCGTCAATAACCGCGGTAGCTCGAGCGTCATTCCAGAGAACTGCCGGACGAACGGGCTTTCCATCGTGGCCGATCATCCACGCACCATCACCCTGCCCGGTGATCGCGACCCGCGCGATCGGACGGGCGTACTGTCGCGTCGCATCGGCGATGCAGCTCCACACGACGTCAAGAACTTCAGCCATGTCCTGCTCTGCCCAACCGGGACGAGGACTGTCGATGGTGGTGGTTCGGCGAACGACGATCTGCTCGCGTCCGCGTTCATCGAAGACGACAGCCTTGATGAGGCTGGTGCCCGCATCAACGGCGAGGGTGGCTCCGCGCGAATCGGTCATGACGCTGTATTCAGCTGCAACACGTCGAGTACCTCCGGATTCGCGACATGAGCGGGGATACGACCCGCCACGAAATCCGCGACATCTCTGGCAACAATATCGGCGGCGCGTGTAGCAGTCTGCGTCGTGGCACCCGCCAGGTGAGGCGAGACAACGACGTTCGGTGCAGAGAACAGCGGCCAATCGGCCGGCGGCGGCTCGACGTCGTAGACGTCAAGGGCAAGGGCGCCGAGGCGACCCGAGCGAAGCAGGTCCGGCAAAGGACCGTAGTCGAGCAGTCCGCCGCGTGCGGCGTTGACCAGTACCGCTCCATGGGGAAGCAGTCCCAACGCCCGCTCGTCGATGATGTGCTTCGTCTCGGGCGTGAGCCGGGCATGGAGACTGACCACGCTGCTGCGCTGCAGCAGTGTCTCAAGCTCGACCGTGATGACACCGTCTGCCGCGAGCGCACTCGCATCGGCATACGGGTCGTAGGCGATCACCGTCGATCCAAAAGCCTGCAGAATGCGAGCGACGATGCGTCCGATTGCGCCATAGCCCACCAACCCCACGGTGGTGCCATCGAGCTCAACGCCCACGTTCTCCCAGGCGTAGTAGTCGCCGCGCCAGACTCCTCGTTTGAGCTCGGCATCGGTCAGCGGAATCCTCCGCATCGCCGCCAGGATGAGGCCGATCGTGAACTCGGCGGCAGCCTGGGCGTTACGCCCAGGGGCGAACGTGACGAGCACCCCTGCCTCGGTTGCTGCAGCGAGATCGACGTTGACGGGGCCGCCCCGGCAGATGCCGACCATCTGAAGTTCGGGGCGAGCGGCGAATACTTCACGAGTGAACGGCGCCATCTGCGATACGGCGATCTGAGCGCCTTCGAGCGCGGCGATGCTGGCGGCGATGCTGCCGCTGGCTTCGATGACGTCTCCGATCGGGCCGAACGGTTCGTGTGGCCAGGGGAGGGTCGTTTCGCTGAAGGTCGCTGAGGTCTGCCCAAGCTCTTTTTCCAGAGCCGCGCGGAACACTGTCGGAGTGACGAAGTGATCGCCAGCTATCGCAATATGGGGCATTTCAGCCTTCCTGCTGTAAGCGGGGAGACACGGCGTCTGCGCCCGATTGCAGGAAGCTTACCATTCTGGTTGATATTAATAACAGAAAATGTGCTGAAATCCTGCTTGAGGGCGCCTACCGCGTCACCAGCGGCGCAATGTGAACAGTCGCGTGCTCGGCGATGCGCGCCCGCATGGACTCGTCGACGTCCTCGGTCAGGATCACATCAGTAAACCCGGAGATCGGCAGGAACCGGTGCAGAGACGTGTGGCCCACCTTGGATCCATCCATCATGAGCACCCGACGACGTCCAGTCTGGAGCATGATGCGCTTCATACTCACGATGTCCTGCTCTTGGTGGTAGGTCATCCGCTCGTCCATAGTGGAGGTCGACTGGAAGGCGATATCCACCGCATACGCATCGAGATTCGTCTGATCCGGGGGTCCGATGAACGAATCATGCGTACGCGAGTACGCGCCACCGATGATGATCAGGTGCACATCCGGTGCATCATGAAGCAGCTCGAGCACCTGTCGGTAGTTGGTGACGACCGTGATCGGAGATTTGTCGGCGATCAACCCCGCGAGCGAGAGCACAGTCGTGGAGTCATCGAACATCACGGACATACCCGGCTCTATGAATGATGCCGCGACACGCGCGAGTGCCGATTTCTCCTCCGCCCTACGTAGGCGACGAAAGTCGGAACTCGATTCAAACACGCTGGTGGGCAATGCAGAGACACCGCCGTGAAACTTTCGCACCAGCTGCCGAGCCGCGAGATCTTCAAGATCCCGATGCACGGTCATCAGACTCCGCCCTGTCAACTCGGTGAGCTCGGCCGCGGTAGCGGAACCAGCCTGCAGGACGTAGTCGAGGATCAGCCTCTGTCGCGCAGCTCTCGAGGTCGCGCTCGACGGTGTCGATGTCATCCGATCCACCTTTCAGGTCTCTTGCATGTTATCGAGGAGCCGGCTTCGAGCTTTGTTATCAGTAGTCTTGACAGTTCTACCGTAAAAATTGGTATAGTTCCCGCAAGCGGTCCCGTCCCCTGCAGTTTGATGACATCGGACCGACTCTGCATCATCACACCCCCGAACGTCGGGGACTCGACGAGGAGATTCGATGAAGAAATCACATCTGCGAATCGCAGCCACACTCGGAGCGCTCGTGCTGGGCGCTTCCCTGGCCGCCTGCTCGCCAGAATCCGGAGACGGCGGAAATTCAGGAGGCGAGTCGGCTGGAGAAAGCGGCATGATCGCATTCTTGATGCCCGACATGGCCTCAACCCGCTACGAAGAGCAGGACGCACCGCTCTTCACCGCCAAGATCGGTGAACTATGCCCCGACTGCGATGTCGTCTACCAGAACGCAGACTCTGACCCGGCAAAACAGCAGCAGCAGGCAGAGTCAGCGATAACCCAGGGTGCCAAGGCAATCGTGCTCGACGCTGTCGACACGAAAGCCGCCGCAACCATCGTGACGAACGCCCAGGCCTCCGGCATCCCGGTCATCACGTATGACCGGCCCATCACGACCGCGCCAGCTGATTTCTACGTCTCGTTCGACAACGAGGAGATCGGAAATCTCATTGCCACCTCGCTTGTGGAGAAGCTGGAGGCCGATGGTGCTGACGGCGGCGTACTGATCGTGAACGGCTCACCAACTGACGACGCGGCCCAGCTCATCAAGAAGGGCATGAACGACGGGGTTGAAGCAGGCCCGTTCCCGATTCTCGCGCAGTTCGACACCCCCGAGTGGGACCCACAGAAAGCGCAGGACTGGGTGAGCGGTCAGCTGACGCAGTTCACCGATATCGTCGGCGTCGTCGCTGCCAACGACGGCACCGGCGGCGGCACGATCGCTGCCTTCCAAGCTGCGGGGGTGACACCGGTTCCGCCTGTGACGGGCAACGACGCGGAGGTCGCCGCCATTCAGCGCATCATCGACGGCACCCAGTACAACACGATCTCCAAGCCCATCAAGACCGTGGCAGAGGCCGCAGCCGAGGTTGCCGTGCAGTTGATCAATGGCGAGAAGCCCGAGGCGGATGCCGAATTGTTCGACACGCCTTCTCAGCTGTTCACCCCGACCGTGGTGACGGCGGAGAACGTCAAGGAAGTCATCTTCGATGGCGGTATATACACGGTGGAGCAGGTTTGCACCGCTGACTACGCCGACGCCTGCGCGGCGCTCGGCATCGAATAACCACTGCCCTCCTGGTGCATCAGCTACGCCAACGGCGCCTGATGCACCAGGAGGCATTGCGTCGGCCCTCTGGGCCGCATCCGAATAGAAAGGTGTGCGTCGTGAGCAATGACTCGTCGACCCGCCCGAACATCCACAACGTGCTCACGATGCGTGGAATCACCAAGACCTTCGGGGCTGTGGCAGCACTCACTGACGTCAATCTCACGGTCGACTCAAGCGAGGTTGTCGCGATCGTCGGCGACAACGGCGCGGGGAAATCCACCCTGGTGAAGGTCCTCTCAGGTGTGCACAAGCCCGACGCCGGCAGTATCGTCTTCGCCGGTGACGAGGTGAACATCGAGTCTCCGACCGATGCCATCGAACGCGGCATAGCCACCGTCTTCCAAGATCTCGCACTCTGCGACAACCTCGACGTGGTACAGAACCTGTTCCTCGGTCAGGAGCTGAAGCCGTTCCGCCTCGATGAGGTCGCCATGGAGATCAAGGCGTGGGAACTGCTGCGTCAGCTGTCGGCGAAGATCCCTTCGGTGCGCATTCCGATCGCGTCATTGTCAGGTGGGCAACGCCAGACGGTTGCGATCGCCAGATCGCTTCTCGGGGAGCCGAAGCTGATCATCCTCGACGAGCCGACGGCGGCACTTGGCGTGGCGCAGACCGCGGAGGTACTCAACCTCGTGGAGCGTTTGCGTGAGCATGGGCACGGCGTCATCCTCATCAGCCACAACATGGAAGACGTGCGTGCTGTCGCCGACCGAGTGGTCGTGCTGCGTCTGGGGCGCAACAATGGCGAGTTCGCGGTGAAGGACACCAGCAACCAGGAGCTGATCGCAGCCATTACCGGTGCGACCGACAATGTCGTCACCAGGCGCAACGCGCTCACCGCGACCCCGGTAGACAGCGCCCCAGCCAGCTCTGGCGCTGAGACAGGAACAGGATCATGACTGACACGGCAACCCAGCCATCACGGCCGACCGATCGGCAGGATGAGCGTCTCCGCGACGGAGCTGGCGGTGTGCGCGGCGCTCTCTCAGCCGCCGTCGGTCGCATCCGCGGCGGCGATCTCGGGCTCCTTCCCGTCATTGTCGGGCTGGCCGTGATCTGGACGATCTTCCAGATCCTCAACCCGTTCTTCCTCTCCAGCAATAACCTCGCGAATCTGCTCATGCAGTCCGTGCCAGTCGGCATCCTCGCACTCGGAATCGTTTGCGTGCTGCTCGTGGGAGAGATCGACCTGTCCGTCGGATCTGTCAGTGGGCTGTCTGCGGCGGTCGTCGCCGTCACATTCGTCAACCTGGGGTGGCCGCTGCCTTTGGCGATCCTCGCCTCGGTGGCATCCGGCCTGGCTATCGGTGCCTTCTACGGTGTGATCTATGTCCGTTTGGGTGTTCCCGCGTTTGTGATCACACTGGCAGGTCTTCTGGGTTTCCTCGGCCTACAGCTGCTGACCCTCGGCAAGTCCGGAACCATCAACCTCCCCGTGGATTCTTTCTTGGTGTACCTCGGACAGCAGGCGTTCGTCCCGAAGCCGCTGGCATACGTGATCGTGTCGGTCGCCGCCGTCGCACTGTTCTTGAGCAACTTCCTCAAGGCGCGACGGCGCACTGCGGCAGGGTTGTCTGCCAGTCCGCTCGGCATGAATATCGCGGCATCCGGAACTCTGCTCGTGGTGTTGGGGTTCGCGGCGTGGTTCCTGAATCAGAGCCGCGGTGTCGGCTGGATGTTCGTCTTCTTCATCGCGCTGGTCCTCGTGATGCACTATGCGCTGACCCGCACCTCGTGGGGCCGTTCGATGTATGCGGTCGGTGGGAACAAGGAAGCTGCACGACGTTCTGGTATCAACGTCTCTGGTGTGTACATGTCGGCGTTCATGCTCTGCTCGGCATTCGCGGCCCTCGGTGGCTTGATGGCAGCGGCGCGCCTGAATTCGGCGGGGCCGCAGACGGGAACCGGCGACGTCAACCTCAATGCGATCGCCGCAGCGGTGATCGGTGGAACCAGCCTGTTCGGCGGCCGAGGTTCGGCATTCGCGGCACTCGTCGGCGTGCTCGTGATCCAGTCGATTTCAAGCGGCCTCACCCTGCTCAACCTCGATTCGTCGATCCGCTTCATCGTCACGGGCGCCGTCGTGTTGATCGCCGTAGCGTTGGATGCCGTCGCGCGCAGGTCGCGAAGCTCAAGCGGACGCGCTTAGCGATCAGGGGCGGATGCCGCATCAGGAGATTCCTGTGTCGGTGCCCCTCTCGGTGGCCTCGGAAGCTTCCGGTGTCCCGTCGACCTCGGGGATGATGTCCACCGCTTCAGTCGCAGCCTCGTAGATCTCGACGAGGCTTTCGTCGACGTCTGCTTCATCGACCCAGGCGATCGTGTCGGCCGAGTGGTCGTACTCGACCGGGACGAGGGCGAAGTCGTCGCCGTATTCCTCAAGTCCCGCGCGCACACTGTGGCGCACGGCCAGACGAGCGTAGCGCTCACGGAGGATGAGCGGATCGCGGCGCAGATCTTTCATGAGTGCGATCATCATGAACGCCATGATGATCGCGAACGGCAGCGCGGCGATGATCGTGACGTTCTGCAGCGACTTCAGGCCGCTGCCCTCTTCGCCGGAGACCAGCAGTACCGCGGCGATGATTCCGACGAGGGTGCCCCAGGTGGCGGCCACCCAGCGGGCCGGCTCCGGCCGCCCCTGCTGTGAGAGGGTGCCCATTACCAGTGAGGAGGAGTCCGCACCAGTGATGAAGAAGATGGCGATCAACAGGATCAGCCCGATGCTGGTGACCATGGGGAAGGGAAGATTCTCGAGCACGCCGAACAGCACCTGCTCCGGCGGATCGACGATCAGGCCCGCGTCGTTCATCTGCTGATCAATCGCCGTGGTGCCGAAGATCGCGAACCAGAACAGCGAGATGACCGAGGGCACCAGGATCACGACCGACACGAACTGGCGCAGCGTGCGTCCGCGCGAGATCTTGGCGATGAACATCCCCACGAACGGCGACCAAGAGATCCACCACGCCCAGTAGAAGATGGTCCAGCCTGCAAGAAAGTTCTCGGCATCCAAGCCCTGCGAGGCAGAGCGTCCGATCAGCATCGGGAGGTCGCCGATGAACTGCACCGCGACCGAGGGCAGCACATTGAGGATGAGCATCGTCGGACCGACGAAGAAGACGAAGATCGCCAGCACGATCGCGGCGATTCCGTTGATGTTCGACAGCGCACGGATTCCCTTGGATACGCCAGAGACCGCAGAAGCGATGAAACAGGCGGTCAACACCGCGATGACGGCGATGAGGATGCCGTTACCGAGCTCTCCGATGCCCGAGACGATCTCAATACCGTGGCCGATCTGCAATGCGCCCAGCCCGAGAGAGGCCGCGGTGCCGAACAGCGTGACGATGATCGAGAAGATGTCTATGGTGCGACCGATCGGGCCGGTGGTGCGGTTCTCTCCGAGCAGCGGCGCGAAGATCGAGGAAATCAACGGCGTGCGGCCACGACGGTAGGCGCCGTAGGCGATTGCGCCGCCGACGAGGGCGTAGAAGGCCCAGGCCTGCGGCCCCCAGTGATAGAGCACTTGCACCTGGGCGGTGTGCATAGCGTCGAGGGTGTTGGCCTCGACCGTGCCCGGAGGCGGGGACTCGAACATGGTGAGCGGTTCAGCGGCACCCCAGAAGACGAGGCCGATGCCCATGCCTGCGGCGAACAACATCGAGATCCACGAGAACATCGAATATTCGGGCTTTTCGTCATCACGCCCGAGCGGGATGCGGCCGAATCTGCTGAATCCCACGAAGAGCATGAAGAAGAGCACGATGGTGGCGATGACGGTGAAGAAGACACCGAAGTAGTCGAGCACCCAATCCAACACGGCCTTGCTGGTGCCAGCGAGGTTGTCTCCGGCGAACACACCCCAGCCGATGAAAGCGATCATCAGTGTGATCGCGATGCCGAAGACGAGCCCATCGGTACGGTACGTGCGGCCCGTTGATTCGACGGAGACGCCCGGGATCAGCGCCGGGTGCAGACCGCGCGGGGGAGCCACCGCGAGATCATGAACGATCTTGCGAGCCACCTCTCCGGTCTTCTCGGCAGCACGGTGTGGGATGCTCCCCGTTTTCGGAGGGTCCTCGTGGTGCGCCTCGGGATGTTTTGACTTGTCGTCAGGAATATCCATGCCAGCCATACTCGCATGGAACGCCCAAACGCCTCGCGTCAACCCCCTGCTGCGCGAGGTGCCACCGCACTAGCGTCAAGATTCAAAAGGTTCACCTGAAACAGGATCCGTCCAGGGAACAGGAGACTCGCAATGCCGAACGACATCGTACGCAGCTACGCAGCAAGCGCCATCCAGAAGACATCTGTGACCATGGGAACGGTCTTCATCCTTGTCGGTATCGCCGGCTTCATCCCGGGCTTGACTCACTCCGCCGAGCATCTGCAGGCAGCGGGCCCCGGCTCCGAAGCGCTCCTGCTCGGAGTGTTCCAAGTCTCGGTTCTGCACAATATCGTGCACTTCGGCTACGGCGTCTGGGGTCTCGTCGCTGCGGTGAGCGCGCCAGCATCCCGCATCTTCCTCATCATCGGCGGGCTTATCTATCTGGTTCTGTGGATCTACGGCCTCATCGCCGTGGGAAACGACCAGCTCAACTTCGTCCCGTTCAACGAAGCCGACAACTGGCTGCACCTTGGGCTGGCGATCGGAATGGTCGCGCTGGGAGCCTTCATGCGCAGTGAACCGCGGATGAGGCCGCGGACCACCGGAACCCACCCCGTGGTCTAACTGGCTGCGTCTCCCCCGCTCACCGCGGGTCGCGCCGCCCGAACATCCCGGCGAACACCGTGTGTGCCAGCGGAATCACCGACGCCGAGAGCATCACGATTCCGAGTACAGGGTTCGGCACGATCAGTACAGCGCCGCCGATCACGAGTCCCGCGAACAGCACAGCTGAGATGACCCTCAGACCGATGCGCTCCAGCCGCCCGAGGCGGCGTTCGAGGCGCGAGGTGTCGAAGGTGATCGTGCCCTCTTCGATCTCAGTGATGACAGCGTCGATGCGTCCTGGAAGGCGCGCCGCGACGCCGACGTTCGCCCATGCCTCCTGCGCGAACGCCTTCATGGTGTTGCCGGTCTCGTCTCGCAGAAGCTGCGCGGCATAGGGCTCGACGGCGTCCCAGACGTTGAACGCGGGGTTAAGTCCGCTGCACATCCCCGATGTCAACGACACAGCACGGAAGAGCAGCAGCATCCCTTCCGGGAGTTGGAAGGGCAGCGAACGGATCGTGTCGCCGAACTCTCCCGCGAAGTCACGGAATTCATGGGGGTCGACGCTGCTCAATTCGGCAAAGCCCATCCCGCCGAAGCGCGCAAACAGCGCCGTGATCGCGCGTTCGAACTCTTTCGTATCGGCAGAGGGCAACAGCACCCCGACCTCTTGCACGGCGGCAACAAGCTTGCGCCCATCACGTGCGGCGACGGCGATCACGAGCGCGCGCAGTCCGGCGCGTAGGCTCTCGGGAACTTCGCCCATCATTCCGAAGTCGATGAAGGTGAAGCGCCAGCGAAGGGCATCGTCTGCGGCATCCGGGAGCGGCGTGACGAAGATATTGCCGGGATGCGGGTCGGCGTGGAAGAAGCTGTGCGTAAAGACCTGCTCGAACATCACCTCTGCGAATGCACTGGCGACCTCATTCGGGTCGATGCCCGCGGCGCGCAGAGCATCGGTGTCGTTGATCTTGATTGCAGTGACGTCGGAGAGCGTCAGCAGTCGGCGGGTCGTGCGTTCCCAGGCGACCTCGGGTGCAGCAACGCGGGGGTCGTCAGCGAAGTTCTCGGCGAAGCGTCCGGCGTTTGCTGCCTCGTGCAGGTAGTCGATCTCCTCGAGACTGGTCTGAGCAAACTCTTCGACGAGCGCGGGAGCATCGACACGGTCGGAGACGAGGCGGATGCGCCGCAACCACCCGCCGACTTTACGGAGAGCTGCGAGATCGACGGCGATGATCTCGTCGATGCCAGGACGTTGCACTTTGACGATCACATCGGTGAAGCCGGTGTCAGCGGCATCTAGTTCAGCGAGGCGCGCGCGGTGCGCTTGCCCGAGGGATGCCGCGGCCACCGGCACTTCTTCGAACCACGCGTAGGCGTGCTCAAGTGGAACGCCCAGTTCGGCCTCTGCGCGTTTTTTGATATCAGCAAAGGGCACTGCCGGAACTTCATCCTGCAGGCCCTCGAGCTCTGCGGTGATCTCAGGCGGAAGCACGTCCATTCTTGAGGAGAGGAACTGACCGACCTTGATCATGAGCCCGCCGAGTGCGACAGCAAGCGCATGGAACCGCTGCGCAAGTCGGCGCATCCGTTTCTCGCGGGTACGCTCGCTGATGCGAGCCAGACCGATGCGCGGCAGGACGAGCTCGAACCACCACAGCTGCACGAGCTGGAGCGAGGCGAAGCGCAGGATGCGTCTATAGCGCGCGCGGTGGGGCTGTGCAGTCATCAGTCCTGGGCTCAGTCCTGGGCAAGGATTGCGTACAGCTTGCGACGTGCATCGTCGAGCACATCGACGGCCTTCTCAATCTGTTCGGCGTTGCCGGTGCGGGCGAGCTGGGCAGCGGCTCCGGCGAGGTCCACGCCGGCCTTCGCGAGCGCACCATGGCGGGTGCCTTCACGTCCGTTGTTGCTGGATTCCCACGGAGCGGGTGCGTCTGCTTCTTCGGCGACCGCGCGGCCAGCTTCGGTGAGCGAATAGGTCTTGCGGCCGTTCTGCTCTTCGGCTGAGACGAGTCCTTCGTCAGCGAGAAGCTGAAGAGTTGGGTACACCGAGCCAGCACTGGGCTTCCATGATCCGCCGCTGCGCTCTTCGATCTCGCGGATGATCTGATAGCCGTGCATCGGCTCTTCGGCGAGAAGGCTGAGGACGGCGGCGCGTACGTCACCGCGAGCCATGCGGGTCGAGCCGCCGGGACGCTGTTCGAAGGTTTTACGGAGCTGATCCATCGCGTCGAAAATCGCGGATGCCGGACCGCCGGTGCCGCCGAAAGGACCGTTGCCGAATCCGCCTGAGGGGAACGAACTGTTCATGATGACCTCCTGGATGGTGGAGCGTTGGATAGTGCACGCTGAATGCTAACGATATATCGCTCAGTGTCGTTAGGGAAGGGCTGCGCTGCAGAGCGATGTGCCAGAGCAATGTCCGCGCCCTGTCCTACTCTGAAACCACCTCACCGACGAGGCAGTCTCATGACTGATGTGAACAACATACGGAACCGGAGTGAAGAACATGAACGAGACGACCCTGACCGTTGTGGGAAACCTGACCGCCGACCCTGAGCTGCGCCAGACGCAGTCGGGCGTCGCGGTCGCGAGCTTCACTGTCGCCAGCACGCCGCGCAATTTCGATCGCCAGGCGAACGAGTGGAAAGACGGCGAGGCGCTGTTCCTACGCTGCTCCGCCTGGCGTGATCTCGCCACGAACATCAACGCATCGCTGACGAAGGGCAGCCGGGTGATCGTCACCGGTCGTTTGCAGCAGCGCAGCTATCAAGACCGCGAAGGCAACAGCCGCGTCAGTATGGAAGTGCAGGTCGACGAGATCGGCCCGTCGCTGCGCTACGCGACAGCGCAGGTCGTGCGCGGGGACCGCTCGGGCGGGTCCAGCGGATACGCGGATACTCGTTCGCAAGGTCCGTCCGCAGCAACCGATGAGCCGCAGCAGGCCGGAGACGCCGGCTGGTCAACGGCCGACACGACCCCGTTCTGAGCCGTTAAAGGTCGGAGTGCCACGGCTCAGCGCCCGGCGAGCACCTCCCGGAGGTCCGCCGCTTCGGAAGCCGCCATCGAGTACCCGTGCTCCGCCCCCGGATATACCCCCGACCGCACCTCCTCCGCGTACGCAGACACCCCGTCGACAGCAGCCGAGCGCAGGTCAGCGTAACGCTTCACGAACTTCGCAGCACCACCGCTGTAAAGACCGAGCAGATCATGGAACACGAGCACCTGGCCGTCGGCGTCCGGCCCTGCGCCAATCCCGATCACGGGGATATCGAGGAGCGGCATGAGCGCCTGCGTCACTTCCGAGGGGACGGCTTCGATGACGAGCATCGAACACCCGGCCTCCTGCAACGCCAACGCGTCGTCGATCACTGCACGCGCGGCATCCGCGGTTCGCCCCTGCGCACGGTAGCCGCCGAGAGATGTAGCTGTCTGGGGCGTGAGCCCGACATGGCCGACAACGGGGATACCGGCGGCAACGAGCGCGCGAGCGCGATCAACCGAGGTGCCACCCCGCTCGATCTTCACCAGGTCAGCGCTGGTCTCTTTGATGAAGCGCTGCGCGGTTGCGATCGCGAGTTCATCAGATGCTTCGTACGAACCGAAGGGCAGGTCGGCGACGAGCAGCGGGGCCGACAACCCACGGCGTACGGCGGCTGTGAGCATGATCATCTCGTCGACCGTCACCGGCACCGTGCTGTCATAGCCGAGCACGGTCATCGCGGCAGAATCGCCCACGAGTACGACATCGACCCCGGCGGCTTCGACGATCTGCGCGCTCGGGTAGTCGTAGGCGGTGACCATGACGATGGGATCCGCAGCATCCCTCTTCGCTGCCAGCGCGCCGAGTGTCACTCGCGCGCGATCGGCCACATGCGCGCTCACGCGGACGCTCCCGTCAGTAGCCGGTCGACGACGTCATCGACCTGGATGATCGCATTCGCGCGGTCGACGTGCACGACAACGGGTTCGTAGGTTTCGAGGTCTTCGCGCGAGTAGTCGGCATACGAGATCACGATGATCGTGTCACCCGAATGCACGAGTCGGGCCGCCGCACCGTTGACCTGGATGACGCCCGAACCTCGCTCCCCGGCGATCGTATAGGTCTCAAAGCGTGCCCCGTTATCGACGTCGACGACGTGCACCTGTTCATGCGCGAGGACATCCGCCGCCTCGAGCAGATCGGGATCGATCGTGATCGAGCCGACGTAGTTCAAGTCGCTGCCGGTGATCGTCGCGCGGTGGATCTTCGACTTCAGCATGGTGCGGCGCATCAGATGCTCCCCTTCAGGATGTGGTTGTCGATCAGTCGCGCCCCGCCGACGCGGGCGGCGACAGCGAGAAGCGCGTCAGTATCGACGCGGGTGATCGGGCGCAGATCATCCGCGTCACGCAGCTCGAGATACTCAGCTGTGATCTCGGCTTCGGTGAGCACGGCGCGGGCAGCATCGAGCATCCGCTCGCCGTCGCGCTCCCCCGCGTCCCTCACGGCAGATGCCGCATCGAGCGCACGATTGAGCGCCGTCGCCTGCTGGCGCGCAGCCGCGTCGAGATAGACATTGCGCGAACTCATCGCGAGACCATCGGCCTCACGCACGATCGGACATGCTTCGACGCGCACGTCGAGATTGAGATCGCGGACGACCCGGCGGACGACGAGGATCTGCTGCGCGTCCTTCTGGCCGAAGTAGGCGGCATCCGGTGTGACGATGCCGAACAGCTTCGTGACGACCGTCGCGACGCCGTCGAAATGGTGGGGTCCACGAGTGGCCCCGCACAGCACTTCGGTGACCCCCGAGACATGAATGGATGTCGCAAATCCATCGGGGTAGATCTCGGATGCTTCGGGAGCGAAGAGCACATCAGCACCCTCCGTTTCGGCGAGCGACGCGTCACGTGCCTCGTCCCGCGGATACGCGCCGAGGTCTTCGCCCTGACCGAACTGAGTCGGGTTGACGAAGAGCGAAACGACGACAAGATCGGATGCTGCGCGCGCCTGTCGAATCAATGACAGATGCCCCTCGTGGAAAGCACCCATCGTAGGGACGAGACCGATGGTCCGGCCCGCGGTGCGAGCGACCTGGACCCCAGCTCGCATCTCGGCGATCGTACGGATGATCCTCATGCGGCATCGACCTCTCTGGGAGCAACAGGGCGACCGGCGAGCACGCGGGCGCTCTTGCAGAGCTCGTCGAACAGACCGAGAAGTTCGGGCCGAGTGTCGGCGATCGCGTCACGTTGGCGCGTCACGGTGCGCTCGTCTCCGCGCGCGATCGGCCCGGTGAGAGC
>DQHP01000165.1 GCA_003524435.1 Microbacterium sp.
CAGCGCCGAAGAGGTTCGCGAAGAGATCCGCCAACTCGTCGATCGTGCAGCGGCGACCGGGCGCGTTCCGGCGCGCCTCACGGTGCGCTGGCGTGACGCCGTCGGTGACGACGAACTCTGGCGTTTTGAATCTGCGGTCACACTCGGCGGTGTGCAGGCGACGTCGTTCCTCTTTGAGGACGACCCCGACAATGGACCTGAAGTCGTCGGCCTGCTGAATTGGCATGGAATGTCTTTGGGAGACCCCGCCGTCGACCTCGCATGGCTCTCGTCTGCTCCGGATGCTGCGGGGACTGTTCACTCGTCGTATTCTGAGGCATCTGATCGGACGCCGGATTCCGCGTTGGCGGTGCGCGGACGGCTCTTGGCCGAACTCGAGTTCGCCCGGTGGCTGGTGCACGGTGATGCGATGCACCGCACCGACATCATGGACGATGCTGCAGGTCTCCTTGAGTCTCTCGCCGAAGGACTGCGTGAGAACGATCTGTCCGTGATCGCAGCCCGCAGCGAGGGTGTCGATTCGGCGATGGACGCTTTGAACCGCGTACCGGCCACAGCCGCAGCCGGTAGCAATACGTCTATGCAGACTGACGCATACAATCCTGCGGATCTCCTGCCGGGCGAGGACGCCCCGGACGCCCCGGAGGAGTACGTCGGGGACGCAACGGAAGATCTCCGCGATGTCGCAGAATCTGACCTGCTACCGCGCGACGAATCGCAGGGCGATCCGTCTGGCGCAGTCGACGAAGAAGAAACCGGCACTGATTCGGCCGACGAAGCTCAGCGCGCCGCGCGCGCCGCGCTCCAACGCTGGACGAGTTCCTCTTCCGAATAAACCTGGTCACCCCGGATCACGAGGTCATCTGCGACGTAGTACAGGGCGACATCGATCTCATCCAACGGCACGTCGAATCTGCGGTGATAGGCAAGGCGATACAGCGCGAGCTGCAGCATCCGCTCTTCGCGTTCTTCGGCGTTGCGCGGCGCCTTGCCAGTCTTCCAATCGACAATCTCGATGCGATTATCGCGATCCTCACGACGGTAGACAGCATCAAGTTTGCAAATGATGATGTGCGTTCCGAGCGCAAAATCGATCTCGATCTCAACGGCGATGGGCTGAAGCTTCGCCCATTCGCTACGTTCGAAGATTTCGCGCAGGCGTTCTAGGTCAGCCTCGTCGGCTGCGGAAGAACTCCAGGCGTCAGGTTGCTCAGCGTCTGATTCCCACAACGCGCTTTCAGGACTTTCTCCCGCTCCGACAAGTCCGGAGCGATTCTCTACCCACGCATGAAAGAGCGTGCCGAGCCTCGTCTGCCGGTATGGCCGCTCTGGCATCGGACGACTCAGTTCACGGACAGTGCCGTCGAAGTCTGTGACGTAGTCCTTGAATTTCGAAGCCGGCACCCGGGCGGGCGGCTCTGCGGTGATGCCGCGCTGACGCTCAGCACGCTCGGCGAGCAGGCGCTGTAACTGGACGGTTGGCTCTGGTGCAATGTCGCTGGAGGCATGGACGGCCGCCGCGGCGGCCTCAACTCTCTCCCGACGGGAGCCGAGTGGGTCCAGTGGCCACACACTCGTCTTGCCCTCCCCTTCGTAGGGATTCTCATCGTCGTCAAGTGGTGCGATCGGGTCGATGCCGAGCATTTCGAACGCCTCGCGCAGATACGGTCCGGCCTCGCGCGGCTTCTTCTGCCCCGCCCAGTGCGCGCCGGTCAGCAGAAGATCTGTGCGCGCACGTGTGACCGCCACATAAGCGAGCCGACGCTCTTCCTGTTGCTGATACTGACGATAGGCATCTTTGAACACGGTGAGCGCACCCGGCGCGCTCTTGCTCTTACTCGTGAGCGAGGCGATTCCCGCTTTCAGCCGCTTTTCGGCGTTGGGCTCATCAACTACCGGAGGCTGCCACTCGAACCGTGGCAGCGCAGCACTGTCGCCACGAAGCGAAAACGGCAACACACCAAAGCCGAACCAGCCTGATGTATCAGTGGGACGTGACGGGAGTTCTCCCTCTACCATCCGCACGACCGCCACAGCATCCCATTCCAGACCCTTGGAGCCATGGATGGTGAGAAGCTGCACAACGCCAGGTTCCGGCGGCTCAGGACGCGGCATGAGCTCATCGGTGCTCTCTGCTTTATCGAGCCAGGCCAACAGGCTGCTGATGGAGCCGCGATCATCGGCGGACAGAAACGCACGCACCTCTCCGGTGAATGCGCGCAGCTGTGTCGCGGCGACGCGCGCAGGCCCGCGCGTTTCGTTCGCAGCGAGTTCGATATCAAGGCGGAGCTCAATCTCGATGAGTCGGATCAGCTCAGGAATAGGCTGCGCCGCCGCCCGCCGAAGCTTTTCGAACACTTCGCCAGCGGCACGGATGCGCGCCCGTCCTTCTGCAGTGATGTCCTGGAGGAGCCGGTAATCATCGCGGAGACCGCGCACGACGTCCACGGCGTCGACGATCGATACCGCCTCGTCGGCTCCGCGTGAGGAGCGAATGCGCGCACGAAGGTCATCGGGCAATGGCAGCAAGCCGCTGTCACGCCGCGACAGCTCACCGGCAAGGGCGTACAACGCCCCCATATCTGCCACGCCCACCCCGAAACGTGGGCCAACGAGCAGCCGAATCAACGCCGATCCTGCGTTCGGATCGTGGATCACCCGGAGGGCAGAAACGACGTCCACAACCTCTGGCGTCGCGAGGAGTCCGCCGAGTCCGAGAATACGGTGAGGGATATCGCGTGCGGCGAGCGCTTCGGCGAAGGTCTGCATGTGGCGTTTAGAGCGGAACAGGATCGCTCCGGTGTGCGGTTTCGCGGAATCCGTGTGCGCGGCGCGTCGCTGGGCGAACCAGTCTGCGACCTCGCCCGCTTCGTCGTGCACCGTATGTGGATAGCGGATCTCAACCGCGCCCGCTCCTGCGCCCGGCCGGGCTTCCAGCGGCGGCACGTCGAGCCCTGGACGCTGGAGGGGCTCGAGCACGCGATTGGCCACAGCGAGGATGGTGCTGTCGTTGCGCCAACTGGTCATCAGGCTGTAGCTGTGCGCTGTCTGATCCTCGGCGAACGTGCGTCCGAATGCGTAGAGGTTATCGGCACTCGCACCGCGCCATCCGTAGATCGACTGGTGCGGATCCCCCACCGCCATCACTGCAGAGTCGCGGAACACCGCAGCAAGGAACTGCGTCTGAATGACCGATGTGTCTTGATACTCGTCGAGCAGCACAACGCGATGCTGCTCGCGCAGGGCATCGCGGACGTCAGGCGAGGACTCAACAATGTCGAACGCACCGCTGACCTGGTCAGCGAAGTCCAACACGCCGCGGCGTTGCTTCTCTGAGATGTATTCGCGAACGAGTGCCGTCAGCGTCGGCAGCGACAGCAGGTTGTCTGCTGCCTTTCCGACGTCGCCGTTGCTACGGTACGGCTCGAATACCCGTGCCTGCTCGAGGGCGATCCGCTCGGCGCTGCCGAGATCGACCCGGTGATCGAGCGCGTCACCGGCCAGCCGCTGTACGGCATCGACCACCGTCGCGACGGAGAGTTCAATGTCTTCCAACTCCGGCAGATCGGCGCGCAATACAACCTCGCGCGCCAGCATCCACGACGCCGCCTGACTGAGCATGGCAACATCAGGATCGCGTCCGATGCGCGCAGCGTGCTCACGCACGATCGAGTCTGCGAACGCGTTGTAAGTCGACACCCGA
The DNA here is from genome assembly GCA_003524435.1 of Microbacterium sp. GTDB lineage: Bacteria > Actinomycetota > Actinomycetes > Actinomycetales > Microbacteriaceae > Microbacterium. Next base: position 3,704 of record DQHP01000165.1, read on the forward strand.
GGGCGGATCAGTAGATCATCCGCGGTGCGTGGTGCGGCAGCATTCCACCCGGTGCCATATCGCTCAGCCAACTCGTCGAGCACCTGGGTGCGCACGACAGTTTTTTGCGCGGGTGTGGCTGCGGCGTCGACCCGCGCAAGTGCGCCAGACGCGACGATCTCGGAAACATGCGGCAACAGCCCCCGTCGCCCGAACTCATCGATCACAGCAAGACGCGCGCCGATGCGCTCTGCAAGTTCACCTGCGGCCTTGCGCGTGAACGTGAGCCCGAGAATCTCGTCACGTCGCACATGGCCATTCGCGACAAGCCAGACGACCCGCCCTGACATGGTCTCGGTCTTTCCGCTCCCGGCACCGGCGACAACCAGCGCGGGTGTGGGCGGAGCTTCAATAACCTGCTGCTGCGCGGCGGTCGGTGGGGGCTGGCCGAGTGCGGCAGCAACGTCCAGCGCTGACAACGCTGGCCCGGCGTCACTCCAGGTGATCGGGCTCATGCGCTTACCGCCGGAACGGTGTGGATGCGGCAGGGTTGCACGCGCCACTGCACATCCGCGCAGTGTGCCTCGACGTGCGCGGTGAAGCTGTTCGCCGACATTCCCCGAGCCGCATCCGCAAGCCGGTTGAGGAAGCGTGTGCGAGCTTCTCCTTGCAACGTATGCTGGTGCGCGATTCGATAATCGCTGCCCGACAGAGTCTTGGCGACCAACAGCAAGCGGGCGCCGGCTAGCGCCGAGGCATCTGCGCCAGTCACCTGCCCCTGCTCTACTGCTACTTGATATGCGGCAAGTTGGGCATGATCAGCAACCTTGCCATCAGATTCAGGCTCATATTTGCCTGTCTTCAGATCGACAACGACCACCCGTTCTCCTGGCACGCCCAGCGGCTCTGCTCCGCGCCCGCGTGCAGCGCGGTACTCCCCCGCGCCGGGCGGATAGGACTCAACCCTGTCAATGAACCCGTGAACGACCGCCCGATGCGGGCCGTATACGTCATCTCCGACATGCACGGCTGGTGCGGCGTCCGTCGCGTCGACATCACCGGCATCGGCAAGGTCAGCTGTGTCTGCCGCGCTGGCCGTGTCGACCGCGCTGGCCGGGTCGATCGCGCTGACCGTGTCGATCGCGCTGGCCGGGTCTCGGACTTCGACGGCAAATCGGAACTCGACCTCACTCGCAAGTACCCGGCCGCGCTCGCCTGCACAATCAGCGAGATATGTGTGGAGCCGGTCGATATAGAGCCCGGCCCGCCGCAGCTCTTTACGCCCGATCCACTCAGTCTCAAACTCAAGTTCGGGCCAGTGCTTCGCCACCACCGCGCGCATTTTCTCAAGCTCGCCGTCTGGCACGGTCTCCATTGCCTCGTGGATGATCGTGCCGATGCCAGCCGAAGGCGGCAGCACCGTGTCACCGCCGAGAGAGGAGATCGCCCACCCCAGTTCGCACTCCTCGAAGGCCTCCATCTTCGACGGTGAGACCCTCGCCGCTTCAACTGTGAGATCGTGCAGTGGCGCATCTGTCGACGGCGCGCTGCTGCCGTACCATTCCCGCGGATCAGCGCCCGGCACGCTCTCGCTCGCAAGCACAGACAGCTGTCCAGCCGCGTCGGCGCGTTGTGCTGGATCAGTCGTGCTCGTGAGCGTGCGCCGGTGCCGAGCGACGAGGCCGCGCAGCGTCAACGGATGCTCTGCGGCGGGATGATCGGATGCTGGTGAAGGCTCAGGGAGGAATGAGAAAAACGGACTCGGGCTGGAGTCGTCATCGTCTACCGCGGTCACGACGATGCGTGAACGCGCGCGCGACACCGCGCGCACGAACAGGCGTAGTTCGTCGTGAAGGGCATCGCGGCGTCGGTCGAGCACGCCAGGGGAGAGAGCTTCAACACCCGTGCGTGCCGCGGTGACGGCATCCGCAAGCCGCCAGGTCTCAAGCAACCCACCGCGCAGTCTCGTGTTCGGCCACACGCCATCTTGCACACCAGCGACGATCACCGCGTCGAACTGTGTGCCCAGCGCTGTTGCCGGGGTGAGTAGCGTGACCACACCGGGGCGATCCGGAGTGGAGAGGGTATCTTCCGGCACCTCGCTGTCAAGAATCTCGCGCACGAACGTCTCAGGGCGCTCATTCGGTGTGCGCTCAACGAAACGTTTTGCGGCATCGAACAGCGCGACCAACGCATCCAGCGCGCGGGTACTCTCGCCGCCGCCTGGCTGCGCAGACTGTTCTTGCCAGTGTCGTGAGAGCTTCGACCCGTCAAGCGCTCTCGCGCCGTCCCAGATGCGCCACAGCAACTCGTGGATCGTCTCGCCAGCGATGGCGGCCGCGGCGGTGTCTGCGAGCGTTGTCGCGAAGCGGGAGGCGACACGCGCCTCGGGAGCGTCGATGAAAGTGAAGTGGGTGGGAAACTCCATCGCCTGCCGCAGGAGTTCGGCGGCCGGCGTCGAA
>DQHP01000080.1 GCA_003524435.1 Microbacterium sp.
ATCCGCGTGATCGTTGCCGACGGCGCACACCCAGTCGAGCACGTCGGGCCGCAGCCCGCACTCATTGTTGCAACGCGCGGTGCGGAACCCGACGCAGAGGGCGGATATCGGGCCGTCGTGCTTCTTGACGGACCGCGGATGCTGCAAGCCCCTGATCTGCGCATCGGGGAGTCCTGTCTGCGGTGGTGGTCAAACGCCGCGGCCCTCGCTGCTCCTGGCGCGCCGATCCACCTCGTCGGCGTCGATAGTGCTGTCGGCAGAGCTCTCGCCACGTGGAATCAAACAGGCTACGCGCGTGCAGAACTACAATCGCGTGATCCCCTGCATATGCCCCCTGCGGCCCGGGTCGCGCTGGTGGAAGGCGTACCCGCGTCAGTCGAGCGCGCGTTGGCGGCGCTCCGCGAGCTCCCCGTTCCCTCGGACGCAATTCTGGGGCCGGTACCCATCGAACCCGATGAAGGGCGCGTCCGCGCTTTGGTCCGGTTTGACTACGCGGCCGGCCCGAAGGTGACTTCAACGCTGCGGGCTGCCGTGGTCGCTGAAGCAGTGAAGCGACGCCGTCGCCGCGGACAACCCCTCCAGAGTCCGCTGTCCCTGCGGCTCGATATTCTCGATCCTGAGCTTTAATCCATTCCTTCCGGAGAACCTTTATGCGCCTTGTCTTCGCCGGCACACCAGCCGCCGCCATTCCGACCTTGCAGGCTCTCGCGCTGTGGCACGAGATCGTGGCAGTGGTCACACGCCCTGACGCACCGCTGGGGCGCAAGCGAGTATTGACGCCCTCACCCGTAGCTCAGGCCGCGGGGGATCTGGGCTTGCCCGTCATCAAGGCCAGCCGTCTTGATGACGACGCAACAAGCCGTATTGCCGCTCTTCGGCCTGAACTGGGAGTGATCGTGGCGTATGGGGGACTCGTCCGCGAGCCGCTTCTCTCCACGCCCGTCCATGGTTGGATCAATCTGCATTTCTCACTGTTGCCCCAGTGGCGTGGCGCAGCCCCCGTGCAGCGGGCGTTGATTGCCGGCGATGCCGAGTTGGGCGCGAGCGTTTTCCAATTGGTTCCCGCACTCGACGCCGGCGATGTTTTCGCGGCGCGCGCAGTCACGGTGCCGCCTGACGCGAACGCGGACGTCGCATTAGATGTGCTCGCCCACGACGGAGCGGGCCTAACGGCTGAGGTCGTCGCAGGCATCGCCGCGGGGACAGCGATCGCCCGCCCGCAGGAAGGGCAAGTCACGACGGCGCCAAAGCTCGTGCTTGAGGACGGAAAACTCGACTGGACGAAGGCTGTGGGCGAGGTCTATTCCAGGCTGCGCGGCGTGACACCTGAGCCTGGCGCGCACACGCATGTGGGCGGCATCCGCGTGAAAATCCTGGCCGCAGCTCCCTCTGACAGTGACGAGGTACTTGCTCCTGGCGAAATTAAGCCGCTGAAGAATTCCTTACTGATTGGTACGGGAACCACTGCGCTGGAGGTTCAACGCGTGCAACCAGCCGGCAAAGGACCTATGAAAGCGTCAGATTGGTGGCGCGGAATGCGCGAGAACGAGAACCTGCGAGCAGGCGCATGACGGGCCCGCAACGACCAGCATCTGACGGTTCTGCCCGTAGGTCGCCGCGCGGCGGGGCTCGGTCTTCCTCGCGTCCGGTGCAACCCGCACGCCGGGTCGCGTACAGCGTGCTGCGCGCGGTGAGCGAATCTGATGCGTATGCCAATTTGCTCTTGCCCTCGGCGATCGCAGAGGCGGAGCTTTCGCCACAGGACGCCGGCCTTGCCACCGAGCTGACCTATGGCACGCTTCGGCGTCGCGGCACCTATGACGCAATTATCGCTTCCGCATCCGGTCGCGCGATCGAGGATATCGATTCCGGAGTGCTCGATGCGCTTCGCCTCGCGACCCATCAACTACTTGCGACGCGCGTCGCATCGCACGCGGCCGTCAATGAGTCAGTGACTCTCGTCTCTGCCGAGGTCGGTCGCGGTGCTGCGGGCTTCGCTAATGCTGTGCTGAGGCGCATCTCTCGCGACACACCAGGGGCGTGGGAGCAGCGCATCGAGGCAGAGGCGCGTTCTGACGATGAACGGCTGGGGCTGCGCACTGCACACCCTGTCTGGATCATTCGTGCGCTCCGCCGGGCACTCTCCGCAGAGGGCCGGGTCGATGAACTCGAGGCGCTCCTGGAGGCGGACAACGCTTCTCCTGAGGTCACCCTGGTCGCGTTGCCGGGACTCGCCGAGCGGGGAGCTCCGGCACGGCCGTATGCGCCGACAGCGTTCGCGTCACCTGGTGGTGATCCTCAGAAGATCATCGCCGCCGCGGGGGGCACGGTGCGTGTGCAGGATGAGGGCTCGCAGTTGGTTGCCCTCGCTCTCGCTGCTGCGGCGCCGATCGCAGCGGGGGAGCGATGGCTTGACCTCTGCGCTGGTCCTGGTGGGAAGACCGCGCTGCTCGCGGCCGTCGCGCGTCAGCACGATGTGACGTTAGAAGCGAATGAAGTGGTCTCTGCCCGCGCGGGACTCGTTCGCAAGGCGCTACAGGCCGTTCCCGGCGAGATCACGGTGTACGAAGAGGATGGGCGTGGCTTCACCGCTGCCCATGCCGGCGCCTTCGATCGCATCCTGGTGGATGCGCCGTGCACAGGACTCGGCGCTCTGCGCCGGCGACCAGAAGCACGCTGGCGGAAAACACCCGGGGACGTCGCGGAACTTGCCCCGCTTCAGGAAGAGCTCCTTCGCGGCGCCATCGACGCACTCGCCCCCGGCGGAATTGTGGCGTATGTCACGTGTTCACCGCACCTCGCGGAAACGACAGGCGTGGTGGCCGAAGTGCTGCGCACCCGCACCGACGTGGTCCCACTCGACGCAGCCGCCGTCATTGGACGCGTGTCCGAAAGCCCCATCGATCTTGCGGTCAATGACTCAGGGCACGTACAGCTGTGGCCACACCGTCACGGCACCGATGCGATGTTCCTCGCCCTTCTACAGCGCGAAGAGAGAGAATGAATCTATGACGCTTCCCCGTGCGCCGCGCATCAATCCCAGCATCCTGTCCGCAGATTTTGTCAATATGCAGGCGGATCTGAGCCGCATCGCCACTGCAGATTTCGCGCATGTGGATGTAATGGACAATCATTTCGTGCCGAATCTGACGTTCGGGCCGCAAATGGTCGAGCGCATTCAAGCGACCAGTCCCATCCCGCTTGATGTGCACCTCATGATCGATGATCCTGACCGCTGGGCGCCCGGCTATGCGGAGTTGGGCGCGGCGAGCGTCACATTTCACCTCGAGGCAGCAGCTGAGCCGGTTGCGCTAGCTCGACGGCTGCGCTCGATCGGCGCACGCGCGGGAGTTGCGCTCAAGCCCGGAACGGAGGGGGAAGAGCTCTATGACCTCTTCGACGAGTTCGATCAGATCCTGGTCATGACCGTGGAACCCGGCTTCGGGGGACAGGGTTTCATGCCCGAGACCATGCCGAAGCTGCGCGGGCTTGTCGACCAGGCACGCCGTCGCGGCTCCGATATCTGGTTCCAGGTGGACGGCGGAATCAGCGACAAGACGATCGCGCAGGCTGCAGAAGCGGGAGCCGATACCTTTGTTGCCGGATCCGCCGTTTACGGCGCTTCGAACATCGAGGCGGCCATCAGCGGGCTTCGAGAGCGTGCGCGAGCCGCTAGCCTTGAAGTGTGAAGACTTTCGACGAGCTGTTCGCTGAGCTCAGCATCAAAGCCAAGACCCGTCCTGAAGGTTCTGGTACCGTCGCCGAACTCGACGGCGGTGTGCACACGATCGGTAAGAAAATCGTTGAAGAGGCCGCCGAAGTATGGATGGCATCAGAGTATGAATCGGATGCTGAGGCTGCCGAAGAGATTTCGCAATTGCTCTACCACGTGCAGGTCATGATGCTGGCCAAGGGACTCAGCCTCGAGGACGTGTACCGACATCTCTGATGCGCTCCGTTCCCTTCCTCTGAATTGAAAGATCCCCATGCTGCGCATTGCTGTTCCTAACAAAGGCTCACTCTCCGAGACCGCCGCTGAAATGCTTGCTGAGGCAGGCTACGCCGGCCGACGTGATTCTAAGACCCTGCACGTCATCGACGCCGCGAATGACGTCGAGTTCTTCTTCCTCCGCCCCCGTGACATCGCGACCTACGTCGCATCCGGCGCACTTGATGTCGGTATCACTGGCCGCGACTTGCTCCGCGACGTTCCTGAGCAGGAGGCCCGAGAAATCCAGGCCTTGGGCTTTGCCCACTCCACGTTTCGTTTCGCCGCACCAACGGGCACATACACCACGGTCCAAGATCTCGCCGGGAAAAGGGTCGCCTCTGCGTACCCCGGGCTGGTCGACGTTTTCCTGCGTGAGCAGGGTATTGAGGCGACGCTTGTCTCTCTTGATGGTGCGGTCGAGTCTGCCGTCCGACTGGGGGTGGCCGATGCCATCGCCGATGTCGTGGAGACCGGCACAACGCTCCGTCAGGCCGGCCTGGATATCTTCGGCCCTGTCATCATTGAATCCGAAGCGGTACTCATCAGCCGCCCGGGCGATGCCGAGGGCACAGACCGATTGCTGCGACGTCTGCGAGGTGTAATCGTTGCCCGCCGCTACGCACTGCTGGACTATGACCTTCCCCTCGCGCTTGTCGACCAGGCTACGGCGATCACCCCGGGCCGAGAATCGCCGACGATCTCTCCGCTTCAGGATGAGAGCTGGGTCGCTGTGCGCGTAATGATCCCACGCAAGGGAATCAACGGTGTGATGGATGACCTGTACGAGCTGGGTGCTCGTGCGCTCCTTGTCACAGCGATTGACGCTGCGAGGCTCTGATGAGCCTGACAAGCCGCGTCATCCCGTGCCTGGACGTCGCCGCGGGGCGTGTAGTCAAGGGCGTCAACTTCGAGAATCTGCGCGATATGGGTGATCCCGTCGAGCTTGCGGGCCACTATGCCGCGCAGGGTGCCGATGAGATTACCTTCCTCGACGTCACCGCGACGGTTGACGAGCGCGCGACGACGTACGACGTTGTCCAGCGCACGGCGGAGCACGTCTTCGTTCCGCTGATGGTGGGCGGGGGAGTGCGTAGCGTAGAAGACGTCGCCCGATTGCAGGGCGTAGGCGCTGACAAAGTCGGCGTGAACTCCGCGGCAATTGCGCGCCCCGACCTGATCGGCGAGATCGCCGATCGTTTTGGTGCACAGGTGCTCGTCCTCTCACTCGACGTCAAGCGTGCGCCGACGACAGCATCCGGGTTCGTCGTCACCACACACGGCGGGCGTACGGAGACGACACTTGATGCATTCGTATGGGCCCAGGAAGCCATCGAGCGGGGCGCGGGCGAGCTTCTGGTTAATTCCATTGACGCAGACGGCACGCGTGATGGCTTCGACCTGGAACTTGTGCGCCTGATGCGGGAGATCTCGTCTGTGCCGGTGATTGCCTCGGGCGGCGCAGGTGCGGTCACGGACTTCGCGCCAGCGATCAAGGCTGGGGCTGACGCTGTTCTTGCCGCCAGCGTCTTTCACTCTGGCCAGCTCACGATCAGTGAAGTGAAAGATGCCATGCGCGCAGAAGGGATTGTGGTGCGGTGATGACTGATGTCGACGCAAGGCTCGCACAAGTGCTCTGGAATGCCGAGGGCCTTGCTCCTGCGATTGTGCAGCAGTGGGACACCCGTGAGGTGCTCATGCTCGCTTGGATGGATGCTGAGGCACTGCGCCGCACGCTGACAACAGGTCGTGTCACCTACTGGTCGCGCTCTCGCCAGGAGTATTGGCGCAAGGGCGACACGTCCGGAAATATTCAGCGCATCCACGAAGCGCGGCTGGACTGCGATGGCGACGCCATCTTGCTGCTTGTCGACCAGAGCGGACCCGCCTGCCATACCGGAACGCGCACGTGCTTCGACGCCAACAACCTTGACGCTGTCGATGGTCTCGAATCCGGTCAGCAGAACGATCTTTCCGCATGAGCATTCTGCGTCGCGGAAGAAGCTTATCCGTCATCGGATTCCTGCTCGCCGGCGGTGTCGGAATCATCTCATCGACACAGACTTGGCTCACCGTAACGAGGGCCGATGCGGGTGAAGCCATCCTCGTTCCCGGGGCAGCGGCGATGCCGTTGCTCGCGCCTTTGAGCCTTGCAGTCCTGGCCCTGGGCGCTGCGCTGTCAATCGTGGGTCCTGTGTTGCGCTACATCTTTGCGGTGCTCGCCCTCGCGGGCGGGGCGGCTTTGGCCTGGTGGACGACGGAGATCATCTCAACCGTCCCGGTATCGGCGGTTGCTCCAACCGTCGTCGAGACCACGGGCCTTGCAGGGAGCAACGCTCTCTCCGAGGTGATCTCAGCGATCACGCCATCGGTCTGGCCGACGCTGGCGCTGGTCGGATGGATCCTGCTCGTAATTGCATCCGTCTTCGTCCTTGTCTCGGCACGACGCTGGAAGAGCGGCGGCAAGCGTTTTCGTACCGATGCCACCGCGCACGAGGCCAACGACGGCCCGGTTGATGCCATCGATTCTTGGGATGACCTCTCGCGTGGCGCTGATCCGACCCGGTGACCCAGATAGACTGAATGAACTACCCCCACGACCGCCTCGGAGGAGAACATGACCAACCCGATCGCTGACCCCGGCCACGGACACTCGCCGGCGGCTTGGACCGCCGTGGTGGTCATGCTCGTCGGCGTCGCCGCTGGCACCCTGGCCTTCTGCCTCGACATGCCGCTTTTCGTTTGGATTTCTGTCGGCATCGTTGTCGTCGGTGCACTTCTTGGCGTGATTCTGGCCAAGGCTGGCTGGGGAGTGAACGGACCCAAGTACTCGCCGAAGGGCCACTAGTGGTGCTCGCCGACCTGACGGCCGGCGCAGTCGAAGACGCCCAGCGTCGTGAACTGTCGCGTCCGCTCGCCGAGGTCGAGAAGGCTGCTCTGGCACGTCCCGCTGCTCGCGATGCTCTCGCGGCGCTCGCACCCGCAGCCCAGGTGAAGATCATCGCCGAGGTGAAGCGCGCGAGCCCTTCCCGTGGCGCACTGGCAGAGATTCCCGATCCTGCTCACCAGGCCGGTCTCTACGAGATCGGCGGCGCATCGGCGATCAGTGTGCTGACCGAAGAACGCCGCTTCGGCGGTAGCCTCGCCGATCTCGAGGCCGTGACCGCACGAGTATCGGTGCCAGTCCTGCGCAAAGACTTCATCGCGACCGCGTACCAAGTGCTGGAAGCGCGGGCAGCAGGTGCTGACCTCGCGCTCCTGATCGTGGCGGGTCTTGAGCGCAAGGTGCTGCATGAGCTTTACGCGCTCATTCTCGAGGTTGGCATGACTCCACTCGTAGAGACGCACTCCGCAGAGGAGCTCGAAGTGGCAATTGATCTAGGCGCTTCTCTCATCGGAGTGAACGCACGCAACCTGAAGACGCTTGAGCTCGACCGCAACCTGTTCGCAAGTTTGGTTGATCGAATCCCGGACAGCGCGGTAAAGATCGCAGAGTCTGCGGTTGTCGAACCCGCAGATGTCGCACGCTATCGCGCTGCCGGTGCAGATGTCGTGCTGATCGGTGAAGCACTGGTGACCGGAGACCCGGTTGCTACTTTGAAGAGTTTCCTGGAGGTGGGATGAGCCTGCGCGCACAGCCGGGGCCGTTCTTCGGCGACTTCGGCGGTCGATATATGCCGGAGTCGTTGATTGCAGCAATCGATGAACTCACTACCGCGTACGAGCAGGCCATTACTGACCCTGAGTTTCGTTCCGAGCTGGCCGGGCTCCTCAGCTCGTACGCTGGCCGACCTTCTGCACTCACCGAGGTTCAGCGCTTCGCGCAACATGCGGGCGGTGCACGTGTCTTCCTGAAACGAGAAGACCTCAATCACACCGGCAGCCACAAGATCAACAACGTGCTGGGGCAGGCTCTGCTGACCAAACGCCTCGGCAAGACACGAGTGATCGCCGAGACCGGTGCCGGGCAGCACGGAGTCGCCACAGCCACCGCGGCCGCACTGTTCGGCTTGGAATGCACGATCTACATGGGTGAAGTCGACACCGAACGACAGGCGTTGAACGTCGCTCGCATGCGCCTGCTCGGTGCCGAGGTCGTCCCAGTGACCACCGGCTCGCGCACGCTCAAAGACGCGATCAACGATGCGTACCGCGACTGGGTCGCCACCGTGGAGACAACCAACTACATCTTCGGCACCGCCGCCGGTCCCCATCCGTTCCCGGCCATGGTCCGCGACTTCCAGAAGATCATCGGTGAGGAAGCTCGTCAGCAACTGCTGGATGAAACCGGGCGACTTCCCGACGCCGTCGTGGCCTGTGTGGGTGGAGGATCCAATGCGATCGGCATGTTCGATGCATTCCTCGACGATGCTGATGTGAAGCTCTACGGGGTCGAAGCCGCAGGCGAAGGCGTCGGTACTGACAAGCACGCCGCATCGATCGAACGCGGCCGGCCCGGTGTGTTGCACGGCGCGAGAACCTACGTATTGCAAGACGAAGATGGCCAGACGATCGAATCGCATTCGATCTCTGCCGGTCTTGATTATCCCGGGGTCGGACCTGAGCACTCCTGGCTTTCCGACATCGGACGTGCAGACTACATCCCGGCCACCGACGATGAGGCCATGCAAGCGCTGCGGCTCCTAAGCCGTACCGAAGGAATTATCCCTGCCATCGAATCTGCGCATGCTCTTGCCGGTGCGTTGCGCCTGGGCAAGGAGCTCGGGCCAGACGCGATCATCGCGATCTGTCTGTCCGGACGCGGCGATAAAGACATGGAAACCGCTGCACGCTATTTCGAACTGTATGACGAGGAAGCTGCCGAGAAGGAGATTTCGCGATGAGCCGGGTCGAAGCTGCGATCCAACAAGCGCAGGATGCCGGTCGCGGGGCGTTCATTGGCTATCTCCCGGTGGGTTTTCCTGACCTGCAAACCAGCATTCAGGCCGCGATAACGCTGGCCGAGAATGGCGTCGATGTCATCGAACTCGGTCCGCCATACAGTGACCCTGTGATGGATGGCCTGGTAATTCAAGAGGCAACGCAGGCGGCTCTCGCCGCTGGTTTCCGGATGCGGGACCTGTTCACTGCTGTTCGAGCGATCACCGCGGCCACGGATGTACCTGTTGTCGTGATGACCTATTGGAACCCCGTGCTGCAGTACGGAATCGACCGCTTCGCCGATGATCTCTTGGCCGCCGGTGGCGCGGGTTTGATTACACCCGACATCACGCCGGAAGCTGCAGGGGAGTGGATCTCTGCGAGTACCCGTACGGGCCTCGACCGTATTTTCCTCGCCGCCCCCACGTCTACGGATGAGCGTCTCCAGTTGGTGGTGGAATCCTCAACGGGATTCATCTACACCGTGTCGACGATGGGCATCACTGGTGAGCGTGCCGATCTCGACAAGGCCGCACGCACGCTCGTCTCCCGACTTCGCACACAGGGCGCCAGCCGAGCATGTGTGGGTATCGGCATCTCCACCGCTGACCAGATCGCTGATGTCGTCGGTTATGCCGATGGTGCCATCGTAGGAACAGCCCTCGTTCGCGCGCTCCGCGACGGCGGCCTTGCTGCTCTCGCAGACGTCACCAAAACTCTTGCTGCAGGCACGCCGTCTGCAGTTCCTTCACACGAGAACTAGAATCGCACTCATGCCTCTCGCGCTCCACAGCACCTTTGCCGGTGTTCTCACCAGCATCCCCAGCCCTCCGGTCAGCTTCTTCGATCTCGGACCGCTACGGATCCATTTCTACGCGCTCTGCATCATCGTCGGCATTATTGCGGCCACGTTGCTTACCAACTACCGCTTGACCAAGCGCGGGGCAGAGCCGTGGGCCGTCATTGACATTGCGATCCTCGCGGTGCCGCTCGGCATCATCGGGGCTCGTATTTTTCACGTGCTTACGCACCCGAACTTCTACTTCGGTCCAGATAAGAACACCTGGAATCCGTTTGAGCCTGGCTCCGTTTGGGCTATCTGGGAGGGTGGCATCGCTATTTTCGGTGCCCTGCTCGGTGGCGCCGTTGGTGCCTATCTTGGGTGCAAATGGACCGGCATCCGTTTTTGGAGTTTTGCCGACGCTCTCGCTCCCGGGCTGCTCCTTGCGCAGGCATTCGGTCGCTTTGGCAACTGGTTCAACCACGAGCTCTTCGGACTTCCGACTGACCTCCCATGGGGCTTGGAAATCGAGTCCGATAACGCAGCTTTTCCCCCTGGACTCGCCGAGGGCACGCTTTTTCACCCGACATTCCTTTACGAGGTCGTGTGGAACGGTCTGGGAGTGCTCTTTCTGATCTGGGTGGGCCGCCGTCTTTCCCTGCAGTGGGGCAAGGTCTTCGCGATCTACCTCATCTGGTACGGTGCGGGACGCATCGTTTGGGAGTCAATCCGCATCGACCCGAGCGAGATCATTCTGGGCCTGCGCAGCAACGTATGGGCTGCGATTCTGGGCGTCGTCGTCGGCATCGTGATCCTGTTTGTCCAGACGCGTCGTCACACTGGCCGAGAGGTCACGCCGTACGCTCCTGGCCGCTCCAGGAAAGACGTAGACGCTACTGTACAATCGCAGGAAAGTGCCGATGATTTCGTCGACGTGAGCGAGCCTCCCGTCGAGGTCACCGCGGGAGCCACTGCCACAAGCGCCGCTTCCGCAGATGAGGACGGTTCCCGATAAACCGCCACCTCGTGTGGGCACACAAATGAACTGAACGAGCGGGCCGACGTCGTCCCCGGTGTCACTTGAATATCTGAGGACGTGACGATGTATTTTCAGCCTCCCTATGGTGCTTCGGGCGCTTACCCCCCGAAGCAGGGCATGTATAACCCGGCATTCGAGAAGGATGCCTGCGGCCTAGCCATGGTCGCCACCCTGCGTGGTACCGCAGGACACGACATAATCGCGTTGGCGCTTCAAGCGCTACGCAACCTGGAACACCGCGGTGCGATCGGCTCAGATGCCGGCACCGGAGATGGTGCGGGCATCCTCACCCAGATGCCAGACGCTTTTCTGCGTGAAGTCACGGACTTCGAACTGCCCGATGTCGGCGAATACGCCGCCGGGCTTGCATTCCTCCCGCTACAGGCGGGGGAGCGACGCGCTCAGAAAGCGGGCGTTGAGAAGATCGCTCGCGAAGAGGGACTCACAGTCCTTGGTTGGCGTATCGTCCCCACTGCGAACGAACACCTGGGCAAACTCGCCGATGAGGCGCGTCCCGCGTTCGAGCAGCTTTTTGTCGCTACCAACCCTGCTCCGGGTGATGGAAGCCTCCTGACTGGTATCGCGCTGGATCGCGTTGCATACCGGCTGCGAAAGCGCGCTGGGCATGAGCTCGGCGCGTATTTTGTTTCACTCTCGAGTCGCACTCTCGGCTACAAGGGCATGGTCACGACACTCCAGCTCGAGCCGTTCTACCCTGACCTGCAGGACGAACGCTTCGCTTCTGAACTGGCAGTCGTGCATTCTCGCTATTCGACCAATACGTTCCCCTCATGGCCGCTCGCGCAGCCTCTGCGCATGCTGGCGCATAACGGTGAAATCAACACCGTCGGTGGCAACCGCAATTGGATGCGCGCCCGGCAGTCGCAACTCGAATCCGAGCTGATCGGTGACATGCGTCCGCTGTTGCCGATCTGCACTCCGGGTGCAAGCGACTCCGCGTCCTTTGACGAAGTCCTCGAGCTGCTGACCCTCGGCGGGCGTAGCCTGCCTCACTCGATCATGATGATGGTGCCGGAGGCCTACGAGAAGCAGGTCGATCTGTCGCCAGAGCTGCGTGCGTTCTACGAGTATCACTCCAACCAGATGGAACCGTGGGATGGCCCGGCAGCGTTGATCTTCACCGATGGTTCGGTCGTAGGCGCGACCCTCGACCGCAATGGTCTGCGCCCGGGCCGCTGGACGGAGACCACCGACGGTCTGGTTGTTATCGGCTCAGAAACTGGCGTGCTCGACTTCGCTCCCGACCGCATCAAGCGCCGCGGTCGCCTGCAACCGGGCAAGATGTTCCTGGTCGATACTGTGGCCGGCCGCATCATTGATGACGAAGAGATCAAGCACGACTTGGCCACCATGCACCCATGGCAGGCATGGCTTGACGAAGGCACTGTCCGCCTTGCTGACTTGCCAGAGCGTGAGCACATCGTGCACCCGCCGGCGTCGATCACTCGTCGTCAGCGCACCTTCGGGTACACAGAAGAAGAAGTACGCATTCTTCTGACGCCAATGGGACAGACAGGGGCAGAGCCTCTCGGCGCGATGGGATCAGATACGCCCGTCGCTGTGCTCAGCGAGCGTCCACGATTGCTTTTCGACTACTTCACCCAGCAGTTCGCCCAAGTGACGAATCCACCGTTGGATTCGATTCGTGAAGAAGTTGTCACAAGCCTGGGACTGGGTTTGGGCCCTGAGCGTAATCTGCTCACGTGGGGACCGGAGCATGCTCAATCCGTCATGTTGGATTTCCCCGTCATCGACAACGATGAACTGGCGAAGATCCGCCACATCGATAAGGCGCTCGACGGGCGTTCTTCGGTGATCCTGCGGGGGCTTTATCACTTCGACGCTGGCGCACACACGATGCAAGAGCGTCTCGAAGAAATGTGCCTCGAGGCCGATCAGGCGATTGCTGACGGTGCGGAATTCATCATCCTGTCTGACCGCGACTCCAATAAGGACTTAGTCCCGATTCCGTCGCTGCTCATGATCGCCGCGATCCATCATCACCTGATTCGTCGTGAGAATCGCATGAAGGTCGGCCTGATCGTTGAGGCGGGCGATGTGCGTGAAGTGCACCATGTCGCGACGCTCATTGGGTACGGCGCTTCCGCGGTGAACCCTTACCTGGCAATGGAGACAGTCGAGCACCTCGTGCGTACGGGCTTCATCACCGCAATCAGCCCCGAAAAGGCTGTCCGCAACCTCATCTACGCGCTCGGCAAGGGTGTTTTGAAGATCATGTCCAAGATGGGCATTTCTACCGTGTCCTCCTACGCCGGCGCACAGGTCTTCGAGGCCCTCGGTCTCAGCCAAGAATTTGTCGATGCGTATTTCACCGGCACGGAGACGAAGCTGGGTGGCATCGACATCGAGCATGTCTTCGCTGAGAACCAGGCGCGTCACGATTACGCCTACCCAGAGGATGCCGCGGCCAGGGCCCATGAGCGCTTGTGGACCGGCGGGGAGTATCAGTGGCGCCGCGACGGATCGCCGCACCTGTTCAATCCAGAGACGGTGTTCCGGCTGCAGCACGCCACACGCACGCGGCGCTACGATATCTTCCGCGAATATACGAGCCTCATCGACGATCAGGCTGCTGAGCTGAAGACGCTGCGGGGGCTGTTCACCCTGCGCACCGGCACGCGCCCGGCGGTGCCGCTCGATGAAGTCGAGCCGGTCAGTGCGATCGTCAAGCGTTTCTCGACGGGGGCGATGAGCTACGGTTCAATCTCACGCGAGGCGCACGAGACGCTGGCTATCGCGATGAACCGTCTCGGCGGTAAGTCGAACACAGGTGAGGGCGGGGAAGACGTCGATAGGCTCCTGGACCCCGAACGCCGCAGCGCCATCAAGCAGGTTGCTTCGGGCCGGTTCGGCGTCACGAGTCTCTATCTCACACAGGCCGATGACATCCAGATCAAACTTGCTCAGGGAGCTAAGCCCGGCGAGGGAGGACAACTCCCACCCACGAAGGTCTATCCGTGGGTGGCGCGCACCCGGCATGCCACGGCCGGCGTGGGGCTAATCTCTCCTCCGCCGCACCATGACATCTATTCGATCGAGGATCTCAAGCAGCTGATCTACGATCTCAAGCGCGCGAACCCGAACGCACGCATCCACACCAAACTCGTGAGCCAATCCGGCATCGGCGCTGTTTCTGCGGGTGTTGCCAAGGCACTCAGTGACGTGATCCTTGTTTCCGGGCACGATGGTGGCACCGGTGCGAGCCCCTTGAATTCGCTCAAGCACGCCGGAACCCCGTGGGAGTTGGGGCTCGCCGAAACGCAGCAGACGCTGATGCTCAACGGTATGCGCGACCGCGTCGTAGTTCAGGTGGACGGGCAGTTAAAGACCGGCCGCGACGTGATCATTGGTGCCCTGTTGGGCGCAGAGGAATTCGGTTTCGCCACCGCACCTCTCGTCGTCAGCGGCTGCATCATGATGCGCGTCTGCCATCTTGATACCTGCCCGGTGGGCGTTGCAACGCAGAATCCCGCGCTGCGTGCGCGCTTCACAGGCAAGCCGGAGTTCGTCGTGAACTTCATGGAGTTTATTGCCGAAGAAGTGCGAGAGATCCTCGCCGAACTCGGGTTCCGCTCGCTGGATGAGATCATCGGGCGAGCAGACCTCATCGGTGCCGACGCCGCGATTACGCATTGGAAGTCCGAGGGGCTCGACTTGGCGCCCGTGCTCGAGGGCCCTGCATTCCCGGCCTCAGAGCCGCGTCGCCACTCGCGCGCGCAGGATCACGAACTCGATAAGCACTTCGACGTCCGTCTGATCGACATGGCCCAGGACGCTCTGCTCGAGCGCAACCCCGTCGTCGTTGAGCTTCCGATTCGCAACACCGAACGTGCCGTCGGCACCATGCTCGGTCATGAGGTAACGGCTCGGTTCGGCGCGGATGGTCTTGCTCCGGAAACCATCGACATTACGCTGCACGGTACCGCGGGCCAATCGCTCGGTGCGTTCATGCCCCCGGGTATAGTGCTGCGGCTCGAAGGCGACGCAAATGACTACGTCGGCAAGGGGCTCTCCGGGGGTGATATCACCATTCGCCCATCCAGAAGTGCACACATCACTCCGCATGAGAACGTCATCGCCGGGAACGTCATCGGCTACGGCGCCACATCGGGCACGATGTTCATCTCAGGTGTCGTCGGAGAACGATTCCTGGTTCGAAACTCTGGTGCAACGGCTGTCGTTGAAGGTGTTGGCGACCATGCCCTCGAATACATGACGGGCGGAGTGGCGTTGATTCTCGGATCAACCGGCCGCAACCTGGGGGCGGGCATGTCTGGAGGCATGGCCTACGTACACGCACTCGACACGAATAAGGTCAACCAGCAATCACGCGAAAGCGGCGAGCTGCAGATCGGGCCTCTGGACCGCGCTGATCACGAGGTGTTGCGCAGTCTTCTCATCGAACATGTAGAGCGCACAGCATCCCCTCGTGCGAACGAAATGCTGGCGGACTTCGACACCTTTGCGGCCGAGTTCGTCAAGGTTCTGCCGCGCGACTTCGCTGCAGTGCGGACGATGCGCCAGGAAGCAGAGGCAGACGGGCTTGACCCTGATGGCGATGTTGTCTGGAACCGAATTCTGGAGGTAACTGGTGGCTGATCCCAAGGGCTTCCTGAAGGTAACCGAGCGGGAGCTTCCCGCCCGCCGTCCCGTTCCCGTGCGCATCATGGACTGGAAAGAGGTCTACGAGCCGGGTGACAAGGCCGTACTCCGCCGCCAGGCTGGCCGTTGCATGGACTGCGGTGTGCCGTTCTGTCATTCCGGATGCCCGCTGGGCAATCTCATCCCGGAGTGGAACGACCTCACGTGGCGAGGTGAAGACCGCTCAGCCATCGAACGTCTGCACGCGACGAACAACTTCCCGGAGTTCACCGGCCGCCTGTGTCCTGCGCCATGTGAGAGCGCTTGTGTGCTGGGAATCAACCAGCCAGCGGTGACGATCAAACAGGTCGAAGTCTCCATTATCGACGAGGCATTCTCGCGGGGATGGGTCGAGGCTCAACCGCCCGAGCGTCTCACCGGCAAGACGGTGGCTGTTGTCGGCTCTGGGCCGGCGGGACTCGCCGCGGCGCAGCAGCTCACACGTGCGGGCCACACGGTCGCCGTATTCGAGCGTGATGACCGCATCGGCGGATTGCTGCGATACGGCATCCCAGACTTCAAGATGGAGAAGAGCCATGTTGAATCCCGTCTGCGACAGATGCAAGAAGAGGGCACACGCTTTCGCGCTGGCGTCGAGATCGGTAAAGACATCAGCTGGGCCGATCTGCGCGCACGATACGACGCTGTTGTGATCGCGACGGGGTCGACTGTTCCGCGCGAACTATCGATCCCAGGACGAGACCTCGACGGCGTGCACTTCGCCATGGAGTATCTCGTCGAATCCAATCACGCTGTCGCCGGCGACGTTGTCAACAACCAGATCTCTGCCGAAGGCAAGCATGTCATCGTCATCGGGGGAGGAGACACCGGAGCCGATTGCATCGGCACGGCGCATCGACAGGGTGCGTTGAGCGTGACGAATCTCGCCATTGGCACGCAGCCGGGCGCAGAGCGCCCTGACCACCAACCGTGGCCGATGATGCCGACGATCTTTGAAGTGCAATCCGCGCACGAAGAGGGTGGACAGCGTCAGTACCTGGCATCCACTGTCGAGTTCCTCTCTAACGACGCGGGTGAAGTGCGCGCGCTGCGCGTCGCGGAAACCGAGTACGTCGACGGTCGCCGCGTACCCAAGAGCGGCACCGAACGTGAGATTCCTGCTGATCTTGTGCTGATCGCGATGGGGTTCACCGGCCCGGAGCAAAATGGCTTCACCGAAGACACCCTTCCGCAACTCACGCAGCGCGGTGCGTTCCAGCGCGACGACTCCTACGAATCCACTATCCCTGGCGTGTTCGTGGCCGGAGATGCGGGGCGCGGACAATCGTTGATTGTGTGGGCAATTGCCGAGGGTCGTGCGGCTGCCGCGGGAGTGGACCGGTTCCTGATGGGCGAAACAGTGCTTCCTGCTCCTGTCCGGCCGACAGATGTCGCGCTTGGCCTGCAGCCCGCGTAGTCTGGCTGAGGCACCGTCGCCACTTCATTCCCTTACCTTTACCCTGGAGAATCTGTTGAGACGCGCGAAAATTGTGGCCACCCTCGGCCCGGCCACCTCAAGTTACGAGAACGTCCGCGCCATCATCGAGGCGGGGGTTGATGTCGCCCGACTTAACCTGAGCCATGGTGACTATTCGGTTCACGACGCCAACTACGCCAATGTCCGCCGCGCTGCGGATGACGTGGGCAAGGCCGTCGCTATCCTCGTTGACCTGCAGGGCCCGAAAATCCGTCTCGGAAAGTTTGAGGACGGCCCGTACGAGCTTGCCGTCGGTGACATCTTCAAAATCACGACCGAAGACATCATCGGCAACCGTGAGATCTGTGGCACGACCTTTAAGGGACTGCCGAATGACGTCAAGGCGGGAGATTTCCTCCTGATCGATGACGGCAAGGTGCGCGTCGAGGTCGTTTCGACCGACGGAACCGTTGTCACGACAAAGGTCATCGTTGCCGGTGCTGTGTCGAACAACAAGGGCATCAACCTGCCGGGTGTCGCCGTCAACGTTCCTGCCTTGAGCGAGAAGGACGAAGACGACCTTCGCTGGGGCCTGCGTATTGGCGCCGATCTCATCGCGCTGTCGTTCGTCCGCAATGCCTCTGACGTTGAACGCGTGCATGAGATCATGGCCGAAGAGGGCCTCAAGGTTCCTGTCATCGCCAAGATCGAGAAGCCGCAGGCGGTTGACGCTCTCGAAGAGATTGTCGATGCATTCGACGGCATCATGGTTGCCCGTGGTGACCTCGGTGTTGAACTGCCGCTCGAGGCCGTACCGATTGTCCAGAAGCGTGCCGTTGAGCTCGCACGTCGCAACGCGAAGCCGGTCATCGTGGCCACGCAGATGCTCGAGTCGATGATCTCCAGCCCGGTACCCACCCGCGCTGAGACCTCTGACGTTGCAAACGCTGTCCTTGATGGTGCGGATGCTGTCATGCTCTCCGGTGAGACGAGCGTGGGGGAGTACCCGATCGTGGTCGTTGAGACGATGGCTCGGATCGTAGAGTCCACAGAAGAACACGGCTTGGAGCGCATCGCACCGCTCACGACGAAGCCGCGCACGCAGGGCGGGGCTATCACGCTCGCAGCGCTTGAAGTGGCTGACTTCGTTGAGGCGAAGTTCCTCTGCGTGTTCACACAGTCTGGCGATTCGGCACGTCGTCTGTCACGCCTGCGTTCACGCATCCCTATGCTCGCGTTCACGCCTGAGCCCAACATTCTGCGCCGCATGGCGTTGACCTGGGGCATCCGTTCCAAGCTCGTCGAACCAGTGCAGCACACCGACTTGATGTTCCTTCAGGTCGATGAGTACCTGCTCAAGAACGAGCTCGCAGCAGAAGGCGACACGGTTGTTGTGATCTCCGGTTCCCCTCCCGGAATCGTCGGATCCACCAACGACATCCGCGTACACAAGGTCGGAGACGCCGTCAACGGTGCCGCACCGATCTATAAGGCTGGCGCCTAGTACGTCGTTCATAAAGGGGACGGAGCCTCGGCTTCGCCCCCTTTTGCGTGCAACGAAGCATAGTTCCGCGGGCATCGTAGTCCCGCGGGCCCGGTGTCCCACTCGAGAATGGCACTGGAGGAGGACGCGGCAACGGCGGCCCGGTCCGTAACCTCGAGGTCATGATCACAGCAGAAGGCCTCACGAAAAGGTTCGGCGACAAGACAGCGGTTGAGGATGTGTCCTTCACGGTCCGGCCTGGAACCGTCACGGGCTTCCTCGGTCCCAACGGGGCGGGGAAATCAACGACAATGCGGCTTATCGTCGGGCTCGACAAGCCAACCGCGGGACGAACGTCAGTCAATGGCCACGACTACCGTCGGCTCCGTGCGCCGCTGACCGAAGTCGGGGTTCTCCTCGACGCCAAGGCAGTGCACACCGGCCGTACCGCAAGGAATCATTTGCGTGCGATGGCAGCGACTCACGGCATCCCCGCCTCTCGTGTCGACGAGGTGATCGATCTGGCGGGGATCAGTTCGGTCGCACGTAAACGCGCCGGAAAGTTCTCGCTGGGTATGGGACAGCGCCTGGGTATCGCTTCGGCGCTGCTGGGCGACCCCCACACCCTGATTCTCGATGAGCCGGTCAACGGCCTCGACCCAGAGGGGGTGCGCTGGGTGCGCCAGTTCGTGCATCACGCAGCCTCCGAAGGCCGCACAGTGCTGCTCTCTAGCCATCTCATGAGTGAGATGGCACAGACAGCGGACCATGTGATCGTGATGGGGCGCGGCCGAGTGTTAGCGGATGCTCCGCTCAACGATCTCGTTAACGCATGGACCAGGTCCACTGTTCGGGTGCTCAGCCCTCACGCCGCTGATCTTGCGGCAGCGGTCTCAGGAGCTGACGTCGAGGTCACCAGCACCGCCCCTGGCGCGCTGGAGATTGTCGGACTGCCCGCCGCACGCATTGGCGATATCGCCGCGGATCTCCGCATCCCGCTACATGAACTCACCCCTACAAACGGGTCCCTAGAGGATGCCTATCTTGCACTCACCGGAGACTCAGTCGAGTACCGGACGAAGGAGATGTCATGACCATCACTGCCCCAACCACTGCGCCGGTCGTGCCAAAGCGCGCCCAGTCCACGAATCGCCTGACATTCATCCGTGTGCTGCGTAGCGAGTGGATCAAGCTCTCCACGCTTCGATCCACCTGGTGGTCGATTGGAGCCACTGCGGTGATCGCCATCGGCGTAGCGCTGCTCGTTGCCCAGTCGATGGATGTGCCGGGATTTGAACCAATTCAGGCTGTCGTTGCGCCCGTGCAGTTCACGATGTTGCTCGCGGGAATTCTCGGTGCGATTGCCGTCACAGGTGAATACTCAACGGGAATGATCCGTTCGACACTTGCCGCGGATCCGGTGCGAGGCTCTGTTCTCGCCGCGAAAGCCGTCGTCGTCGCGGTATTCCTCTTCCTCGCCTCGCTGGTCATCTTGATCGGAGCTGCACTTGCAGTCACGCCGATCTTTGCGGCCAGAGATATGCCGTTCCCCTGGGACACAGCAGCAGACTCGTTCCTGCCCATCCTTGCCGCGGCGTTCTCTATGGCCGTATTCGCGCTGATCGGATTGTCATTCGGGTTTATCCTCCGCTCCGGGGCTGGTGCGATCGCTGCCACAGTGGGCTTGCTGTTCGTGCTGCCAATCGTGATGACGATCTTTGCCACGCCTGACCCGGCATGGCAGTGGATCAACGAGGTGAGCTATCGACTGCCGATGACAGCGGCTCAGAGCGCCATCCTTCCGCAACCGGGGTGGGGGCTGGAAGCCAGCGGTGCTTACCTGACACTTGTCGCATGGGTCGCGGCCGGGCTGTTGGCGGCGTGGACTGTATTGCGCACTCGCGACGCGTGAGAACACGACGCACAGTAGTGCCGACGCGTAAGGTCGGAGCTGTGTCGAAATCGAGCAGCCGCAGCACCTCTCTCCGGGAGGAGGAAGAGCTGCGGCTGCCGCGGCCGCCCGGAATAATCCGCCGGTTCTGGGCACGGCATCCGGTCGCTGCCGATGTCATCATTGCTGTGATCTGTCTGCTTTTGTCGGCCGGACCCGCGACGATTTTCACTGTTCAGCGGGCGATGCCCGGTGGGCCGCCCGTCAGCACTCCACCAGAGCTGGGCGTCGGCATCACGCTCGCTGTGCTGGTTGTCACGTCCTGTGTTCTGTTGCTGCGGCGCAGGCAATGGCCACTCACGAACTTCGTCGCGGCATATGTCGTGGCAGTCGCGTACCTGGCCTTGCTCGAGCCCGCGGGCGGCACACTCCTGCTCGTCACCAGCTATTCCCTCGCCGTGTACCGTTCGACTCGCGCTGCGTGGGTCGGGCTCGCGATCGGCATCGGTGCATTCTCGCTCCTGTCCTTGGCGTTTTATCTGACTGGCGCGATCACTCTCCAGTCCACCTTGAATGGGATTCTCGGCCAACTGACGTTGGCGCTCATCGGCACGCTCATCGGCGCCAACGTTGGCGGGCGCAAACGCTATCTTGAAGCGGTCATCGATCGATCACGCCAGTTGCTGGTCGAACGGGATCAGCAGACGCAGATTGCGGCTGCTGCTGAACGCGCACGTATCGCTCGAGAGATGCACGATATCGTGTCACACTCGCTCACCGTGATCGTCGCGCTCTCCGAGGGGGCAGCTGCCACCGAAGATCGAGCACAGGCACGCGCCGCTGCAGATGCAGCAGCTGATACGGCCCGTGACGCCCTGACCGAGATGCGCGGCATGTTGGGGGTGTTACGCGACGGGGGAGCAGATGTGCCGCTCGCTCCGGCAGAACCCATCGATCCGCATGTCACTGTGGCTGCGGCTCAGCGCGCGGGATATCCCGTCACACTGGCCATTATCGGTGACGCTACAGCGTCGGCGGCGACGCGCTACGCAATCGGCAGGATTGTGCAAGAAGGCGTCACCAATGCAATGCGGCATGCGCCGACGGCGACCAAAATTTCCGTCAGTATTGAGAATCTCGACACAGAAGTCATCGTCGAAATCAGAAACGATGGTGTTACCGATGACGCTGGGAGTTCGGGCTTCGGTATTCGGGGGCTTCACGAACGCGCTGCCCACCTCGATGGCGAGCTCGTTTCCGAGCCAGTTGGCCCCGATCGCTGGTCGTTGCGGGCCACTTTGCCAGCGCATCAAGGAGGAACAAAAGGCACATGAGCGATCCCATCCGCACTCTGCTTGTCGACGATCAAGCACTTATCCGCGTCGGGTTTCGATTGGTTCTCGAGGCCGAGCCTGACATCGTTGTTGTTGGTGAGGCAGCCGACGGTGACGCCGCGGTTGCGTTGGCAGCGAGCCTGAGCCCGGACGTCATCTTGATGGACGTGCGAATGCCAGGAAAAGATGGAATCGCCGCCACTGAGGCGATTGTCCAGGCACGCCCCGATACTCGTGTACTGGTACTCACGACGTTTGACCTTGATGAATACGCCTTCGGCGCAATTCGTGCCGGGGCGAGCGGTTTTCTCCTCAAGGACGCGCAACGTCATGAGTTGACGGCCGCAGTACGCGCCGTATATCGAGGTGATGCGATTCTCTCCCCGAGAGTGACTCGCCGACTGCTCGAGCACGTCGGGCCGGGCTTAAAAGCACCGGCTACGCAGGCTTCACCAGACCTCACAGCCCTGCTTACTGACCGTGAAAGAGACGTGTTCAAAGCTATTGGGCGGGGCCTCACGAACGCGGAGATCGCACAAGAACTTTATCTGAGTGAGTCCACGGTGAAGACCCACGTGGGACGAGTGCTGATGAAGCTCGACGCGCGCGATCGCATTCAGATAGTCATCCTCGCCCACCAGCTGAGGCTGAGCTGAAAAGCAGAAAGGCCGCCTCTATGAGGCGGCCTTTCACTGCGGTGCCGGCGGTGGGACTCGAACCCACACGTCCTTTCGAACAAAGCATTTTGAGTGCTCCGCGTCTACCATTCCGCCACGCCGGCTCACGTGTTGCGTCTACGACTTTAGCGCAGGATGAGCCAGTGTTTGTCACCGCGGCGCGCTCCGAACGTATACACAGGATCCTCTCGACTAGAATAAAGACGTGACCGAGCAAGAACAGGCCGAGCAGCCCACGTCATCCGCCCCTCGACGCGTCGTCGTCGCCGAAGATGAATCACTGATTCGTCTCGACATCGTCGAGATTCTTCGAGACAACGGCTATGACGTCGTTGGTGAAGCCGGAGACGGCGAGACGGCGGTGGCCCTCGCCACTGAGTTGCGACCAGATCTTGTCATCATGGATGTCAAGATGCCTCAGCTCGACGGCATCAGCGCTGCTGAGAAGCTGCACAAGAACAACATCGCACCTGTGGTGCTGCTGACTGCGTTCAGCCAGAAAGAGCTAGTCGAGCGGGCCAGTGAGGCTGGTGCCCTTGCTTACGTGGTGAAGCCGTTCACTCCGAACGATTTGCTTCCTGCGATCGAGATCGCACTGGCACGCCACGAGCAGATCATCACCCTCGAGGCCGAGGTCGCCGATATGGTCGAGCGCTTCGAGACTCGCAAGCTCGTCGACCGCGCGAAAGGTCTTCTCAACGAGAAGATGGGCCTCAGCGAGCCAGAAGCATTCCGTTGGATCCAGAAGGCTTCGATGGACCGCCGTTTGACAATGCAAGATGTCGCTAAGGCGATCATCGAGCAGCTCACGCCCAAGAAGTAGTGCTCGATCTCGGCGATGGCCTCGGCCTCCGACCGATCCAACCGGGTGACGGGGCGGCATTAGCGGCCGCCTACGCGCGCAACCGCGCTTTCTTTTTCAACGCATCCTCTGATTCAGAAGCGCGATGATCAGGCGGGCAGGTCCTTGATCATGTTCGTAATTCGGATCGTGGAGCACCGACGGCCCTGATCATCGCTGACAACGATCTCATGCACCGCGACGCTGCGTCCAAGATGGATCGGCGTGCACACACCAGTGACGATGCCAGACGTGGCGGATCGCGTGTGCGTCGCGTTGATATCAACGCCAACTGCGAGTTTGCCTGGGCCTGCGGCGAGATTTGCTGACATCGACCCGAGGGATTCGCCGAGCACGACATATGCACCGCCGTGTAAAAGTCCAACCGGCTGAGTGTTCCCTTCAACCGGCATCGTCGCAACGCTACGCTCCACCGAGAACTCGGTGAATTCAATCCCCATTTTTTCGGCCAGCGCCCCCATACCGCGCTGCAATGCCCAATCGAGTCCTGTCAAAGTGCTCTCGCTCACGTGTCCTCCTCAGCGCATGTCCGTCGTCCTCGTTAGGCTGACAGAGTGACGGACTCCGCAAAGCCTACCCTCATGGTCGTCGACGGCCACTCTCTCGCCTATCGTGCGTTCTTCGCACTCCCGGTCGAAAACTTCACGACCAAAGATAACCAGCATACGAATGCCATTTACGGCTTCCTGTCGATGCTCGTCAACCTCATCAAGGCCGAGCAGCCGACGCACCTCGCGATTGCGTTCGATACCTCTCGGCACTCGTTCCGAACGGACGAATACCCCGAGTACAAGGCCACTCGATCTGAGTCGCCTCAAGAGTTCCGCGGGCAGGTGCCGCTGCTGCAAGATGTGCTCGGGGCCATGTCGATCCCTGTGCTGACGAAAGAGGGCATAGAAGCGGACGACATCCTCGCGACACTCTCCTCTCAGGGCGCTGAGCAGGGCTACAACGTGCTGGTCGTCTCTGGTGACCGTGACACGATCCAGCTCGTCACCGATGACGTCACGTTGCTCTACCCCTCCGTGCAGGGTGTGTCACAGCTGAAACGCTACGACCCTGTTACCGTGCAAGAGCGCTATGGCGTGCGGCCAGAGCAGTACCCAGATATCGCTGCGCTTGTCGGTGAGACGAGCGATAATCTCCCCGGTGTACCGAAGGTGGGGGAGAAGACTGCGGTCAAATGGCTCACCCAGTTCGGCAGCCTCGATGAACTGCTCGAGCGGGCAGAAGAGATCAAGGGCGTCGTCGGGGGGAACCTTCGCGACCACATGGACGACGTGCGCCGCAATCGTAAGCTCAACCGCCTGTTGACCGATGTCGAACTTCCCGTGACCCCCGCTGATCTCGCCGTTGCGCCCATTGACGCACAGGCCGTTCGTGATATTTTTGCGCGACTCGAGTTCCGCACATTGCTTCCACGCGTGTTCGACGCTGTTGGCGCAGGAGACGAGGCGGTTCACGATGAGCCTGCCGTCGCGCTGCCTGATCCGTCCGAGGTCACGGTTGGTGAGCTCGGACAATGGGTCAGTAGCCAAACGGGCGAGACCGCTCTGAAAATTGTCTCTGACACGGGCGTCATCACGCGCATCGGAATTGCGAACGAGACCGAACTTCGAGAGAGCAACTGGGACGCGGACGCGGCGGATGTCCTTCGGCCCTGGCTTGAGTCTGACTCGGCCAAGGTACTGAACGACGCAAAGCCACAGTTGAAAGCACTGCTGCGCGCAGGCATCCGGCTGGGTGGGCTCGCATACGACACGACGTTGGCGGGCTGGCTTCTCCGTCCAAGCTTCCCGGACAAAACCCTCGCTCACCTTGTTGACCGTTATCTCGGTGAGAAGCTCCCCGTAGCTGACCCGTCCCAACTCGTCCCCGAGACCGATGGCGCGACGCCCTCGCAGGAGGCGTGGTTCACGCTGCGCACCGCTGCCGCACTGCGTGAGGCGTTGCCAGAAACGGTTGCCACCGTCCTCACCGATGTCGAGTTGCCAACTCTCCTCGTCTTGGCAGATATGGAGATCGCCGGTGTCGCTGTGTCCCATGAAGTGCTTTCGGGGTTTTCTGGAGAACTCGCCCAACGCACAGAGGGTATCGCGACCGAAGCGTTCGCACTGGTGGGGCGCGAATTTAATCTCGGTTCTCCCAAGCAACTCCAGGAAGTACTGTTCGAAGATCTCCAGCTCCCCAAAACTCGCAAGACGAAGACTGGTTACTCGACTGACGCAGCGGTACTCGCCGACCTGCAAGAGTCGAACCCGCATCCCTTCCTTGACTTGCTGTTGCAACACCGTGAAGCGACAAAGCTGCGCCAGATCATCGAATCGCTAGATTCAGCGATCGGCGAAGACCACCGGGTACACACCACATACGTGCAAACGGGCAGCCAGACAGGGCGACTTTCCAGCACAGACCCGAACCTGCAGAATATTCCGGTTCGCACGCTAGAGTCCCGGCGCATCCGCAGTGCTTTCGAAGTCGGCGAGGGATTCGAAACGCTACTAACGGCCGACTATTCGCAGATTGAGATGCGCATCATGGCGCATCTGTCGGGTGACGAAGGCCTCATCGAAGCGTTCAACACAGGTGAAGACCTGCACCGCTTCGTCGGCTCGCGAGTGTTCGGCGTCACGCCCGACGAAGTCACTTCGGCCATGCGCACCAAGGTCAAGGCAATGTCTTATGGACTCGTCTACGGGCTCAGCGCATTCGGTCTCTCTAAGCAACTGCGCATCGAGCAGTCTGAGGCAAAGAAGCTGATGCTCGAATACTTCAACCGCTTCGGCGCGGTGCGCGATTATCTCCGCGCCTCGGTGGTGAAGGCCAAGGAGGTCGGCTACACCGAAACGATCTTCGGTCGACGCCGCCCGTTCCCCGATCTGTCGAGCCCGAATCGGGTTTTGCGAGAGAACGCTGAGCGTGCCGCGCTCAACGCTCCGATTCAGGGTAGCGCTGCAGACATCATGAAGATTGCGCTGTTCCAGATTCATGCGGATCTGCGGGAAGCTGACCTTCGCTCTCGAGTGTTGTTGCAGATCCACGACGAACTTGTTGTCGAGGTGGCGCCAGGCGAATGGGACGCCACCGAACAGATCGTTCGCGCTCGGATGGCAGATGCTGCCGACCTCACGGTGCCTCTCGATGTGCAAGTTGGCCAGGGACGCGATTGGAACGAGGCCGCGCACTAGTTCCTACACGCGTTTGCGGGGCTACGCTGAAAGGCATGACGAATACCCCTCGCACGCCCACAGCGATCGACAAGGTTGCCGAAGAGTGGGTCGACACACTTGCCACGCTCGAGCCCACACTCGGCACGTACATCGGCCGTAACGACGCAAATGATCGGTACGCAGATCTGAGCCCGGATGGCCACGACCAGTACGCCGCGGAGGTGCGCAAGACCCTGGGGGCATTGGATGCCCTGACGCCTGCTGATGCGGTCGATGAAGTGACCAAGGCAGATCTCGGTAGCGAGTTAGCGCTGGAACTCGAATTCCACGAGGCGCAGTGGCATCTGCGCAACCTCAACGTGATCGAATCGGCCGCGCAGGATATTCGTCAGGTCTACGACCTGATGCCGACGGCATCCACAGATGACTGGTCCGTCATCGCCGCCCGCCTTGCCGCCGTACCCGCTGCGCTGCGCGGCTATACCGCAACTCTGCAGGAGGGGATTTCCCGCGGTGTCGTTCCTGCGCGCCGTCAGGTCGCTGAGGTCGCTGGCCAGATCACGCGATACACGGCCGATGACGGTTTCTTCGCCGCATTCGTCGCCGACGCCACTCCTGCCGAAGGCGAACTGCCCGCGTCCCTCGCACGCCAACTCGCCGACAGCTCGTCAGCTGCGCGTGTTGCCTACGACGAGCTGCGGCAGTTTTTGACGACGACGCTGGCACCCGCGGCATCCGACGTCGACGCTGTGGGGCGTGAGCTTTATGCCCTTCATTCACGTCAGTTCCTCGGCGACGAAATCGATCTCGACGAGACATATGAGTGGGGGCGCGAAGAACTCGACCGAATGGTTGCTGAACAGACGGCCATCGCACACGAGATTCTGCCGGGATCTACCGTCGAAGAAGCTGTCGCCCACCTCGAATCAGATCCTTCGCGCAAGCTGTACGGCACCGACGCCCTCCAAAAATGGATGCAGGAGACGAGCGACCACGCCGTCACCGAACTAGGAGCGAGCCACTTCGACATCCCCGAGGAGATTCGCACTCTCGAGTGCATGATCGCGCCGACGCAAGAGGGCGGCATCTATTACACCGGACCGACGGATGACTTCTCACGGCCGGGACGCATGTGGTGGTCTGTCCCCGAGGGCGTGACGGAGTTTGACACCTGGCGTGAACTGACCACCGTCTACCACGAGGGCATTCCTGGCCACCACTTACAGATCGGCCAGGCGGTGTATAACCGTGCGCAGTTGAACTCGTGGCGCCGTTTGCTCGCAGGCACATCCGGTCATGCCGAGGGATGGGCGCTGTATGCGGAGCGCCTCATGCAGCAACTGGGCTATCTTGATGACCCCGCCGACCGGCTCGGCATGCTTGACGGACAGCGCATGCGCGCAGCACGCGTCGTACTCGATATCGGCGTGCACCTCGGGAAGCCGCGTCTTGACGGCACCGGAACCTGGGACGCCGACTACGCGCTCAAGTTCATGCGACGAAACGTCAACATGTCGGACGAGTTCGTGCAGTTTGAAGTGAACCGCTACCTCGGATGGCCTGGACAGGCTCCGTCTTACAAAGTCGGCCAGCGCATCTGGGAACAGGTCCGCGACGCGTACAAGACGCAACAGGGCGAAGCCTTCGACATCAAGCAGTTCCACAAGCGTGCGCTTGATCTCGGCGGAGTGGGACTTGCCACGCTGCGCACCGCGCTCCTGACGAAGTAGGGACCGATGAAATGACCGACAACGTCCCGAGCCGGTCCTCTCTTGCTGCGCGTCTGGACCACCTTCCGTTCTCGCGCAGACATATGCGCTTGCTCACGGGGTCTGGGTTGGGCTGGGCTCTCGATGCGATGGACGTCGGACTGATCTCATTCATCCTGGCGGCACTCGCACAGCAATGGGACCTCAGCAAGATGGAGAGCGGCTGGATCGCGTCGGTCGGTTTCATCGGTATGGCTTTGGGCGCGAGTCTGGGGGGACTACTTGCCGATCGCTTCGGGCGGCGGCAAGTATTTGCGATCACGCTACTCATCTACGGTCTCGCCACTGGCGCCAGTGCACTCGCCGGCGGCATTGCGATCCTGCTGGTGCTGCGGTTCTTTGTTGGTCTGGGCCTCGGAGCAGAGTTACCTGTTGCGTCAACTTACGTCAGCGAATTCGCACCAGCACGCATGCGCGGGCGCCTCATCGTCATTCTCGAGGCCTTCTGGGCAGTCGGATGGACGGCCGCGGCGTTGATCGGCTACTTTGTCATTCCGCTCTCTGACGACGGCTGGCGTTGGGCCTTCGCCCTCGGGGCGATACCGGCGGCGTACGCACTTGTCGTGCGGTGGGGCCTACCGGAGTCTGCACGGTGGCTTGCTTCTCGGGGCAGGATCGCTGAGGCCGAGCACATCGTCGCGAAATTCGAAGCGGATGCTGATGTTGTCAGCCAGCCGACGATCAGCAAGGGAACGCCGCCGTCAGTCATCGCCGGGACAACAGGAGCGCGACTGGCGACGCTATGGTATCCGGAGTTTCGGCTGCGGACCATCAGCATCTGGATTGTTTGGTTCTGCGTGAACTTCGCCTACTACGGCGCATTCATCTGGATTCCCAGCATCCTGCTCGACGCTGGATACGATCTCGTCAGCTCTTTCGGATTCACCCTCGTCATCACTCTTGCCCAGCTCCCTGGCTACGCCGTGGCTGCCTGGTTGATCGAAGTCTGGGGACGCCGCGCAACACTGTCTGTTTTCTTGGTGGGGTCGGCGGTGTCAGCGGTATTTTTTGGCAGCGCAAGCGGAGACGCCGCGATTATCGGATCAGGGATGGCCCTGTCGTTCTTCAACCTGGGCGCGTGGGGTGCTTTGTATGCCGTGACACCTGAGATTTACCCGACATCGCTGCGCGGCACGGGCGCGGGTTGGGCCGCCGCAGTGGGCCGCATCGCTTCCATCGCAGCGCCCCTGCTGGTGCCCGTGCTGCTGCTTGCCGGGGGAGCACCACTGTTGTTTGTGATCTTTGCTGCGTTCTTTATCGTGGCTGCCGTCGCCGCCTGGGGCATAGGCGATCACCGCGGCCAGGCGCTTGATGAGCGATAACGCGCTCTCTCCCTTCACCGGGGGAATAGGCTGATGCGGTGAGTGCTGTGAGATTTGCCGCGATCGGTGACTCGTTTACCGAGGGCGTAGGCGATGAACTGCCAGATGGGCGCGTGCGCGGGTGGGCTGACGTCGCAGCCCAGGGATGGGCGGATGCCGCGGGCCAGCCGATCCAGTACGCGAACTTCGCGATCCGTGGGAAGCTCGCCTGGCCCATCATCGAGCAACAGCTTGAGCCGGCGCTGGCCCTAAAGCCGACGCACCTGTCTTTCAACGGCGGCGGCAACGACATGCTGCGGCCTCGCACGAGCGTCGAGCACATCGCCGATACCTTTTCTCGGGTCCTCCGCAGATGCGATGAGGAGGGCGTGACGCTGATTTTGCTCTCGGGTGCGAATCCGTCGGGGCAGTTGCCGATGGGAACACTCATACAGCGTCGGGGAGATGAACTTTCCGCTGCGGTGCTGCGACGCGTTGCCAATCGTCCCGATGTGATCCGGGCGCTGAATTGGCCAGACCGCGAGCTCTCGACCGGACGCTACTGGTCAGAGGATCGGCTTCATATGAACACGGCAGGCCACCACCGCGTTGCCGCACGTGTGCTGCACGGGCTGGGATACGAGCCGCCGGACGAATGGTGGGCACCAAACACCGACGGTGCAAGCACCCCCGCTGGACTGGCATACTACCGGCAGCATGTGGGCCCGTGGATGAAGCGACGCCTAACTCGGACTTCGTCAGGCGATGGACGCTCCGCTAAGTATCCGACGTGGGTTGAAAGGGTGCCTCAGTGAGTTCGGTGCGGGAGCGTCGGCTCCCGCGGCGCTGGTTCCAACTCATCCTTGGCTTGTTTTTCTATGGAATCGGCATTGCGTTCATGATTCGTGGTGAGATCGGCGCCGCGCCATGGGATGTGCTGTCTCAGGGCCTTTCGCATCATGTGCCTCTGAGCTTCGGCGTGATCACGATCTTGGTCAGTGCCGTCGTGCTACTGATTTGGCTGCCGCTACGCCAACGTTTCGGGGTAGGGACGCTGCTCAATGCCTTGCTTGTCGGGCCCTCAGCAGACGTCGGCCTCTTGCTGATTCCCGTCGGACAGCCGCTCTGGCTCAGAGTGGGTTTCTTCATCATCGGGCTGGTGGTGTTGTCAGCGGCAACCGGACTGTACATTGGAGCGCACTTCGGGCCAGGGCCGCGTGACGGGCTGATGACAGGGCTGCATAAGCGCACGGGCTGGCCTATTTGGTTCGTGCGCACGGGCCTTGAGATCACGGTCGTGGTGGTGGGCTGGGCGTTGGGCGGCAACGCGGGCGTCGGAACGCTCGCCTTCGCCCTGCTCGTCGGTCCGCTGTGTCAGTACTTCATGCGAATATTCGCTGTGCCCATGCCGCCACCAATGTCGAAGGAGTCCACAGCATGACCGACTTCGAACTTGCGCGGATCCCTGCGGGTTCGGTCACCATGCACGACGCGCGACGAAAGCTCAAGCGGACGGTTGCACTCGAACAGTTCGAGATCGGCGTATATCCGGTGACCGAGGAGCAGTTCGCAGAAGTGCTGGGTATCGCGGCAGCGCATCCGCGCAGGCCTGCCCGCGACCTCAGTTGGCTGCGAAGCATCCGCTTCTGCAACGCAGCATCCGAGTGGGAAGGGCTAGACCCGGCCTACAGTTTCGACGGCGAAGACGTCACCTGGCATGTAGACAGCGACGGCTACCGCCTGCCGACAGAAGCAGAGTGGGAATATGCCTGTCGCGCAGGTTCAACCACGCCGCACTATGGGTTGCTCACCGACGTGGCATGGACGTCGGCCGATGGCGTCAGCTGGCCACAGAACGTCGGCGGCAAGCTCCCCAACCTCAATGGTCTCTTCGACACGCTCGGCAATGTATGGGAGTGGTGTTGGGACTTGCTGGACCCCGCACGGTACGACAACTACCGGGTGTTCCGCGGCGGCGGTTTCGCGGACGACTCTTGGAATGTGCGTGCGTCAGTCAGGCGCGGTGGCGCGCCGCGGATGCATCACGACGACGTCGGTATGCGGTTGGCCCGCGGCGGATTCGACAGCGTCGAGGCTGCGCAGGGGTGGTCAGCGAAGGTAGACCACGAACGTGCCATGAGTGAAACGAGCACGCCGCTCGGGTGGACGCCGCAACAACGCTAATCGGTCGGTGTCAACCCATTGTTCCAGGAACCGAATCCTGCCAATATCAGAGTCACACCAAGGCAACCGCCACAGGTGTGGACGATGAAACGGGAGGCCACCATGAGCATTGGTTCCGGAATCGTGTTGATTGTGATCGGCGCAATACTTGCATTTGCGATCAACATCGAGGTGGAGTGGGCGAATCTAGATCTGATCGGCTATATCTTGATGGGCGCCGGAGCGATCATCTTCATCATTGGTCTGGTCCTCCTTGCCCGTCGTCGGCAGACGAAGGGGGATCTGAACGTTTAATCTTCTCTTGAGCGGCGCAGACGTTCAGGATCCAGGCCCATCCGGATTCTGGTGTGCTTGCGCTCGATGAGAATGAAGGTTGCACCCACCAGCCAGAGCGGTACTTGGGTAAGGAATGCGAGGCGGAAAGCGTCTAGCGAATAAGTGTCCGGTGTTCCCGCGCCCTGGAGGTCGAGCATCAGCCCGATCAGGAACACCGCGATCAGTGCTGCGATGAAACCGCCCGCGTTCGTGAGGCCGGTCGCGGTACTCAGACGGTGCACAGGGTTGTGCGTGCGCGCATGGTCGAACGCAATCATCGACGCCGGGCCACCGCAAGCAAGCGCGATGGCAAGGATATAGAGCAGCCAGAGAGGCGACCGGCCCGGGTAGATGATGACGATCACCCAGGCGATGAGTTGGATGGCAATCGTCGGCAGCACGAGCGCGAAGGAGCGGTAGTTCGGTATGCGTCGAGAGACGCTGCCGAGCAGGGGACCGAGAAACATGCCGAAAGCGACATATACCGAGATCAATGTCGCTGACTGTGCTGTGGAAAGTCCCTGCCCGACGGTGAGGAACGGCATGCCCCACAACAGCACGAACGCCGTGCCTGCAAATGGTGTGGTGAAGTGTGACCAGAATGCAAGGCGTGTGCCCGGATGTGCCCAGGCCGCTCGGATGCCAACCCCTGTGTCGATTGCGGAGGTCACCACTCGCATGACGCCTGTTTCAGTGTTCACTGTCACGTCAGACCCCACGTCGGGCGGGTGGTTGCGGATAACACCGAACACCAAGATGGCGAACAACACGCCCAGCCCGGCGATACTTCCAAACGTAATGGTCCAACTTGTCGCGTGTAGCAAGGCCGCAAGAGGAACTAGAGCGATGAGCTGGCCCGCCTGACCGATGACACCGGTGAGTTGCACCATGACGGGGCCTCGTTGCGCGGGGAACCATGTGGCGATGAGCCGAAGTACCGCAGGAAATACCATGGCATCGCCAGCTCCGAGAAGAACTCGCGCGAGGATGGCAATCCCGATGCTAGGTGACAGCGCCATGGTGAGCTGTCCGATAGCCATGAGAATCATGCCGATCGTGATGATCGGACGCGCACCATATCGGTCCAGGAACACACCGATGGGGATCTGCATACCGCCGTAGACCGCCAGTTGCACGACAGCAAATAGCGACAGCGTCGATGCGTCAGCCTGAAAGCGCTCTGCGGCATCGACGCCGACGGCGCCCAAAGAAGTGCGATTGGCGATGGCCAACATGTACGCGGCAACGCCGACGGACCAGATCAGCCAGGGACGCCACCCGAGAGACGCGGGGGAGCGGGTCACATCGGTCACGTCTCAACGCTACTCTCGCGTGGAGTCATTCAGATGCATTCCGAACACACAGAGCTCTGGAGATTCGCCAATATGGACCCCGGCCGCGATCAGAGTCCATCCCTGCCCTCGGTAGAAGCGCTGAGCGTCGTCAGCCTCACTGTATGCGCTTAAAACAGCCGTGGAGTAAGGGATGTCTTCGAGCAACGAGCTCAGAAGCGCAGACGCGATTCCACTTCGTCGGTGCGAAGCAGAGGTCGCCAACTCGACAACAGCGAATGTCTTCTCGTCGAACCATTCTTCCGCGTCGTCCGGCGTCAGCTGCGCGATGATATTTTCGCGCCACCAATCGCCAGATGGAGTTCCCGCCCCGAGTGCGAGGCCCAGGACCTCAGTCTGATTCCAGGCCAGCATCAGCCGGAAGTCGGGTTTGGCGCTCGAATAGCGAGCGACCCGATCAAAGAAAGATGCTCGGCTCGCTTCTGGGTCCTCGTCGTAGGGCGGTTCTGTGAAAGCAGTCACGTACAACTCGGCGGCTGCGTGAAGCTCCTGTTGTCTGCCTGACCACGCACGGATCTGTACAGAAGGTTGGCTTGGGTGTTCGCGACTCACGCGCCGAGCATATCGGTCTCATCAGGCCGGCGCAGGCTGAGACACTTACGAGGTGATGAAAGCCAGGCTCGAGCGACATCAGGTGTGGTGCTATCTCGTCGCTGTCGGAGTCGGTCTGCTGGTGGGGACGTTCGCGCCCGGCTCAGCCGCGGTATTCGAAGTCGCAGTATGGCCAGTCTTGGCGCTGCTTCTGTTCGTCACTTTCGTGCAGATGCCGTTGGACCGTATGGCTGAGGCATTCAAAGATGTCAGGTTCCTCGTAGCCGCATTGCTCGGAAACTTCGTGGTGCTGCCGCTGATGGTGTGGGGTCTTATCCAGTTTTTCCCTTCTGATGCGGTGATCCGCCTCGGTTTGCTCCTTGTCTTGCTCGTGCCCTGCACTGATTGGTTCATCCCGTTCACCCAATTGGGCAGGGGAGACGCTGCGCGCGCGACGGCGATTACGCCGCTCAACATGGTGATGCAGTTGCTGTTGCTGCCCGTGTATCTCTGGCTGATGATGGATGCCGATTTCTCGGTGGTTTTCACGCCAATGAATCTCTGGCCAGCGTTCCTTGTCGTCCTCCTTCCCCTCGTGGCGGCGACGGCGATTGAAATTTGGTACAAGATGCCAGCGAACCCAGAACGTGTGCGTGAACATCTTGCATGGGGGCCAGTCCCGTTGCTCAGCCTCGTTGTGTTCATGGTCGCTGCGGCGAACGTCACCGCTGTAGCGGATGACTTCGTTGTTGTGCCCGTCGCCGCAGGCGCGTCGCTCGCTTTTCTTATTCTGTCGGCGCTCATTGCGAAGCTCATCAGCGTGGCTCTCCGCTTACCTACCGTGCAGGGGAGAACCCTCGCGTTCAGCTTTGGTACGCGCAACTCGTTCGTCGTTTTGCCCGTTGCGCTCGCATTGCCGGAGGGGTGGGAGATCGCATCGGTCATCGTCGTCTTGCAGTCATTGGTGGAGCTTCTCGCGATGATCTTGTACATCTGGTTCGTGCCGCGCGTGCTGTTCCGCGGCCGAAGTATGACTCCCTGATCAACCTGGCCTAAGTCCATTCACGATTCAAAATGACTTGCAGAGACGTGCCGAGTTGAGCCGGCAGAAAGCATTGACCGTACGCTGAGGATATGCCGATCTCTCCGTATATCCGGTCGTTGCGCGAGCGCATCAGTCACGATTTATTGCTGCTTCCTGCCGTCACAGCGGTGATCCGTGACGATATCGGCCGGATCCTTCTCGCCCGCCCCCGGGGCGAGGACCAATGGGCGCTTATCGGCGGCGGCCTGGCCGATGCTGAATCGGCGTTGGAGTAACGCGTCAGGTAGCTAAACGGGCATTCCTGGTCCGTTCGGTTCTCTGTCGCCGATGGGCGTGCACGTTTAGCGAGCTAGGGGGAGGGGCGCGTGGTCACCTACTTCACTATTCGCGGGGTCAACGCGTCCAGAGCTCCGTGGCTATCGGCAGGCAACCTCATCTGCACGAGTCTAGGACAGGGCACAATGGCCCATGTCACCCAAGATTGCCCGCGCACCCGAGTCGTCAAGGGTGAACATCTCACCCTTGACGACTCGGCCTGATCGCGCGGGAGAGCGCAGGTGGATGTCGGCGGCCGTCACAGCTCCCGAGTGCGATAGAGCCGCGCAGAGACGACGATTGCGCAGATGATCCCGAGGATGCCGATCAGCACACCGACTCCGCTGATCGCAGCGACGGACACTTGTTCGAAAGCCTCCTGAACAGGAGTGAGTGTGCCTGTCGTCTGCAGAAGCCAGGCGATGCCCGCTACGGCGAATGCTGGGGTGTAAGCCATCAGACGCCCCCGCGTGTAGCCGATACGGAAGAGCACGGGGAGCTGGAGTGCCATTGACAGCCCGACGAACGCCAACGCGAGGGTGTGGGCAATGAGCAGCACTTCAGTGTCGGTCTGCCCACCCCGCACCATGGCGCTGATGACAGTGACGACCGTCGCCAGCACTGCTGCCACGAGGTAGTACGCGATGATCGACAGCGTGCGTCCGATCACAACGGTGCTACGAGAAACCGGCAGCACTCCGTAGAGAGTGTCCAAGCGCCCGCGCTCATCTCCTAGGAACGGCGCCGACACCATCAATGAGGTGACGAGAGCCGATGCGACGATTGCCATCCCAGGGACAGGTAGAAGCACGCCCACAACGACGACAAAGAGCAAGGTGAGGGTGGTCTGCGTGCGGGGGAACCAGGAGGACAGGTCCAGTCGGGTAAATGCGGCGATCATGCGGCGACCTCCCGCCGCTGGGACGCGAGGTGGATAACGATGTCGTCGATGCTTGCCGAATCGATGATCACCTCCGGGCCGAATGCTGCAGAGTCAGACATTCGGATCAGGGCAGACCATTGCTCCCCCGAGCGTTCCAAACTTATGAAGGGGGCGGTGGGGGCGAGTCCGGAGCCCCGGGCCATCGCGAACTCCTCAGCAGCGTCGAGAAGTGCACCCTGATAGGCGATCTGACCATCGACGAGCACGACGAGCTCGTCGGCGAGGCTGTCGAGATCCGTAGTGATGTGGGTCGAGAACAACACAGTATGGGACGGATCAAGCATGAACTCTCGGATGAGGTCCCCGATGTTTCGGCGACTAGCCGGATCAAGGCCGCTGGACGGCTCGTCTAGGATCAGCAGCTCAGGGGACTGCGCGAGCGCCACGGCAAGCGAGCACTTCACGCCTTGCCCTCGCGACAGGTCGCCTAAGCGCTGACCCGGCGGCACCGAGAGGCGGTCAAGCAACTCGCTGAATCGATCGCTGTTCCACCCTGGGTAGAACGGTGCGAGACGTCGCCCGAGTGAATTCACGCGCCACTCCGGGGCTGCGGTCGGTTGATCGAGGACGATGCCGGTGCGCGCGAGCGCCTGCGGTGCGCCCGCAGGACGCCCGAACACTTCGACCCCGCCAGATTCGGGAACCAGCAGACCGAGCAGAGCGCGAATGACCGTGGTCTTCCCAGCTCCGTTGGGGCCTACAAGGCCGACGACGGTTCCGCGAGAAAGTGTGAGCGAGACGCCGTCGACTTCGAAGGTTGGCCGTCGGACGTGCAGGTCCGTGATCTTTGCCACGTAATCAGTCATCTTTACTCCAAGTCTCATCGAGGTGGTTGTGGATGTCGGTCAGACTCAATCGGGCTTGTCGAGCGGCGATCACGACCTCGCGCAGCGTGTCATCCACCCGTGCGCGTAGCGCCGCCGATGCGATCCCGGGCTCGACATCCAAGACCACGAAGCCGCGACCGTGCTCGCTGTGCACGAGCCCCTCCGCAACGAGGTCGTTGTATGCGCGGGTAACGGTGATGACGCTCACGCGGAGGTCCGCGGCAAGCTGCCGCAGTGACGGCAGAGTCTGCCCAGGCTGCACCTCACCCGAAAGGATCGATGAGCGCACCTGTCTCCTGATCTGCTCGTAGATCGGCGTAGCCGAGGCCGTCGACACCACAACTCGCATCGCACTCCCAACTGTTCTTGTGATTAATAACAGTAGATCACTTTTGCGGGTGATGCGAATTGCGATCCGCAGACCGCCGCGCACGGCTACGCGACGTAAGCCGGTGCGTGCCCTAGTTATTCAGGCATTCCTGAGTACCCACTCGGTGTGACCCAAACGTGAGCGGTCACGACCTTTCGTCCACTTTCCTGCGCATTGCGCAGGGATGGGACGTTGTCGGGGTGGATGTGGCCCCACAGCAGATCGTTTGGGTTCGCAGGAACCTCCCTGCACAGCCGTTGTAGTGCAGCGATGCCTATCTGCTGTCCGCGATGAGCTGAGTCGATCACGATCTCTTGCATGCAAAAACCAGTGAATCCGTAGGCATCTTCGCGTTCCGCAGCGACGATACCCGCTGAGGTGCCGCCCACCAAGATGTCGAAGAGGAGACCTTCTTCAGCTGCATCCGCTAACGAGTTGGCATCGGCGGGTGTGGCCCATTGATCGAGCTGAGGTCGCGATGGGGTGAGCTCTGCGTAGATAGCGGCGACACGTTGCGCTGCTCGTTCAGGGTCACACCTTTCGAGTTTGACATCGTCGTACCGGTGGGCGAGCGGCTGATCAAGCATCTCCGCCACTGGTCGCGCGACGATAAGTAGATCCGGTGTCGCGTTCCCAGCATCCACGACAGAATCTGCAAGGGTCAGGAATCGCTCGTCAGGGGAAGGCAGGTTCACACGCAAGCACAGGGGTGAAAAATCATCGAAGTGCGCCAAAACTGCGCTGAGCGCCGCGATCCCTTCCGGATTCGGTGCCAGCGATGTCGCAAGGACGTCCACGAAGGGTTTTTCGATGTCTTGCCCACGGAATCGAATACCTACGATCGCCCAATGGCCATCCGCCAGCTCAACTCGCCTGTTCGCCCACGCCAGAGGATCCTGGATCGGAAGCTGAACCATGTCGCGGAACTGCCCGCCCCATTCGGCATCTCCCACGAGTGCGAGGCTTGGTTCCAGCCACTCTGCCAAGTTCTCCCGCCACCTCGGCGACCAGTCCTTGATCTGTGAAGAGGTCCATCTTGCAGCGGCTTCGATTGTGTCTACAGCAGGCGTTGTCATCGGGGGAGAGCCTATCAACGCCGTACAGCGATCCTCGCGCGGCCGGTCAGGGGAGGGGCCCGTGATTATGCACCTCTACGCACGCGCGTTAGTCGCGTAGCTGGAGCTCGGCGACGACCTTGATTACCTGAGCGCGGCTATTATCGCTGAGTCCGAGAACGGGCCGGGGGAGGCAGCCGGCGGCCACCAGGCCCAGATGTTCCGCAACTGCCGCTATAACGCGGAGACTGCCGTACTCGGCGAACAATGCCCAGAGCGGCTGGAGCCGTTCTGATGCTGCGCGTGCATCGGCAGCATGTCCGGTACTCGCTGCTCGGGTGATCCGTTGCGCGAGGGCGGGGAGCGTGCCGCCGATGGCGGAGTACCACGCGTCGCACCCGGCATTCAGTCCCGTCGCAGCTGAGGCATCCCCGGATACCCCGATGGTCACTGTTTCCGGGATGTAATCACGGATGCCAGACACGCGCGATGCTGCGGCCACAGGATCGGCGGGGACACCAGGAATTTTGATGGATGCTACGCGGGGGAGCGCAGCCACCCTGGCGTATAGGTCATCAGAGAATGTTACGTGCGTGGTGCCGGGGTTGTCGTAGACAACCAGCGGTACCGATAGGCCCGCGCTGACGTCTTCGAAGAGCGCGAACACCTCATCGTCCACGAGTTTTTGGTACGTGACCGGCGCCAACAACACCGCTGATGCGCCCGCCTCTTGGGCGTCGTCAGCAAGGCGCTGGACGAGGGAAGTGCGCAGAGCACCGATGCCAACCATGACAGGAACGCCCTCAGCGAGCTGCACCGTTGCCCGGGCGACCCGTGCGCGCTCTTGACGGCTGAGATACATGTACGAGCCGGTAGAGCCCAGCGCCGTGATCGAGTCAACCTCAGCGGCTACCAGCCGGCGAATCAGGCCCGCATAGGCCGCCTCGTCGAAGGTGTCATCGCGAAATGGGGTGAGCGGGAATGCGCTGAGACCGGTGAACATGCATCCCTCCCAATGGATCACGTACCGATGATCGTACCTTGTTGACCACGCTGGGCTTGGTCAACAGAGGAGAGCATTCTTGACCTCTCCACTGCCCTGGGTGTCTGGTGATCACTTTCCGCTTCGAAGACGCAGCGCCCCTCCGACGAGGCGCGGACCGGGCGCGGCGAGATCGGGGTCGTCGCCACCGAGGCGGCCTATCAGGGTCGCGGTGTCGCGACCGCGTTGCTGCGTCATCTGTTGGCACTGCCCGAGTATCGCGAGTACGTGCTCGAGGACATCAAAGACACCAGTACACCAGCCCTCGGGCTTTACACCAAGCTCGGCTTCACGATCTACAAGCGTCGGAAGGTGCGCTTCGCCCGACACGCCGGATTCACCGAGCTCGTGTCGATGAAGCTCGTGCACGCACCTGCGGCGTAGCCGCCGGACGATCACCGGCGGCGGTCTGACCTGTCTCGGTCCGCGGATGCCGCGATCTCTCTCAGAGCATCGTGCACCAGCAACGGGTTCGGTTATCGCATTGAGTCCAATGCTCTGATTACAAACTCGTGTGTGTCTGTGTCGGCCGCAGCCACGAGGCCATGATCGCCGGTGTGTATCGTGCCGCCAGCCAGGTTCGTGACGATCGCCCCTGATGCCTGGCACAATGCGATCCCGGCAGCCCAATGCACGTTGCGACGGAGATCACCGCCGGTGACATACGCCGCTTGCTGGCCGGAAGCGACCCAGGACAGCGCCAACGTGGTTGACAGGCATCGAGGGCTCATCCGTGCCCGTAACGACTCGTTGAACAAGAACTGGGCGGCAATCGCTCCTGGGTACTGACTCTCGAGATTGAGAGTCAGTAGATTCGATGACGAAGACGGAGCGAGGGGTTTCACACCCGCTTCCTCGTTGTCAGCGTCAACGCACTGCCACGTTCTCACGCCGTCGGTGCTGAATACCTGCCTGGCCGCGACGTCCACGACTGCCGCAGCGGTTGTGATGCCGTTGACCTCCAACGCAACGTTAACCGCGAACAAGGGGAGACCTGCTGCGAAGTTCAGAGTGCCGCAAATGGGGTCCACCAGCCAGCACCTCTCGGCATCACCGGTGATCCCCAACTCTTCACCGAGAATCGCATCGTCGGGCCGATCCTGCGCGAGCACCGCACGGATCGCACGCTCTGCTTCTAAATCCGCTTCAGTGGTGACGTCAACGCCTGCATGATGAATTGCAGGAACGACGGTGCGGAATCGCGAACGAGCAACAGAGGCTCCGGCGCGTGCCGCGCGCACCGCAACGTCGATATCACGGACTTCCAGGTCAGTGTCTGTCATGTTGGGAGCATATATAGAAACGGGGAGGGAAGGCGTCAGCTTTTACTGGTGACCCGGCGTAATCGTGACCGGCGTATTCGCTGTCGAGAACGCCCGGCCGACACTCCGCCGAATACCTACCACACGCGTTTCGGTGCGGTTAGGTTTCGGCGGAGGGTTTCGGCGGGTCACGCTTCGGCGTGTCGCGCGCTTGATGGTCCTCGTCGGCCTGGTCGCCAGAAACGATCGATTGCGGCGGGATACGAGGATCGGCAGGCTCACTACTCGTGAGATGGTTGCGGCATGCAAACACACCCTCTCTGGCGACCTTTCAACCCTGGCGCGAATGCCGCCCGCCAGGGCGAGCGAGTCGCATCCCGACAGACAGCGCCCGGCGCCGTACAGGCACACGACGAAGACTGGGGAGAGCAATTCGAGGGGATTCGCAGGGTGCTCACGGAGTCGATTGGAGACCTCGCGCTATCGATTTCCCATGTCGGATCGACGTCAGTTCCCGGTCTTGCTGCGAAGCCTGTCATCGATGTCGACTTGATAGTTCCTGATGTGGAAGATGAACACAGCTACATGCGTCGGTTGGAGGCCGCTGGGTTTCGTCTCATCTTCCGTGACGTGATGAGCGGAGATCCTCACCGCCAGCTAACGTTCGCTCAACCCAACACCAATCTGCACGTCTGGAGCCCGGGTGCTATCGAGCCGCAACGTCACGTGGTCTTCGCGGGCTGGCTCAGGACGAACCCGACAGACCGGCTGCGATACAACGCCGCTAAGGCCGCCGCTTCAGCAGGGGACGGGAATGCCCGCTATAACGATCTGAAAGCAGCTGCGGTGTACGACATCTACGAGCGAGCCTTTGCCGCTGACACACATCACGCCCACGACCCGCACCCGCGCGCCCTCGTCGAATAGCGCCGTCCGTCCGCCAGGTTCGTGAGACTCCGTCAATTTCTTGAGACGCTCCGCCACCTTTGTGAGATTCCGCCACTTTCGTGAGATCGTGTCCGTTCTCATGGGAGGTGACAGTTCGTGAGACACGTGAACCGCGTGATTCCGCGGATCTCATGATCAGGGTTGGCAGCACTTTGTCTCACGAGACCTGTCAGTAACAGCACCACGTTCTCCGATTAGACCTGCCGCAACATCTTCACCGCTCGGCATGGCCGCGAAGTGCAACGAAGATCGGTGCGGAAGTCCACTTCTCAAACTGTTCGGCATCGACAGCGCGCAGTTCCTCGACTGGTTGAGGCTCGAGCAGCCGCTCGAGTACAAAGCCGGCGTCTGCGATCTCGTTAAGCAACGTGCTCATCGTCATGAGCTGATACTCCATCGTCGCTTCACCGAACGACCGCGTCACCCAACGCTCGTCGAAGTACGAGCCGCCGAAGTAGCCCCAGTCCGCTGTCGGATGCGTGGACGAAAGCACGAACCACCCGCCCGGACGCAAGATGCGACGGACCTCGGACAGAAAGCGCGGACGATCGCTGAGGTGATGGATCACTAGTGCACAGACCACACCGTCTTGCGAGTCATCCGCCAAGAAGTCGAGCGGGACATCGAGGTCGTGGTGCACGATCGTCGCCGCCGGCGCTGTTGCCCTGGCGCGCGCCGCGAGCACCTCGCTGCCCTCGACG
>DQHP01000166.1 GCA_003524435.1 Microbacterium sp.
GTCCAGGACTGGCTTGCTGCAACTGTCGACGGGAAATAAAGTTGCATCCCGAAATGGTCGCAAGTAGCTGATTACCCGTAAACACTACTCCCGGCAAAAATCGGAAAGTTCTATTCTGAGGATATGGACACGCCCATTAGCGCCAGAAATAAAGTTCTATCCTCACAGGCTTTAACGGTTGCGCACGC
The DNA here is from genome assembly GCA_003524435.1 of Microbacterium sp. Taxonomy (GTDB): domain Bacteria; phylum Actinomycetota; class Actinomycetes; order Actinomycetales; family Microbacteriaceae; genus Microbacterium. The sequence continues at coordinate 189 of DQHP01000166.1, forward strand.
GCACTTTGATGGGACAACCGCACGGGGTGGTGACGGATTGACTCTGCGACCTGACACCAACCAATCGCTTCGCAGCTGGCAACCATGCGATCGCACTTGGCGCAAGAAGCTCGGCGAGCTCGACAGCCGATGTCCACGCAATCCATTCCGGCAATAGCGGACAACGACAGTTGCAAGGAAGCACACCTTCAACAGCAACTTCTCGAGACTTGGGTGCGGGCAAGATGAACCACTCTTCAAAGGCCGGTTCTAGCCGGAAGCCGTCAGTCCACCCCATGGCAGCTATCGGCCAGAAGCCGACGTCGCATCCGACGCCCAGTACCCGAGCGGCGGCAGAGCACCTAGAGCTCCACCGCCGGAATGACCTTAGAACCTGTAGGACTCGCCGTCCTCCGGAACACGGGTACGCGCTGGGTCTAACTTCTTTTCAGCGATGAACTCACGCAGCTCCCGGCGGGATTGGCCCGCATGGTTCACTGCGTCCATGTGCACACCGACCACCACAGCATCTGGGGCGAGTTGGCGCGCGCGCTCAAGGTCTTCCTTACCCATGATGATTGCGCCATCGATCCCGGGGATCACTGCGAAGCCCGTGTTGAGGACGACCACGTCGGGGCGGTGTTGCTGAACGGCCGCCTCCACCTCGGGTCGCCAGATGGTGTCGCCCGCAACGTAGACCGTCTCGTGACCCTGACGCTCGAAGATGATGCCGGACACTGTTCCCAAGGCTGCGCCCAGCTTTGCCATGTGTGCGTCCGTGCCGTGTTGGCCACCCGTGCGGACCAGGCGGGTGCCATTGAAGACCGTGTCACTTCCGAGCACGCGGACGTCGCTGAAGCCATCCTTACGGACGGACGCGGCGTCCTGCTCGTTCTGCACGAAGATCGGGATCGACTTCGGCAACTGCTGCTTGGCGACGTCGTCCCAATGGTCGAGATGCGTGTGTGTGATAACGACCGCGTCGGCCTTCATCGCATCGGCCACGGTCATCGGCAGGTCCACCAACGGATTGCGAAGATGGCTGTTGAGCGTGCCTTCGAAGCCGGGGTATCGACCCTTCTCGGCCAGCATCGGGTCGATGAGGAACGTCGTGCCGGCGTAGTCGAGCTTGATCGTGGCATTGCGGATCAGCTGGAAGCCGACATCACTTCCGTCGCCTTGCAAGGCGGTCGGGCCTGCTGTCGTCGTACAGGCGGCCAAGGCAGCCGCGAGTGAAGCAGCCATAAGGGGTTTGAGGAATTTCATCGTGATGTCCCTGGAAGAATAGGTAGAACGCGGCCGGGCTTAGTGCCTTGCTCGCCACGAATGAAATTCTCCTGACCGCTGCCGCCCATCGCGATTGGCCCGCGTGACACTTATCGATAGAATCGGGCCATTCTTCGCAGGCGAGATGTCCATGCAGCCGGTTCGCGTCGCCGTACTCGCCTATGACGGCGTCAGCCCCTTCCATCTGTCCGTACCGGGCCTGGTGTTCGGGACGGAGGCTCCACCGGCCGGGATGTCTGCCTATCAGGTCATCCACGTTGCCGAAAAGCCCGGGCGCATTCGCACTTCACAAGGCATGACGCTCGACGTGCCGACCGGACTCGCGGCCTTGGCGGACGCCGATATCGTCATCGTGCCGGCATGGTCCGATCCGGAGGTGGCCGCTTCGACGAAGCTCGTCACGGCTGTGAAAGCGGCCCACGCGCGTGGGGCACGGGTCGTCGGCCTCTGCTTGGGTGCCTTCGTACTTGGCGACGCGGGACTTCTGGACGGCCGGCATGCGACCACCCACTGGGCGGCTCGCGACGTGTTTTCACATCGGTTTCCTCACGCCAACTTTCGCCCCGAGGTTCTGTATGTCGACGACGGCACGATCGTCACGTCCGCCGGGACGGCTGCAGCCATCGATTGCTGCCTGAACATCGTGCGTCAGCGGGACGGAGCAGACGTGGCGAACCGCCTTGCGCGCATGCTAGTCACCCCGCCCCATCGTCAGGGCGGGCAGGCCCAGTTCATCGAACAGCCCGTCCCTGAGCTGCCTAGCGAGAGCCGACTGCCGGGCGTACTCGAATGGGCGCGCGCGCATCTCGCAGAAGTCATTTCGTTGGATGTGCTGGCGGACGCTGCCCACATGAGTCGGCGCACTTTCACCCGCCGGTTCCGCGAGGCGACCGGCATGACGGTCGTAAAGTGGTTGACGGCGGAACGGCTTGCGCGTGCGCAGCAGCTTCTGGAAACGACCGATCTGCCGGTGGAGCGCATTGCGACCGAAGTAGGGTTCGGTACGGCCCTGACACTGCGCCAGAACTTCCTGTCGCATTTCGGAACGACGCCTTCGGAGTACCGACGGTCATTCTCGCTTGGTCAGTCCGCAGCTTGAGCCGCTGAGCCCTCAGATGTGCGCTTTGGGTCGGAAGCTGCCATGCCATCGGCCTCCCCGATAAACATCCTTAACCTCCTTTCCTGCATGCGCAGTACGGCCGTAGACGCCACCAGGGCATCGCTGTCCGACAAGTGCAGGAGGGAGTTCAGCGCGGTGATCGAGGCCTCGGTGTAAACGGAACTCAACCGCTACTACCCGCTCCACGCCGAGTGGCTTCGAACCGAAGTTATGTTCAGCGGAGGTGCCGGGGGGTCAGGAGCGAATCATTGGAAGCAGATCCTGCGATCCAGACGCTTAGCGTCATACGCAGTGCGTCAGCCGCATCGTGAATGTCCAACTCGCTATCACTAGTCGCCCCTCGCAAGAAGGATATGACGTCCACGCTCCACGCAACGGATGTGGCGCTGGCCCTCAGGATGTTTTTCTCTGGCTCGTTCATCCGTCGCAGGATAGCCCACGCCTGTCAATACTTTGAAAAACATGCCTCATGGAGCACCTCTCCCCAGCTTCGATCGAAAGCGGGTTACAAGCTGTGCCCCAACGGGTTGGAAACCCGTCGCTAATGTCGGCCTGAAGGTCGGCCTTAGCCGTAGTACTTTCGACACGCAGTTGCATACTCGTTTATCTACTTGCGGCTACAAGTGGACACCCACCTCTGGGAGCGAGTTCAGCTCTCTCGAGAGTCAAAATTAGCTTGCCTGTATCTGAAGCAAGCGGTGACAGCGAACTGTCCGTCGGTTATCGCTCGAGTGGCGTCTCTCGAATCGACCAGTGTCGCTTTCATCGGGTGACGTGTAGGCGCACTTCAACGCGGCGGTTCGGGATCAGGCACTCGCGCAGCGCGGCCTGAGGCTTCACGCCGTCGCACTGCTGCACCTGATCACCATCGCCCTTGAAGCTGTAAGTGACGTTGGCGGCATCAATGCCACGCTCCAACAGCAGCGCACGCACGGTCTGCGCGCGACGCTCGGACAGCGCTTGGTTGTAGTCGTGGCCGCGACCCTGCAGACGGTCGGCATGGCCGACCAGTTCGACCTTGGCCAGGGTGAGGCCTTCCTCGCGCAGGCGGGCCAGTTCGCGGTCCAGGCTCTGCAGCGAATAGGCGCGGATGTCGCTGCGACCGGAGCGGTCGAACTCGAACAGCACGTTC
>DQHP01000069.1 GCA_003524435.1 Microbacterium sp.
AGCAGATCGGCACGGCGCGCTTCGAGGATGTCACCAGCGCGGTGCAGGATCTCTGCGCGGCCGGCGGCGCCGAGCGCGTGCCAGGATTCGGCGGCGGCGGTGGCGGTCGCGACGACGGCGTCAACTGCTGCGGCATCCGACAGCGTGTGAGTGCGGACGGTCTCGTTTCCGAGTTCTGATTTCTCCATACGAGAGCGGATACCGTCGCCCCACGCGCGGTTTGCGGCCAGGCTCGGGTCGGTATCAGGAGTGTTCTCGAAGCCTTCGTGTGGCATCAGCGCCGGAGCGGCACCGCGATCTTGCACACGGTTCGACGCGGGGACCTCAGTCGGCACCGATGCGATCGAGGCCAGGAAGCGGTCGCGTTCACGGGCGAACAGCGCGGGTTCGTCATCGAGTTCGAACACGGCCGACATGAAGTTCTCGGTCGAGGCTCCCTCTTCGAGGCGGCGGATCAGGTAGGCGATCGCGACATCGAACTCGGCGGGGTGGACGACCGGCGTGTAGAGCAGCAGGGAACCGACGGTGCGGCGAACGACGGTCGCCTGAGCGGTGGCCATGCCCAACAACATCTCGAACTCGATACCCGGGCCCACGCCCTGTGCAGACGCAATGCCGCGCTTGTTCGCGAGCAGCCAGGCGAGAGCGATGTCGAAGAGATTGTGGCCCGCGATGCCGATACGTACGTTCTCGACGTGCTCTGGACGCAGGGCGTAGTCAAGCACGGCCTTGTAGGACGAGTCGGTGGCCTGTTTGCTGTGCCAGGTGGCGAGCGGCCACCCATGAGTCTCGGCGTCTACTTCCTCCATCGGCAGGTTCGCACCCTTGACCACACGCACCTTGATTGACGCACCACCGTCGGCGACACGCGTTGCAGACCATTCCTGCAGACGGATCATCGCACCGAGAGCGTCGGGCAGATATGCCTGGAGCACGATACCGGCGGAGAGGTCGCGGAATTCTTCTCGATCGAGAATCGCAGTGAACACCGCGATCGTAATGTCGAGGTCCTTGAACTCTTCCATATCAAGGTTGATGAATTTGTTGCCGCGAGCTTTCGCCACTCGGAACAGCGGCACGAGCGCCTCAGCGGCGTGGTGGACAGCGTCCTCGAAGGCCCAGGGGCTGTGGGGAGCGACTGTCGAGGAGACCTTGATCGAGACGTAGTCGACGTCGTCGCGCTCCAGCAGTCGGCGCGTACCTTCCAGCCGGCGCTCGGCCTCTTCTTCACCGAGGATCGCCTCCCCCAGGAGGTTGATGTTCAAGTCGACGTTGTCGCTTGAGCGGATGCGCCGGATGGCCTTTCCGAGCTTGGCGTCTGTGGCGTCGACAATGAGGTGCTTGACCATGCCGCGCAATACGGCGCGGCTGATCGGCACGACGATGCCGGGGAACGCGGGAGCGAGCGCACCGCCAAGTCGGATGAGACCTCGAAGTGCGAGCGGCAGGAACTTCGGCGTCAGTGGCACGATCTCGCGCAGGCTGTGGGCAGCGACTTTCAGATCCTCCGGACGCACGACGCCGTCGACGAAGCCGACGGTGAAGTCCAGGCCATTCGGGTCGCTCAACACGCCCGCGAGACGCTTCGCCGCAGTATCGCTGGGCACCTCGCGGCTCTCCACGAGCCAGCGCTGTACGAGCGCGACGGCGTCGTCGGCGAGTTCGGCGAGCTCAGCGCTTCCGACCGAGATGGATGTCGTCTGTGTCATCGGGGTTCCTCACTCAAGAGCGCGGTCAGGCCGCGATTCCTTTTCCCAGTGTGGAGCCCTCCTACCCTTCGTGAAAAGCGATCATTTACGATAGGTATTGTTCGATTTTCTCAATGAATCTGAGGTGCTCCATGTTCGAGCTGCGGCGACTGCGCCTTTTGCACGAGTTGGCGCTGCGCGGCACCATCGCCGATGTGGCTGTCGCACTCTCGTACAGCCCCTCGACGGTGTCGCAACAGCTGGCCCAACTTGAACGTGAAGCGGGTGCGGCACTGCTCGAACCCGACGGTAGGCGGGTACGACTCACGACGCAAGGGCATCTGCTCGCGACCCACGCTGCCCGCGCACTGGAACTGGACGAAGCAGCACGTGCCGACCTGTCGAGCGCGCAGCACGCGCAGATCACGGTGCGCATCGCAGTCATGCCCACAGCGGCCGAAACGCTGGTTCCACCAGTGCTCACTCTGCTGACCGACAGGGTTCCTGATCTGCGCCTGGAGATGGTCGAGATGGCGCCGGAGGAAGGACTGTTCGAGTTGCAGGCTCGCGCCTTTGATCTCGTGGTTGCTGAACAGTACTCCGGTTACACTCGCGAACTGCGCGAGGGGATCGATCGCACGCTACTGGGAGCTGACCCGGTGCGTCTGGCCGTGCCGCCGACCTCCCTTGCGCGCGGAATCAGCGATCTTCGCGATCACGCGTGGGCAATGGAACCACGAGGCGCTGCGGTGCGGGAGTGGAGCGTTCAGCAGTGTCGCGCAGCCGGCTTCGAGCCCGATGTGCGATTCGAGGCGACCGACCTCGTCGCGCAC
>DQHP01000092.1 GCA_003524435.1 Microbacterium sp.
CGTGCTCGTGCTCGGCGCCGGCGGACTCGGCAGCGCACTCGTGCCCGCCCTCGCCGGTGCAGGCGTCGGCACGATTGGCATCACAGACGACGACGTCGTCGAACTCTCCAACCTGCATCGCCAACTCAGCCACGGCGTCGCCGACATCGGTCGGTACAAGGTCGACTCGCTTGCAGACACCGTTCACGCGATCGACCCTGGCTGCACCGTGATCACGCACAACGAGCGGATGACGGCACAAAACCTCCCCGCCATCCTCGAGAACTACGACCTCATCGTCGACGGCAGCGATAACTTCCCGACCCGATATCTCGCCAATGACACGGCCGAGCTTGCAGGCAAGCCGCTTGTCTGGGGATCGATTTTGCGTTGGCATGGACAGGTCGGCGTCGCCTGGCGTGGACACGGCCCCACTTTCCGTGACCTCTTCCCGACGCCCCCGCCAGCCGATGAAACCCTCTCGTGCGAATTGGGTGGCGTGCTGCCGAGCCTCTGCACGGCGATCGGCTCATTCCTCGCCACCGAAGTCATCAAGCTCATCACCGGTGTCGGCGAACCGCTCCTCGGTCGCGTCCTCTTCTATGACGCGCTGACCGCCCGCACTCGCGAGATCACTTACGAAGCGGATGCTGCGCGCGAACCCGTCACTGAACTCATTGACTATGAGCTCTTCTGTGGAACCTCAAGCGACAGCGACAAAACGCCGACGAACGCCGTGTCGGCAGCCGAACTGCTCCAGCGCCTGCGCGCCGGAGAACCCGTGCGGCTGCTGGACGTTCGCGAACCGCACGAGGTGGATGCCCGACGTATCCCCGGCGCCGAAGTGCTGCCGGTTGGGCGCATCGACTCCGGTGAGAATCCCGCACAGGGCGAGCCGATCGTTGTCTATTGTGAGCAGGATCCACGCGCGCGCCGCGCCGCACAACACCTGGAAGAACGCGGGTTCGCGGTGACCTATCTCGCCGGCGGCATCCGCTCATTTGCCGCCATCGGCGGCGAAGTCGAGGGCACCAGCATCCGTCACCCGGAAGAAGCGCACGCATGAACACAGCCGTCATCTCTGAAGAGCCGCTTGACGAAGCAGCGGTTCGCTCTGCCGTCGGATCCGACGCGCACGGTGCAGTCGTCACCTTCTGCGGCGTTGTGCGCGATCACGATGGTGGTCGTATGGTGCGCTCGCTCGGCTATCGCGCGCACCCCGAGGCTGAACGCTTCCTCGCTGACATCGTGGCGCGTGTGCAGGCCGAGACCGGATTGCTCGTCGCTGCTGCGCACCGCGTCGGTGACCTGCGCATCGGTGACGTCGCACTGTATGCGGCGGCATCCGGCGGACACCGCGCTGAGACCTTCGCGGCGTGCGAGAAGCTCGTCGAAGAGATCAAGAGCGGGGTGCCGATCTGGAAGCGTCAGCACTACGACGACGGCGTCTCGGAGTGGGTCGGGTTGTAGATTCCCTCGGCGCGGGGCTTACCCGCCGATGTAGCTCATCTCGATGCGCTGACGAGCCGCCCGCAACTCGGGCGTGAGTGAAGAGCGGATCTCGGAGTAGCGGTCATCGCGCGCGCCCCAGATGGATGCCATCGCCGCAGCGAGCTCGTCATCATCGGCGCCCTCTCGCAGGAGCGCGCGCAGGTCGTGGCCCTCGGTCGCGAACAGACATGTGAAGAGCTTGCCCTCGGTCGAGATGCGCGCGCGATTGCAAGTTCCGCAGAACGTATTCGTGACCGACGAGATCAGTCCGATCTCTCCGCCGCCGTCAACATAGCGCCAGCGTTTCGCGGTCTCGCCGGTGGAGGTGGCTCCGATGGGCTCGAGCGGATGCAACGCGTTGATCCGCTCGACGATCTCTGCAGACGGCACAACCTCATCCAGTGACCAACCGTTGGACGTGCCCACATCCATGTACTCGATAAACCGCAGCGTGTACGGAGTGTCTTTGAAGCGCGTCGCCATCGCTTCGATCTCGCCATCGTTGAGACCGCGTTTGACGACCATGTTCAATTTGATCGGTCCGATTCCCGCAGCATGAGCGGCATCAATGCCGTCAAAAACGCGAGATACCGGGAAGCGCACATCGTTCATCTTCTGGAACAGCTCATCGTCGAGAGAATCGACGGACACGGTAAGCCGATCCAAACCAGCGTCTTTCAGCGCCTGCGCTTTCACCGTCAGGGCGGAGCCGTTTGTGGTCAGCGCCAGTTCCAGTCGCTTTCCGTCAGGGGTGCGCAACGCCGCCAGCCGTGCGATGAGCTCTTCGATGCCGCGGCGCAGCAGAGGCTCGCCGCCAGTGAGGCGCAGTTTGCGCACGCCGTGTGCCGCAGCGACGCGGGCGATCCGCTCGATCTCCTCGAAACTGAGCAGTTCATCACGATTGAGGAATGCGTAGTCCCGGCCGAATACTGCGCGAGGCATGCAATAGACGCAGCGGAAGTTACAGCGGTCTGTGACCGAGATCCGCAGGTCGCGCAGCGGGCGATCCAAAAGGTCGATCAGACCCCCGGTGGAGGGCAGGCGCGACGCACCGCTGGCGCTTGCGCCGGGCGCGGGAGCTGGTGTGATCGACATCGTTCACCCCTTTCGACTGGCAACCGTAGCACCGGTTACCGGGAACGGCGCACCGAAATGTCGTCGGCGTCTATCGAGAAGCGGAGTTGAACGCCGGGCCGGATGCCGAGAGCCAAGGCCGTCGTCGAGGGGCAGTCGACCGCGATGCTCGGATGCTCCGCGGTGAACAACCGGATGCCGCCGGGAGCAGGATCCATCATCGCGACGGTGCCGCTCCAGCGGTTTGCGGCGGGTTTGGCGCCTAACCCTTCGCCCCGGTGAATGCGCACCGAGCCGGGCGCAAAAACACATGTTCCCGCCCCGCCCACCGGCATACTGTCGCCGCGACCCGTCCACAACAAACCGTCTTCGCTTCGCAGCGCCGCATCCGCCTCGGCAGTGCCGGCAACCAGGTTCACTCCGGCCATCGCTGCCGCGAACTGCGACTGCGGGTGGCCGAGCACGTCGGCGGTCAACCCCTGCTGCTCAACCCTGCCATCGCGCAACACGAGTGTGCGAGCAGCGAGCACCACAGCATCCATCGGGTCGTGCGTCACAAGAATCATCGGCACACCGACCCTGTCGCGCTGCTCGGCGATCAGACGTCGAGCCTGCCCGGCCGTCTGTGTGTCAAGCGAGGTGAACGGCTCATCGAGCAGCAGCGCGTCGGGCTCTGAGGCGAGAGCTCGCGCCAGAGCCACGCGCTGCTGCTGCCCGCCTGACAATTGCGCGGGACGCCGGTCGGCATACTCGCCCATCCCGACCTCTTCCAACCAGCTCGTCGCACATGCCCGCGCGG
>DQHP01000161.1:0-8296 GCA_003524435.1 Microbacterium sp.
CGTGGTCGCCAACTCGGCGGACAGGTCGGGGTCGTTCGCGTCTCGACCGATCACGATGTCTGCCAGTGGCCCCGCGACCGCGGCGGCCACGCTCTGCGGGCTCTCTCCTGTCACCCGCCAGCTGACGGCAGCCTCTCCCCAGCCACTGCGCCCCTCAGCATCCTTCACCTCGACGAGAACCGCATCGATGTGATCAGTGCGGCGCACTGCGGTGACGAAAGGCCGAGCAAGTGGCGAAGGCACCCGCAGCACGCGCAGACCGATGACCGCACTCACGCCCACTCCCGACGCATCCGCTGTTCGAGTTCTCCGAACTCTTCCTGGGTTCGTGTAACACCATCGGGTGCCCATCCGCGCGCGGTGTAGAACGCGATAGAGGGGGCGTTTGCTGCGAACACCCAGAGCGCTGCGGTCGTTGCCCCGGCTGTACGCAATGCGTCCGCTGCGGTCTCGAGCAGGGCTTTGCCAATTCCTCCACCGTGCGCACGCGGTGCGACATACAGGGAGTGCACGGCGCCCTCGATGCCGGCAACTGCGTAGCGAGTGAGGCCGAGGAGCTCGTCCTCACGTTCGGCGACGAGGACAACGCCCTCCGGCGATGCGAGCACACGCTGCCAGAGAGCTTCGGCTCGTTCGTCAGTCATCGCGGTGATCGCGCGCTCGGGAAGGATTCCGCGATAACTCTCGCGCCAGCATCCGAGGAACACGTCGAGCACCCCAGACAGATCGTCCGGGGTGGCACGGCGCACCTGAATACTCACGAGATCGCAGCCTCCGTCAGCGTGAGGGTGTCGATTCCCGCGATCGGCGTCGGCAGTACCAGCGGGCCTGTGCCGGGAGTGATCGTGCCGAGGATGCGTGGCTCACGGGCGCCGGTTCCGCCGGGCACGATGGCAGAGATGCCGTGCATCGTGCACCAACCGATGAGCGAGAGGAGGATTGCCTCTTTGCTGTCTGCCGGTGCTCCGAGCTCGTCAGCGAGAACAACGTCGGTGTCCGGCAGCGCCGCACGCAGCCCGTCGAGAAGGAGCGGGTTGCGCCAGCCCCCACCTGAGACGGCGAGGAACTCGATACCGGCCGCGCGCACATCGTGTGCGACTGTGCGGACCGTGAGTTCTGTCAGCGTGCGCACGAGGTCGGCGACGGGGAGGTCACGTCCGAGACCCGCGACGTGCTCTTGCACGTAGCCGAGGTGGAAGTGCTCCTTGCCAGTGCTCTTCGGCGCCGGCAGGGCGTAGTAGCCATCAGCGAGGAGCGCGGTCAGCAACTCGTCATCGACGGTGCCGGTCTGCGCGATGCGGGCATCCTCGTCGTAGCCCAGCGGATTAAGCCCGTACTCGACGATCACGGCATCGACCAGTGCGTTCGCGGGACCGATGTCGTACGCGACCACACCCTCCGCGCCGACAACAGTCATATTCGAAATGCCGCCGAGGTTGAGAGCCGCGGCCGTGCCGCCCCTCGAACGAAGCAGCAGCTCATCCAAGAAGGAGACGAGAGGGGCACCGTGTCCGCCAGCAGTGATGTCGCGGATGCGGATGTCGGAGACGACCGGAGCACCGACACGCTCAGCGATCCACGCGGGTTGCCCGATCTGCAGCGTGCCCAGCGCGTGAGCGCCGTCGACCCAGTGGTACACGGTCTGCCCGTGCGAGCACACCGCGTCGACACCGCCCACCTCGGCCGCAATACTCGCGGCGACTTCGGCGAACTCCTTGCCGATCAGTGTGTCCAGCTCGCACACTTCAGAAAGCGTCGTCTGTGCGGGTGGGAGCGCGGCGACGAGCCGTGCCCGCAGGGACTCGGAATAGGAAACGCTCGTCGCGGCGAGCAGTTCGCCGCGGACCGCCCCGCCGTTGTCGGTGAAATCTACGACAGCCGCATCTATCCCGTCGTGAGATGTCCCTGAGATCAGGCCCAGTACGCGCATCAGCTCTTCTCCAGTGCGTTTCGCAGTCGACCATTCGCCGCTGCGAGTCGCTCCCGCGCAGCGGCGAGCTCTTCTGCGCGCAGCAGCATGATCGCCGCGAGCTTCACATCGAAGTCGGACGTCTGCAGGGCCGCGAGAGCATCTTCGCGGCTGACATCGGCGATGGTCTGCACCATGCGAATGGCACGCTCACGCAGCTTGTGATTGGTCGCTTTGAGATCGACCATCAGATTGCCGTATGCCTTACCTTGCTGCACCATGACGATCGTCGAGAACATATTCAGAACGAGCTTCTGGGCTGTGCCGGATTTGAGCCGCGTCGACCCAGAGAGCACCTCGGGGCCGACCTCGACCTCGATGCCGTGCTCGGCGACTTCGCTCAGCACTGTTCCTGCGTTACACGACAGCCCCACGGCCAGTGCGCCGCGTTCGCGCGCACGCCGGACAGCGGCGACCACATAGGGTGTGCGACCGCTGGAGGCAATGCCGATCACCGTGTCGAGCGGTCCGATCTCAGCGTCATCGATCGCCGCGGCGCCGGCGTCCGCATCGTCTTCAGCTCCCTCAACCGGGTTCACGACCGCCCTCGGGCCACCAGCCATGATCGCAAAGACGAGCTCGGGCGGTGTGCTGAACGTGGGCGGGCACTCTGAGGCATCAAGTACTCCGATGCGTCCCGGGGTGCCTGCGCCAACGTAGACGAGACGGCCACCACGGGTCATGCGCTCCGCAGTAGCTTCGATCGCAGGAACAATCTGCGGCAGCGCACGCTGCACGGCGGCCGGCACCGTAGCATCCGCGTCGTTCATGGTCTGCGCCAACTCAGCAACTGACATCCGGTCGATGTGCGCGAACCGGGGATCACTGACCTCGGTCGCTAGGACAGAGAGGTTTTCGGTCATTTCTTTCCTCGGTTCCGGGGGTCGAGGCTGTCTCGCAAGCCATCGCCCAACAGGTTGAGCCCGACCACCAGGAGCACCACGATGATGCCGGGAGCGATCATTGTCCACGGTGCGATGGTGACGAGTGTGCGTGCTTCAAAGATCATCGATCCCAGCGAGGGCGCGGGCGGCGGTGTGCCGAGTCCGAGGAAGCTCAGCGACGCTTCCGTCAGCACAGCCCACGAGAGTGAGAGCGTCACCTGCACGATGATGATCGAGGTGATGTTGGGCAGCACGTGGCGGAACATCGTCGCCATGCGGCTCTGCCCCGTGCTCTTGGCCGCCTTCACATACTCGATCTCTCGCAGCGACAGCACCGGTCCGCGGGTCACGCGGATGAAGATCGGCACGTAAACGATCGCGATGGCGACGGCGATCGTGAACCAGTTGCGATCGAACACCGAGGCGAGCGAGAGAGCGAGCAATAGCGGGGGGAAAGCGAACAGCACATTGGTGACCGCGGTGATCGCGCCATCAGAGAAACCGCGATAGAAGCCTGCGATCAGGCCGCACACTGTTCCCACCACGGTGGCAAAGGCAACAGCCACGACCGAGATAAGTGCCGAGTTCGCGACACCTGCGGCAACGCGGGAGAAGACGTCGCGTCCGAACTGATCGGTTCCGAACCAGTGCGTGGCAGACGGCGGCTGCAGCCGGGACGGCGGGTCCTGGGCGAGCGGGTCGAACGGCAGCAGGCCGAACGCCGAGGCAAGACTGAGCAGTCCCAGCAGCACCACGAGGATGAGACCGGTCAGGCCACTGCGGCTGCGCAGGAGCAGCTTCACGCGCTCGAGAGTGCGTCCGCCGCCGGGGCTCAGGGCCGGAGTTGAAGAGATGTCTGTCATGCCACACGCACCCGAGGATCGATGACCCGATAAAGCAGGTCGGTGAGCAGATTCACAATCACGAAGGCAAGCGCGATGACGAGCACCGTGCTCTGCACCAGCGCGTACTCCTTCTGCTGGATACCCAGCAGAACCTGTCGTCCGATGCCGGGGAGAGAGAAGATCTGCTCGACAACGACAGCGCCGCCCAGCAGATAGCCAAACTGCAGTCCCGTCATCGTCACGATCGGCACGAGAGCGTTACGCAGCACATGGCGCAACTGGAGCCGACGGGGCGGGACACCCTTGGCCCTGGCGGTGCGGATGAAATCGTTGGAGCGGATCTCCAGAACAGCGGTGCGGGTGGTGCGCATGATGGGCGCGGCGATTCCGAAGCCGAGGACGATCGCGGGCAACAGCATTTGCTGCAAGTTCAGCAGCGGGTCCTCGAAGAGTGAGGCGAAGCGCTGCCCATTCGGGTTGAAGCCGAACGACGAGGCAAGCACCGCGAGCAGTGCGGTGCCGAGCAGGAAAGCCGGGATAGACAGACCCGCAAGACCGACAACCTGGCCTGCACCATCTCGCACCGAGTCGGGTTTGGAGGCTGACAGCATTCCGAGAGGGATGCCGATGGCCAACGCCAGCACGATCGAGAAGATTGCCAATTCAAAGGTGACCGGCAGCGATGCCAGGGTGAGGTCAAGGACGCTCATCTGAGCGCGGGAGGAGAACCCCAAGTTGCCGGTGAAGATGTTCCCCAGCCAGCTGAAGAACTGCACGAAAAGTGGCTGGTCGAGGCCGTAGTAGGCCTCCAGCGCCGCGCGTTGCGCGGGCGTGAGGGCTGCTGCCTCAGTACCCAGGCCAGCGGTGATCTGGTTGCCGGGAATCGCCCGGAGCATCACGAATACGAACACGGCAACACCGAAGAGCGTGCCGAAGGCAGCCAGAATTCGGCGCAATACGCGGTTACGGAAGAGTTGTCTGAGCATACGTCTGTCTCGAAGATCTATCTTTCTGTGCGGAGGGCGGCGCGCACGCGGCGCGCCGCCCTGGCCGCTAGTTGATGGAAGTGGTTCGCAGTGACTGCAGCGAGCCGTTTGCCATCGGGGTGTAGCCGTCGACGTTCGATGACGTCGCGGTGTAGCTAAAGCTCGTGAACAGCCAGATCCACGCAGCGTTGTCCTCGAGGTTGTCGGACACCTGCTCGTAGATCGCCTTGCGCTCGTCAGCATCCGACGTCTGGCGTCCTTCAGCGAAGAGCTTGTCGAGTTCAGGAGATGAGTATCCGGCGACCTGATTGAGGTTTCCTGTGCTGGTGAAGTAACGGCTGTACATGCCGTCGGGGTCGGGGCGACCGCCGTTGAGTGCGACGGCGGCGTCGAAGTCTGCCGCGATCCAGCGGTCCACGAACGCACCGGATTCGAGCACCTCGAGCTCCAGGGTGATGTTTGCTTCGGCGAGCTGCGCCTTGAGGTTCTGTGCCTCATTCACAGAGGTCGCGTACTCGCCCTGCGAAACGATCGTGTTGACCGTGACGCTGTCCTTGCCAGCCTTTTTGAGGTACTCCGCTGCCTTGTCGAGGTCACGCTCAGGGCAGGGGCGCGCGTCAGGGTCGGACTTGTACGCCGGCGATGTGATTGGGCCGGTGACTTCGCCCTCGCCGAGAGCTGCGGTCTCGAGCACCTGTTCGCGGTCGATCGCGCACTGCATTGCCAGACGCACGTTGACATCAGCGAGATCGCCTCGCGTCGAATTGAGTTGCAGCGCGTGGTAGCTCAGCTGCGGAGTGGACTCGACGGTGACGTTCGCCCCCTCAGCGGTCTGGGCGACGAGCGGGTCATCGAAGACAGCGAATTGAACATTGCCGGATTGCATAGCCGAGACGATTGACGACTCATCCGGGATGACGCGGAACTCGACTGTGTCGAGGAGTGCGGTGTCTCCCCAGTACTCATCATTCTTGGCGAGAGTGATCGACTGGCTGGGGCTGCGGTCCTCGAACACGAAGGGTCCGGTGCCGTTTGGCGTCTTGTTCAGCCCCTCTTCGGTGTCGTCTGAGGAAAGCATCGCCATGTTGACGACGGCGAGGTTTGCGGGAAGGGCTGCGTCCGGAGCGCTGAGCGTCAGGGTGACGGTGGTCTCATCTGTTGCCTCAACATTTGTCACCGAGGCCAGCGAGCTGGCGGCGACTGCGGCCGTTGCCTCTTCTGCGATCGCGTCGAGAGAGAACTTCACGTCCTCCGACCCGAATGTGCTGCCGTCAGCAAAGGTCACACCTTCACGCAGGTGCAGGGTGACGGTGAGGCCGTCTTCTGAGACGTCCCACGACTCAGCCAGTCCGGGTACGACGTTCAGCTCTGCGTCGAACTCCGTCAGGGTGCCATAGAGATTCTGCAGCACGTTGACGGCCTGGAACTGCGTAGCCTTCCACGGGAACAGAGTGTCTGGGTCGCTCGTGACTCCGACGACGAGGTCGCCACCTGCCGCACCCGAGCCAGATTCAGCCGGCGGAGATGACGGGCTCGAACAACCAGTGATAACGAGCGCCAGTGTGAGGCCCGTCGCTGCGAGAGCGCCGTACGACGCTCGCCGTGCTGTTTTCATTGCTGATTCCTCCAGTGGAATGGTCGGTGCGGGCGGGACAAATCGCTGTCGCCAGCCGGCCTGTGGAACATCATTGATCTTGGTAAGTACTAAAAGTACACGAACTTCTCTTTTTTTGTACCAGAATTTCCTCTAGTGTGTGTGACACCGATCGGAGACACATGCCAGATGAAGCCACCCGCGACGATGCCGGCACGCCCCCTGTGCTGGTGCAGATGCGCGCGATCTATCCGGAGCTGCGTCCGAGTGAGAAGCGGATCGCCGATCAGTTCCTCCTCAACCCCGAGGAGGCAGCGGAACTGTCGATTGCGGATCTCGCCCATCGCTGCGACACGTCGACGACCTCCGTCGTGCGCTTCTGCAAACGCCTGGGCTATGACCACGTCCGAGAACTGCGAAATCACGTCCTTCGCGATGCCGCACGCCAGACCTTCGACACCGCGGCACTTCCGGACGTCTCGGGAGACATCGACCGCGATGACACTCTCGCTGACATCGTCGCCAAGGTCTCGCTCGCAGAAACCCTCTCCCTCGCCGATACCGCCAAGGTGCTCGACACTGAGTCACTGCGGCGCTCGGTCGAGGCGATCACGGGCGCTGCGCGCATCGATATCTTCGGCGTGGGCGCCAGCGCGATCGTCGGGCTTGACCTGCAGCGAAAGCTCGTCCGAATTGGCCACACGGCTCTCGAGTGGTCTGACCCGCACGCAGCGTGGACGTCGGCGGCGACGCTGCGGCCGGGGAATGTCGCCATCGCTGTCTCGCACTCGGGATCAACGACCGACACCATCGAGTTCCTCATGCTGGCGCGGCGCGCAGGAGCGACAACCATTGCCATCACGAATCATGCCGGTGCTCCACTGGCAGATCAAGCTGACATCGTGCTGACCACGGCTGCCAGAGAGACGGGGTTCCGATCCGGCGCCCTCGGCAGCAGAATCGCTCAGCTCATGGTTGTCGACTGCATCTTCATCGGCGTTGCTCAATCGAACTACGACGCGTCAATGGCAGCGCTGCGCAACACCTACGCCGCAGTCCACCATGCACGAGCAGGCGGAGCGTGACGGCAGCTGCCCGTCGCATTCGCTGGGGGCTGTTCTCCGCGTTCGCGAGCCTGGGGGTCACCGCATCATTCATCCCCTCCGTCATCCCCGCCGCGGAGAGCGCGATCGGCGAAGATCTCAGCGTCGCCGTGCCGGCGCTGTTCGCTGGGCTTTTGCTCGGGGTACTCAGCGCGGGGCCAATGCTTCGTCGTCGACCCGCGCGGCACGTTCTCATCCTCGGCGGCGCGTTGCAAGCCGTTGCGCTTGTCGCCGCAGCCTTGGCTGCAACGCCCGGCATGTTCATCTTCGCGGCGGCGTGCGCGGGGTTCGGTTTTGGTCTCGTCGAGGCATCCGGCAGTGTGACAGCAAAGATAGCGTCTTCTGAAAGCGCGACCGGTCTTCTCAGCGCGCTCACGGGAACCCTTGCGGTCACCGCGGCCGCGACGCCGTTCGCTGTCGCCGCGGGTAGCGCGGTGCTTCCTGTACTGGGCCTTCTCGCACTCGTGCCGATTGCGACCGTCGCATTGCTGTGCGCCATGCCTGATCCCGAGACCACGACCGAGGCTCCCGCACGCCTCGCCGCACGAAAGCTCCTTCCCTTACTCCCGTTCACGCTCGCGCTACCGCTCTACGTTGGCGTTGAGACCGTCATCTCCGGATGGTCTGCGGTGATCCCCGAACGGGCTTTGGCGCTGAGTCCGGCCGCGGCAGCGCTCGGTACGAGTGCGTTCTGGGCACTCATGGCGCTGGGCCGTTTCGGCGCAGCCGGCCTTCGCAGACGAGGTGTGCGACCACTCGCGATCCTGTCGGCCGGAACGATCGCGGCCACAGGCTTGTTGTGCGCCGCGGGGCTGCTCATCACCGCGAACCCTGTGTGGGCGCTCACCGCGGTCGCAGCATCCGTCATCACCCTCGCCCCCAGCTACGGGCTCATCCTCGGCATTGCACTTGACC
>DQHP01000161.1:8315-15589 GCA_003524435.1 Microbacterium sp.
CGGCGCGCTGGTTGCGTGCGGCGCGATCGGGGGCACGTTCATCCCCGCCCTAATCTTGCTCGTAGGGCGCGATCCTGCGGCGGCGCTGACATTCCTTATCTGCGCGGTGCTCTGCATCAGCATCCCGGCACTCGTCGGACGAGTTGCGGGCGGTCGGCGCACAGCGGCGAGCGCGCTCAAGTGAGCAGGTTGCGCTGGAATCCCGCCGCCACGGCAGCCGCACGATCATTGACGCCGAGCTGGCCGTTGGGCCCGAGGATGCCGAAGATCTCCCCCTCTGCCACAGAGAAGGACACCCCGTCGATAACGGTGCGACCGGCGTAGAACTTGGTGAGTTCGGAGACTTCGATAACTGGCATGAATCCAGAATCTCCAATCAGCGCGGTCTCTCCATCGTCCGAGAGGGCGTGATTGGACCACGAACCGGTTGATTGCAGATCAGCCGATCGGTTGATGACGGCGCGTGTGCGGCCGACAATCTGGGGGCCGTTTACACAGATGTCGGACGAATCACCCCAGAAGGTCCGACATCTGTCGCAGCATCCCCCAAAGTGTCGACGACTAGCGCAGCACCAGCGCCGCGGCGCCGATCAATGGACCTTCATCCCCCAGACCAGAGCGCACTACGCGTGCCCGACGAGAGTAGTCATGGACCGCGCTAGCGGTGAGCTCCTGCTGCACAAGCTGGATGTAGTCGTCCGAGACGCGCGAGAAGCCGCCGCCGATGGCGATCACGTCGAGGTCGACAAGGGTCGCCGCATCCGCCAGCGCCTGTCCGACCTCACGGGCCGAGCGTTCAATCGCCGCACGGGCGACCTGATCCCCGGATGCCGCATCTCTGGCGAGATCCTCGCCTGTCGATCCTGTCCAGCCCTGCTCTTGCGCCCACGCGGCGCTCGCAGGACCCGATGCGATCTGCTCGAGCGTCAGCCCACCCTCGCGGCGCACTTGCCCGAGGTGACCCGCGTTCCCGGATGCTCCGGCAATGTACTGGCCACCGACGACGAATCCCCCACCAACGCCAGTGGAGACAACGATCGACAGCGACGACTTCGCCTCGCGAGTGGAGCCCAACCAGGATTCGGCGAGCGCGAGCGCTCCGCCGTCGTGGCCGAAGACGGTGTGTACGTCACGTCCCGTAATCTGGGATGCTGCGTCGCGCACCGCATCCGCCAGCGGATAACCTCGCGCTTGCGGCATGTTCACCGGCAGTATCTGTCCAGTGGCGCGGTCGATAGGACCTGCGCTGCCGACTCCGGCGCCGACAAGCTCGCCATCAGCAGGCAGAGCAGCAAGGGCGTGCGCGACGATCTGCGCCACCGCCGCATTCAGCGACTCTGGCGTCGCGCCACGGCCTGTCGCGCTGCGCGAACGGCTGCCGTCAACGACCACACCGTCATCAGAGACGAGTGCTGCCTCCATCTTGGTGCCGCCGACATCGACGGCGAGGGCACAACGCATCACAGGAGTCGGCATTACAGGAGACGAGTGAGTCACTGGGGGTCAAGTCCGAGGTCGTCAAGGTCAAAGGCCGCGAGCCACTGCAGGCCTTCCGCCTCAATCGCCGATTGCGCGCCAGTCTTACGGTCAACGATCACGGCGACGGCAACCACTTCAGCACCTTCTCGGCGCAGCACCTCAACTGCTTTGAGCGCGGACTGCCCTGTGGTCGAGGTGTCTTCGAGCACCACGACGCGTTTTCCCGCGATATCAGCTCCCTCGATCTGCCGGCCGCGGCCATGATCCTTCGGCTCCTTGCGAACGACGAACGCGTCGAGCGGTCGAGCGGTGTCGACGGATGCGTGCAGCACAGAGTTCGCGATCGGATCAGCGCCGAGGGTCAGGCCTCCGACAGCTGCGACATCGAGGCCGCCGATGAGGTCGAGCATGATTCGCCCGATGGCAGGGGCCGCACGGTGATCAAGGGTGAGCCTGCGCATGTCGACGTAGTACGTCGCCTGCTTGCCGCTGGAAAGCGTGAAGTCACCGTGGAACACCGCCTCATCTTTGATGAGGGCGAGCAGGGACTGGCGGTCAGCGTCGAGAGTCACGCCGTCCAGTGTATTGCGGGTGCACTCGCTATCGTGGCCGGAGAGGCATATCGAAGGAGAACACATGCTTTCGTACGATCCATACGCCGAACTCGCCTCTCTGCGCGACTTTGCCCCGCTGGAGCTGACGAGCCCAGATTTCGAACCCGGTGGAGCTCTGCCGCTGTTCGCCTGGTCGTCCGACCGCGGAGGCGAGGACCGCTCACCGGCACTGCAGTGGTCCGGTGCGCCGGCAGGAACAAAGAGTTTCGCTGTGTCGTGCTTTGATCCGGATGCTCCGACCGGGTCAGGCTTCTGGCACTGGGCCGCGTACAACTTGCCCGCCGACACCGCTGTGCTCGCATCCGGTATCGGCACCGACGCCGCGCTCCCCGCGGGGTCGAAGGTGCTGCCGAACGAGGCGCGACTGGAGAAGTTCATCGGTGCTGCCCCGCCCGAGGGAACCGGCGTGCACCGGTACTTCTTTGTCGTAGATGCCCTGGATGTCGAGCGCCTCGACCTCGATACCGGAGCAACTCCCGCGGTGCTTGGTTTCAACCGCCACTTCCACTCACTCGCACGTGGCGTGCTCATGGGCACCGCCGACCCGTCGGAGCGGTAGTCGCGAGGTGTCGGAGAAATATCTCGCCGCCGCTGAGTGAACCGCACCGGTCCGTCGCTGTCTCACCCCACGTTTAGGCTGGAGGCATGCGCCTGGCAACC
Source organism: Microbacterium sp. (assembly GCA_003524435.1). Lineage (GTDB taxonomy): Bacteria > Actinomycetota > Actinomycetes > Actinomycetales > Microbacteriaceae > Microbacterium. The sequence goes on from DQHP01000161.1 coordinate 11,069, forward strand.
TGGAACGTCAATTCCATCCGCACCCGCGTCACCCGCACAGTTGAGTTCGCCGTGCGCGAAGACATCGACGTGCTCGCGATGCAAGAGATCAAGTGCAAACCGGAGCAGTTCCCCTATGGCCCCTTTGAAGAAGCCGGTTACCACGTCGAGGTACACGGGCTGAATCAGTGGAATGGCGTTGCGATCGCCAGCCGCCTGCCGATGACCGATGTCGACACGGCGTTCACCGGAATGCCCGGCTTCGCGAAAGGGCATGAAGGCCCGGATGCGCCGCTCGAAGCCCGCGCGTTGGGTGCCACGATCGAGGGCGTGAAGGTGTGGAGCCTGTATGTGCCCAATGGTCGCTCTCTGGAAGACCCGCACCTTGCCTACAAGTTGCACTGGCTCAAGGCGCTGCGCGAGCACACGGCAGCCGAGTTGAAGGCGAATCCGACCCTTCCTCTCGCCCTGGTTGGTGATTTCAACATCATCCCCTTCGACCAGGACAACGGAGACCCCGACATCGTCGAGGGCGTCTCCACACACGTCTCGCCAGAAGAGCGTGCGGCGTTCTTCGCGTTCCAAGACGCCGGTCTCACCGATGTCGTGCGTCCGCTCATCCCCGAGGGCTTCACCTACTGGGATTACCAACGACTGAAGTTCCCGCGCAATGAGGGCGTGCGCATCGACTTCGTGCTCGGCTCGAAGGCTCTGGCAGATGCCGTGACCGGAGCATCCATCCATCGTGACGAGCGCAAGGGCGTTCAGCCCAGCGATCACGTGCCGGTGGTCGTCGACCTCGATCTCAGCACCGACGATGACGACGACGATATGCCCATGATCTTCGCCTGATCGCCGGAGGAATCCCCCGCAGGGCGGACGCCGCGGCATCCGCCCACCCGTAACGTGGAACCATGTCCGAATCCTCCCGCGCGCTGACGGCGCGCCAACGACAGGCTGACGCGCTGCTGGCCGTCGTCGTTTTCGTCGCCGGCGTGATCAGCGCCGCTCTTTCGGCAGTTTCCGAGGTCTACGGCGATCAGCAAGCTCCGATGTGGCTGGCTGTCATCTACCTGGCCGTACTGGCACTCCCCCTCGCATGGCGGCGAGTGTTTCCTGGCACGGTGGCAATCGTCGTCGCGGTGGCGTACTTCATCGCAGTCACGCTGCACATTCCTGAGCTTTACGCCGGTAACATCGCCATGTTCATCAGCCTGTACACGGTGGGCGCGTGGATGCAGAACCGCCGCTCAGCGATGATCGTGCGCATCGTCGTCATCGTCGGCATGTTCGCGTGGCTGATGATCAGCATGTACCGTGACGCGATCGACACCGCGCACGATGCCGAGGTCATCGCCGGCGCTATGTCGCCATATGTGGCGTTCATGATGCTGCAGGTGCTGCTGAACGTCCTCTATTTCGGCGGAGCCTACTATTTCGGCGAGCGCACATGGAACGCAGCGTTGCAACGTGAGGCGCTCGAGCAGCGCACCACCGACCTTGAGCGTGAACGTGAGGTGACGGCAGCGCAAGCCGTCGCACTCGACCGGGTTCGGATCGCTCGCGAGTTGCACGACGTCGTCGCACATCATGTGTCGGTCATGGGCGTGCAGGCAGGTGCAGCGCGAATGGTGATCGACCAGGATCAACAGAAATCGAAGCAGATCCTCGCGGGCGTCGAAGAGTCCGCCCGCACCGCAATCAGCGAACTGCGGCATCTGCTGGAGACGCTGCGGTCATCGGATGCTGACGCCGAGGATGCCTCGACGCTTGGCCTTTCTGACATCCCGCAGCTGGTCGACGCTTCCCGTGCCGCTGGCATGCCGACACAGTTCACGGTCGTCGGCGAAGAGCGCCCTGTGCCCTCCGTGGTGCAGGTGAATCTGTACCGAATCGCCCAGGAGTCGCTCACTAATGCCCGCCGACACGCTGGCTCTGAGACGACCGCCGACGTTCGCCTGCGGTACACCCTCTCAGATGTTGAACTCGAGGTTGTCAACACTGGTCGCCTCGTGCTGGCACCGCGTCCAGGGCTGGGCCAGCTCGGCATGCGTGAGCGTGCTCTCGCCTCAGGTGGCACGATTGAATCCGCACCCCGTGAGCGCGGAGGATGGCGCGTTCGCGTGCAGGTTCCGCTTGCCACAACAGCCGAACTGACAGGAACTCCCGCATGACCGATCCGATCCGGGTCCTCCTCGTCGATGACCACGCGATGCTGCGCGCGGGTTTCCGCACGATCCTCGAGACCCAACGTGACATCACGGTGGTTGGCGAAGCGTCGACGGGCGCTGAGGCCGTGGCTGCGGCATCCGTTCTCAAGCCCGATGTCATCAGCATGGACGTGCAGATGCCCGATATGGACGGCATCGAGGCGACCCGCCAGATCGTTGCCGACCCGGAGGTGCACGCCGCGATCGCGATCGTGACGACATTTGATCGCGACGACTATCTCTTTGATGCTCTGGATGCTGGCGCCAGCGGCTTCCTCCTCAAAAACAGTGGTCCGGAAGATTTGGTTTCCGCAGTGCGCGTGCTCGCCGCTGGCGACGGGATGCTGGCGCCCGAGGTAACCCGCCGGGTTGTGCAGCGGTTCGCCGCTCCCGCACCTTCGGGGGCCGACGAGTCCGCGGCCCGCACACCGGCACTCACGCTCGCGGACCCGTTCACCGACCGCGAAGCCGAGGTGCTTGCGCTGATGACCGAGGCGATGAGCAACGCGGAGATCGCCGCATCGTTGTTCATCGGCGAGGCGACTGTGAAGACGCACGTCTCGCGCATCCTGCAGAAACTCGATGCCCGCGACCGCGTGCAGGCGGTGGTCCTGACGCTTCGCCATAGGCTTGTCTCGCCATGACTGACACGCCGCACCGGCCGCACGAGCCAATCGTCCTGTACCGCGCGGCACTCCTGCCTGGCTACCGCATCTTCATGACGATATTCATCAGCGTCGCGGCGCTGTTTCCCACGCTGGCGCTGGTGACGATCACGAGTGCCACTCTCGAAGCTCGCACCCCGCTGTGGATGCTGATCGGAAGCGTCGCCGCTCTCGTGATGCTGATCGTGCTGGTCGGCTTGCTCTTCCTGGCGGTGCGAGGAGCCCGGTCATCCTTCACCGTGACGACGGCGGGGATCTGCATCAAAGAGATCTTCCGCACCACCGATATCGCCTGGGCCGATGTGGCAGTTATCCAGATCGATCAGGCCCTCATGCAGCGCGGCCGAGCAGTCGTCGTCACGCGCGACGGAAATCGACCCCCTTCGTCGATCACCGCAGCGAGGTTCGCCATGCGGCGCGGGGAGTCGACCTACGATCACGGACCGGAATTGTTACATCCGGCTGTTCCGGTTCGCGTCGCGATCGACGCTCACCAGCGCTACCTCCGCGGCGAGTTCACCCGCCCCCACCCCTTCGGCTGACCTCCCCATCCCCCCTAAGCGTCGAGCCCCCGTCTTAGCGCCGAGACCCCGTCGCAATTTCACAAATGCGACGGGGGGGTCGACGGTAAGACAGGGGCTCGACAGGGGGAGGGAGGAAGCGGCGTGGGCGTTACGCGTTGACGAGCTCCGCGGAGTGCTGCACGCGCGAGATGAGGCCGTTGAACGCCTCGAGGTAGCCAACGAGGAACCCAGCGGTGCTCTCATCCGTGACCTGGCCGTCTTCGGTGAACAGGCCGGGGCGGTCCTGGATGAAGCCCTCGGGCTGTCCCATGGTTACGGCACTGAAGTGGCCGAGGATCGCACGCAGGTGCTGCTGCGCAGCGGCGGTGGCGACGCCCGAACCAGAGGTGCCGATCACAGCGACGGGCTTGCCGAAGAACGACATGTCTCCGTAGGGACGCGTCGACCAGTCAAGAGCGTTCTTGAGCACACCCGGGATAGAGCGGCTGTATTCGGGAGTGATGATGATGACTCCGTCGACGTCGGCGATGGCCTTCTTGAAGTCATTAGCGGCTTCGGGGAAGTCACCGTCGTAGTCGGGTGAGTAAAAGGGCAGGTCCTTGATCGGAATTTCGACGAGTTCGGCGCCCTCGGGGGCGAGGTTTGCGAGCACGCGCGAGAGGCGGCGGTTGATGGAGGTGCTGGAGATGCTGCCGACGATGTATCCGATGGTGCGAGTCACAGGGTGTTCCTTCTGTTCGGGCTCAGAGCGAGCCGTGGCTGTCTAGAGAGGTCAACGACCACCTCCAAGATTATATTCCTGTGAATGCAATGCATTACCTGAGCGTGCTTACCCCGCGCTACCCTCACCCATATGACCGATGCGCCCGCCCCGCTTTCGCGCCCCATCATGGCGGGCATCGTCACTGCCCTCGTCGGCTTCACCAGCTCATTCGCCGTCGTGCTCACCGGGCTCGACGCCGTCGGCGCATCTCCGGCACAGGCAGCCAGCGGGCTGCTGATCCTCAGCATCACGATGGGATTAAGTTGTGTCGTCCTCGCCTGGCGATATCGGATGCCGATCACCGTGGCCTGGTCCACCCCCGGCGCGGCGCTCCTCGCCGCAACAGGACTCGTCGAAGGCGGCTGGCCGGCGGCTACCGG
>DQHP01000045.1 GCA_003524435.1 Microbacterium sp.
GGGCGGCGGGCGGCGCCCCGGTGGCGGCAAGCGTCCGACTCTTCCTGCGCAGCATCCCGCCCGCGAACGCTTCTCCACCGAACGCGACGATCGTCGCCGCAATGAGGGAGGCCCCAGGCAGAGTACGAGGCATCGCAGACGAAGGAGGAGACCATGAGTGAAGACAAGCTAGACCTGATCACGAAGCTGCTCGCGAAGGCCGAGAGCACGACGCCTGAAGAGGCAGAGGCGCTCACCGAACATGCTGAGCGGCTGATGGTGAAGTACGGTATCGAGCAGGCCCGGCTCGATGAACGGCGAGCGCAGGCAGGCGGGGTGCGCGAGGAAATCGTCCAGGAGCGGATGCTGTTCGCCGGAGCATATGCGCGCGACATCCGTGAGCTCGGCGCTGGCATTGCGGTGGCGCTCGACTCGATCCAACCGATGTACGGCGCCAACACGGCTGGAGTGGTGCTCTATCTCGTGGGGTTTGCATCGGATGTGAAACAGGCGAGGATCCTCACCGCAAGCCTTGAAGCGCAGGCGATGATCGCGATGCGCGACTGGTGGAAGCGCGAGCGCGAGCTGTACTGGCGGTTGCCGGAACGCGAGAAACGCCGCGCGCGCAGCGGCTTCATCCGCGGGTTCGGGATCGGCGCATCGGAGCGCATCAAAGAGAGCCGAGTGGTCATCATCGAAGAATCCGCCGTCGGCACAGAACTCGTCCTCGCCTCGAGACGCGACAAGGTGGATGACTTCGTCGACTCCATCGCGACCGGGAAAGCCCGGCAACGGCAGGGCGTCAACGCATCGGCATTCATGCAGGGGCGCCAGTCGGGTCGGGAAGCGAGCACGGGCGGCCGGGCCGTCGACGCTCGTGTGTCATGAGTTCGCCCGGGCTCGACCGGACGGGTCTATGGTGTGGACATGACCGATACTGAGCTGCGTATTCTGCTCGAAGTTTTGCAGCGCGAGGCGCACGATCGCGTCAAGACGGTTTCGGGTGCGCTCGCCGAACTCACCCACGACCGCAGCAGCCAGAGCGATGACGACGAACACGATCCAGAGGGCGTGCCGCTGTCCGCCGAGTGGTCGAGATTGAACGGTCTGCTCGATAGCGCCCGCGACGAACTGCAGCAGGTCGACGACGCACTGACCAGAATGGATGCCGGCGACTACGGCATCTGTGCGAACTGCGGCCGCCGCATCCCGATTGCGCGGCTGCGCGTCAGGCCGTTCGCCACGCTCTGCGTGCCGTGCGCCGAGAAGCTGGGGCGCTGACCCTCGCACGTTTGTCAACCCTCTCGTCACGAGAGGTCGTGCGAGCGATCCTGATGCGACGACCCAGAACAGGAGCATCCTATGAACGATCCCCGCATGAACGATCCGACCGAGACCGGCCTCGACAAGGGCACCGGTGATCCGAACGATGACCGGGCTTATCTCGATGACCTGCCGCCCGCCCAGGTGCAGGACGAGCCGGCCGACGACGGGGGCATCGATTCCGACGATACGGATGCTGACGCCTGAACGTGCGCGTCGAACCTGCGCCAGGGGCCGGTCTCACATCGAGGCGTGCACGTCCAGCCCGTTCAGCGCCCTGATGACCTGCGCCTGATCTCCACGCGCTTCGCCGTAGCGCAGGAACTTCACGCGCTCGACCTGAACCTCAGTGACATCCGGTTGCGTCTCGAGGATGCTCATCGTCTCGTCGATGTAGTCGCCCAAGGGCATTGCAGATGCGTCTTCACGGTGCCCCGGCATCAGATCGCTCTGCACCGACGGCGGCACGAGCTCGACCACGTTCACGTTCGTGCCCGCGAGTTGCAACCGCAGTGACTCGCTGAGCATGTGGATCGCGGCCTTGGTCGCGTTGTAGGTGGGCGTGACGCTCAGCGGCGCGAACGCGAGTCCCGACGAGACCGTCATGATCGTGGCATCCGGCTGTGCGAGCAGATGCTCGATGAACGCTGAGATCAGACGGATCGGGCCGAGCAGGTTCGTGGTCACCGTGGCCTCGGCAGTCTCGAGGAAACTACCCGGTGCCGTCCAATCCTCCGCGCGCATGATGCCCGCCATCGGCACGAGCACGTTGAGGTCTGGATGCCGCGCGATGACCTCCTTCGCGGCGTCGACGATGGACGCCGCATCCGTCGTGTCGATTCGGACCGCGTCGATATCCGGATGCTGCGCCGCGATCTCTTCAAGCAGTTCGGTGCGGCGACCACCGATGATGACCTTGTTGCCGGCACCCTGCAGACGCAGCGCAAGGGCGAGGCCAATACCGCTGGTCGCGCCGGGAATGAAGATGGTGTTTCCGTTGATTCGCATGACTCGAGTGTCGATCACGCGGAGAGCGCGCGGCAGAGAGCACTCGTCGGGGGATCGGCGATCCCTGGATACCGCAGCGTCACGCGCGCATGATGGAGGTATGGATCGTGAAGCCCTCGCCGAGTTCCTACGCCGACGCCGGGAGCAGCTGCAGCCGAGCGACGTCGGGCTCTCCGCGGGCGTGCGGCGG
>DQHP01000127.1 GCA_003524435.1 Microbacterium sp.
TGCGCGCGAGCGGCTCGCGGTCGATAGCGCCTTCTGCGCCGAGCAGCACGGCCGATGCTCCGTCGTTGATCGATGACGAGTTCCCGGCGGTCACCGTGCCGCCTTCGGCGAACAGTGCCCGCAGACCGCCGAGCTTCTCGACGGTGGAACCATCACGGATCCCCTCATCGCGCAGCAGTTCAGCGCCAGGCACCTGCACGATCTCTTCGTCGTAGACTCCCTCGGCCCACGCCCGCGCGGCGAGCTCATGCGAACGGACCGCGAATTCGTCCTGCTCTTCACGGCTGATACCCGCGACGCGTGCGGCCTTCTCCGCGGCTTCGCCGTTGGAAATCGTCCACGGGGAAGGCAGAGCCTTATTCGTCATCCGCCAGCCAATCGCGGTATTCCACATCGTCTGGTTTCCCGTCGCGGGAAACGGCTTCGCGGACTTCTCCACCACATACGGGGCTCGACTCATCGACTCGACGCCACCCGCCAGAATGACCTGGGCATCTCCCGCCTCAATCGCACGAGAGCCCTGGACGACAGCCTCGACGCTCGATGCGCACAATCGGTTCACTGTCACGCCCGTGACTGCCGTTGGGAATCCCGCCAACAGCGCCCCCATCCGCGCGATGTTGCGGTTGTCTTCTCCCGCCTGATTCGCGTCGCCGAAGATGACATCGTCAATGCGTGCGGGGTCAACCCCCGAGCGTTCAACGCTTGCACGCATGACCACAGCGGCGAGGTCATCCGGACGCACTCCGGCGAGCGCACCGCCTCCGCGCCCGAATGGCGTTCGCACCGCATCATAAATGTACGTACCGGTCATCGCGGGCCTCCGTTGGCGTTCGCTGCGCGGCCGAAAGCTCGCGCGGCGACAACATCGTAACCCGTACCGGCGCAGGTTCGAATGTGCCGATGCCGACCCCGCTCACCGCCGAGCCGGGGATGAGCGGGGGCGGGCGAGCGGGGCGCGCGACTAGCGCTTAGCGGGCTTGCGGTTCTCGGCGCTGACCATCCACGCGAATTGTTCGAGCTTCTCGATGATCGCGTGCAGAATGTCGGCACTCGTGGGATCTGCCTCGTCGACTGCATCATGAACGTCGCGCATGGTTCCGACAACGGCTTCGAGCCGTACCGTGATCAGATCGATGGTCTCGGCAGTGTCGATCTCGCCGTGCGGATACTCTGGCAGCGTCGTCGTGGATGCCACGGTGTCACTGCGTCCATCCGGAATCGCGTGCAGCGCCCTCATCCGCTCGGCGATCGTGTCGCTGAACTCCCGAACGGCAGCGACGATCTCGTCCAGCTGAAGGTGCGTATCGCGGAAGTTATGCCCGACAACGTTCCAGTGCGCCTCTTTGCCTTGCATTGACAGCTCCAGCAGATCGACCAGCACGGCCTGCAGGCTCACCCCGAGTTCCTTCGGTGCGACGAAACCCTTCTCGGCATTCTGACGTCGCGTGCTCTTTTCGCCCGATCCGCCTCGGGCAGCGTGGTTCGTCTTGGACTTTTCCTTGGTATTTGCCATCATGACCTCCTGTCCGCGACGGTAGTCCGTCACGGGTACGCACACGAGGGCCTTGACAAGCGGGTTGCTGGCGCCGAGGCGACCGCGCAGTCAGACTTCGAGCGCCGCAGAGCTTTCGAGCGCCGCGGTCCGCGTGCGCGCCCGGAATCGCCACGCGGTGACTGCGAGCACCACGGCAACCAGCACCACAGCAGTCGCTGCCACCACCGGCGCTGCCGGCTGCAGCGACCAGCGTCCGACCGCGATCCAGACCAACCCCCAACTCGTCGCAACAGCGGGCGCCCACCGACCACCGCGCCAGGCAGTGAACACTGCAATGAGTCCGGCGCCGATCAACGTGAAAGTACCCGGAACCCCCGGCGCCACAGACCACGCCGAAATCCCAATGTCCGCCAACCACGCAGCAAGGTTCGCCGCGGCCGCCACTGTCACCCATCCGAGATAGAGCCCGATCATGCCATCCACTAGCACGATCTCTGCAACAGTACCCCGCCGCGGCCTGCGGCAGACACGAACAAATGTCACCAACAGCACACCCAGCAAAATGACGATGATCACGAAAGACTCGGCGATACGCCACGCCTGCACGCAGGCGATCCACACGGCGTTCAAAAGAGCGGATGCCGCAACGCCATAGCCGACCGCACGGTGCAGCGGCTTCGCCGCTTGCGCCGGCACCATCTGCCACAGCGCATAAAGCACCAGGCCCAGATAGATCACCGACCAGATCGTGAAAGCGAACCCGGCGGGAGACAGGACCGTGGCGTTCGCCGCAAAGGCACCACCTGCAGCGTCCTGAATCGATGTGCCGCCGAGCAATCCAGATCCGAAAAGTGCTGCCACGACAGCGCCCAACACCGTCACCGCGACAACGGCGCGGCGGACGCGGTCAGACCTCTCCATCGGGGACATGCCCCCAGAGTAGAGGACGACCTCGACGGTATTAGCCTGCTGCGGGCGGCGTGGCGCAGATAGCCATGTCGCTGATCGTCTGGTGGTACTGCTCCGCAGTGAACGGCAGACCGAACTCCGGTGCGGTCTGCCCCTCCGCCGCTGGCGCCTTCGAGGCGATCGCTGCGATCTCCCATGCAAGGTAGGCCGCAACGCCACTGCCCGCCGAAGAGTTGTTCAGCGCAACCGCTACGGTGAAACCGGTCGCCGGATCAGAGTACGCCGCACTCGCGTACCCGGGAGTCCAGCCGTGCTGACCGATCAGTGGGCCGACCATGAAGGCACCCCCGGTCGCCTGGTACCAGGATTCCGCATTCGCTGAGACCGGCAGCGGCGCGCCGAAACGGTCAGGTTTCGCGCCTTCTTTGCGCAATCCCTGTCGCGCGGATGCCTGCACATAGTGGCCAAGGTCATCGATTGTGGAGACGGCACCTGAATCAGTGAATCCGGTGCTCGCCGAAAGTGTGGTGATATCGATGGGCGCCGCGCAATTGTATCCGCCCTCGATGGCAGGAAGATAGTTACCCGCGAGGGACTTCTCGTCGCCGGGAGGAGCCGCCTTACGGCCGGGTAGCGACGTGCCCTCGAGGCCAAGCGGCGAAGTTACATACTCCCTGATGAGCTCAGAGGCGCTCTTGCCGGTCGCCCGCTCCAGTGCAAGGCCGAGCAGAAGGTAGCCGGAGTCTGAGTCACGGTACGTCGTGTGCGGCGCCACCGCTTCCTGTCCGATTCCGAAGGATGCCAGCTCCAACGGACCCCACTCACGCTCGGGGGTATTCAGCCACATGCCGCGAACTGTTGCTTCCGAAGCACCCAGGCCGCTTGTGCCATTGCACAGATCAAGAAGAGTGATGTCTTCAAGCTGCGGCACACCAGAGACGTACGTTGGCACCAGATCATCCAGCTCTACGACGTCTTCGTCAGCGAGACCGTACAGCACGTCGCAGGTCATCATCCGCGTGGTGTCGGCGATACGAAACGACATGTCCGTCGTGACTTCAGTCTGATCCTCTACCGACTGCGTCCCCGTACCCGTCACCCACGTGCCACTCCACGGCACCCAGACGCCAACGATCGCTCCGGTAGCGCCGGATTTCGCAATGGCATTGTCTACAGCACCCTGCAACTGCGCGGCGGTGTCATCCGGCAGCGCCGCATCAACCTGGTCGGGGGGCGTGTAGGAGAAGGACTCCTCGGCCGAGCAGCCGACAAGGACGAGCGCGAACGCGGCAATTCCCGCGGCCGCAGCACGCCAGCGGCGCGACGTGTGAAGGTGCATAGAGAAGACTCCCGGAAGATTTATCTTCCCGAGTCTAAAGCTCCGACTCTGAAAGTCAGCATCACGGTCGCGCCGTCCCCGGAGACATACAGTAATCGCATGACTCATATCTTCGACAGCGACGTGGTCGCGGCCATCCTCCACCACATGAATAACGACCACACCGACGACAACCTTTTGATCGCACAAGCCTTCGCGACAGCATCCGATATGAAGATTACGGATGCGACGATGACAGACCTCGACGGTGACGGCGGCATCTGGCAACTCACCCGCGCTGGCATCGCAGAAGAGCTGCGCGTGCCGTGGCCGGGAGGCCCGATCGATGAGCGCGCGGCCGTCCGCCGCGAGGTCGTCGCGCTGTACGACGCGGCATGCCAGAAGCTGGGCATCGAGCCACGACCGCACTGAAGTAACAGCGCATATCTGCACAGTTCCCTTTTAGTTAGGTAACCCTTACACTGGCGATATGGCAGACATCATCTCCTTCTCCGCTGCACTCCGAGAGCGCTCTTCTGGCTCCCACTCGCGCAGTGAGCACGCGGGGTTCATGGCTGATCTCCTCAAGGGCAACGGCTCACGTGAGGACTACATCGCCCTCGTCGCCCAGCACTATTTCATTTACGAGGCCCTCGAATCAGCCGGCGAGCGGATGCGCCGTGACCCGATTGCGTCTGTGTTTCTCAGCGACAAGCTGACGCGACTTCCTGCCCTCGAAGCTGACCTCGAATTCCTGCTGGGCGAGCACTGGCGCGATGTGATCTCGCCGCTTCCGACCACGCAGCGTTATGTCGATCGCATCAACGACGTTGGTGCGACATGGGCGGGTGGCTTCGTCGCGCACCACTACACGCGCTACCTCGGCGACCTCTCCGGCGGCATCTTCATCGGCCGGGTCATGCAACGCCGCTTCGGCTTCGAGACCAACGGTGTCGGCTTCTACCTGTTTGATGACATTGCCGATCCCAACGCGTTCAAGGACGTGTATCGCGAACAGCTCGATGAGGCACCGTGGGATGACGCCGAACGCGAGCGCGTGATCGACGAGGTGCTGCTGGCCTACCGCTTCAACACGGAACTATTCGAAGACCTCGATCGCTCCCGCGCGGCGGCGTAGCCGGCAGAGCAAACTAGCCGGCAGAGCAGACAGGTCGACAGGGCTAGGAGCCAGCGACCTCTGGCGTCGAACTCTGGCGCGCTTCCCACGCCTCGCGCATGAACCGCCGCACATCCTCATCGACACGGATGTCGCTGGGGCGCAACGGACGCGACAGGTACAGCCCCTCCAGCGACGTCAGCCGCGACAGCGCCACATAGGTCTGCCCTGGCGCGAACGCGCCGCCGCCCAGATCGATGACCGCCCGGTCATAGGTCTTGCCCTGCGACTTGTGGATCGTGACCGCCCACGCCAGCCGCAGCGGAAACTGCATGAACTCGGCGATCACATCACGGCTCAGCGTCTTCGACGTCGAGTCGTACGAATAGCGATAGCGCTCCCAGACTGCGGGCTCAACGTCGACGTCTTCGCCATCGATCTCGACGCGCACTGACCCACCCAGAATGCGCTTCACGGTGCCGATGGTGCCGTTGACCCAGCGCGGGGGCTCCCCCGTCATCGAGATGTCGTTTCGCAGGAACATCACCTGCGCACCGATTTTGAGTTTCAGCTCAGCATCCGCGGGATACGACGCGTCTCCGCGTCCGAAGTCACCATTGATCTCGGCCCGCGCTGTCTGCTCTTTACCTGCCAGGGCAGTGAGATGGCGGCGATTGATGTTGTTGACGATGTCGTTGCGGGTGGCGAGAGTGATCATCGGAATCTCGCCCGCTTCGGGGTCCGGCGGCGTCCGCGCACCCTGCGTGTTCAGCACTTCAGCGATCTCGGCCGTCACCCGTCCGTAGCGCACGGCATTCAGCATCGTCTTGAAGCCGTCATCTGACTGGCGGTGAATTTGCACCAGTTCACGCACATGCAGGTCAGCGCCGTGACGCCCGAGGTCTAAGAGAGCATCCGTGTCGCCCATCGTCGCGCCGGCCCAGACTTTCGCGTCAAAGAACCAGAACGAGCGGTAGTGGTCTTGCACGTAGTGCAGTTCATCTCCACGCGGCGGCACCGGAGCCAGCTGATATGGATCCCCGAACATCACCACCTGCACGCCGCCGAACGGTTCGGCGCGTCGCCCTCGCGCTTGACGCAGCGACCGGTCGATGCCATCCATAAGGTCGGCATTGACCATGGAAATCTCATCGATCACGAGGGTGTCGATGGCGTTCAGGATGCGACGCGTCGCGTCATTCTGTTCAATCTCGCTCTCGGCGATGAGTCCGATCGGCAGCCGGAAGAGCGAGTGGATCGTCTGACCTTCCACGTTCAGCGCGGCCACGCCGGTCGGCGCGCAGATCGCGATCTGTTTCTCGGTGTTCCACGCGAAGTACTGCAGCAGCGTTGACTTGCCCGTGCCGGCACGCCCCGTGATGAAAACATGTTCCGTCGTGTCCTCGATGAGGCGATACAACTCCTGCTGTTCGGCAGACAGCGCGGGAAGAGACACGACTCTTATGGTACGTGCCGAAGGCAGTCACACGTCGCAACGTTCGGCACTGTCACAGCCCACGCTCCTAGACTGGCGCCATGGTTCAGCCCGTGACGACGTCGCTGCGGCGACGCCGCTTGTGGGTTGACCTCACAACCCTCGCGGTGGTCGGTGTGCTCCTGGTCGCTGCGCTCGGCGCAGGGGCGGCTGTGCTCTACAAAGAGTTCTACGGCCCCTCCGCCTTCGTTACTCGCTACCTCGACATGTTGGCCACCGGGCGAGCGGCCGATGCACTGCAGCTCCCCGGAGTCGCAATCGATCGCGACATTCTCGAAATCTCTGGCATTGGCGCCACGGCATCAGAGGCTTTGCTGCGCCAGGCCGCTCTCGCACCCCTTACTGACATCGACGTTGTCTCGGAGGAGACCGTCGACGACGTCACAGAGGTAACCGTCTCTTACCGCGCCGGCGCTCACGAGGGCACGAGCACGTTCTCAATCGCTCAGGACGGCTGGGAGGGTGTCACCCCGAGCTGGCGCTTTACGCGAACACCCCTCGCGGCGGTGTCACTCAGCATTTTCGGCGCCGATAAGTTCAGCGTCAACGGCTTCGAGATTGATCGCCGCCAAGTCTCTGCCGCAGGCGCAGAGGCCGAACCGACCGACCCCCTGCCACTTCTCGTTTTCACGCCTGGCTTGTATTCCATCACCGTGGACACGGCGATCTCGACGTCGCCTGGCGTCAGCATCCTGGCCGACACTCCCCTGGCTGAGACTCCTGTTGATCTACAGACGACTCCGACGGCGGAGTTCAACGCTGTCGTCCAGACGAGGGTGGAAGAGTTCCTCACCGAGTGCACTACGCAAGAGGTTCTGCAGCCCACCGCCTGTCCCTTTGGGCTGGAGGTACAGAACCGCATCGTGAACCCACCCACGTGGTCGATCGCTGAACAGCCTGCGGTGTCCGTCGAGCCCGACGGTGCGTACTGGGTGATTCCCCCGGCGGATGCCGTGGCGCACATCGAGGTCGATATCCGTTCGCTCTTCGATGGGTCAGTTCAACACGTCTCTGAAGACGTCCCCTTCCGGGTCTCCGGCACGATTGCGATCCTGCCGGACGGCTCAGCCTCGATCAGAGTCGGGTCCGCAACCGAGTAACCTCAGCGCTGGCGTTCTTTCTGCCGGCGGTCGCGTTCGGCCATCTCGGCGAGCCGGGCGTTGTACTCCTCAAGCTCTGCGTCGCCGGAGCGATCAGCCGCGCGGTCGGTACGGCGCTGCACCTTCGTGTCGTCACGGCTCCATTGGATAGCGACCGTGATGGCAAGGATGAGCGTCGGGATCTCGCCGATCGACCAGGCGATGCCACCGCCGATGTACTGGTCTTCCATCGGCGTGGGACCCCAGGTGCGTCCCATCGATCCGAACCACTCCGCGACCATGAGGCCCTCTTGCATCATGATGGCGATACCGAAGAATGCATGCATGGCCATCACCGCGATCAGGGTGGTGAGTCGGCCCGCATAGGGCAGCCGGTACGGGATCGGGTCCACCCCGACGAGCGTCATCGCGAAGAGGTAGCCCGAGATGACGAAGTGAATGATCATCCACTCGTGGCCGAGGTGTTCGTACATCGCCCAGCGCACAATGTCGGTGAAGTAGAAGGCCCACAGCGAGCCGATGAAGATGCCGGCGGCAACGAAAGGATGGGTGATAACACGCGAGAACGGCGAGTGCACCGCCCACAGGATCCACTCGCGGCCGCCTCGAGTGCCGTCATCACGTTTGTCGATCGCCCGCATCGCGAGGGTGATGGGCGCCCCTGACACCAGCAACAGCGGGATGGCCATCGCCAGCATCATGTGCCCGAGCATGTGCACGCTGAACAGGTACTCCTGATAGAGGTTCAGCGGGCCACAGGTGACCCAGACCAGCAGCAGGAGGCCGAGGATCCAGAACACCGTCCGGTGAATCGGCCAGCGGTCCCCCCTGCGATGCATGCGCCAGACACCCGCGACGTAGAAGAACAGGCCCAGAGCGCCCGCCATCAGCCAGAGGATGTCGACGTCCCAGCCGATGAACCACATATCGATGGTGAACTCAGGCGGCAGCGGAGAGTCGGTAAGAATCTCCGCTGGCGTCTTCAGCACTGCCGCGGTGTTACCTGTGGGTGGAGGCGTGCGGGCAAGCGCAGCCGCGGCACCGGATGCCAGCCCCATGAGTGCGACTTCGCCGAGCACGAGCATCCAGAACCAGCGCGAAGCGCGCTCTCCGTCCAGTCGCGGAATCAACCGGGCGCGGTACCAGGCGCCGAGCAGTCCCATTGCGCACAGCAGCACGGCCTTGGCGATGATGATGAGCCCATAGGGCGTCCACAGGCCGTCCCAGCCGCCGAGGCCCACGGTCGAGCGCATCACGCCAGATACCGCGACGACGAAGAACGACACGATCGCGAGGCTTGAGTAGCGACGGACCAGGGCTGTCTGTGACGTATCCGTCCTCCCCCGGAGCACAATAAGGAGGATCAGCCCGCCGAGCCACACTGCCGCTCCCACCGTGTGCAGCAGGATCGAGTTCACCGCGATGATGTGGCCGGCAAGCTCGCCGGAGTGTCCCTGCGTCGCGAGCGGCAGCAGGGCGGCCAGGGCGATTACCGCGGTGAAGAGCGTGGGCGTCCAGCTGCGCCATGCGAACGCCAAGATCGTGACGACAGCGCCCATAATCGTGGTGATCAGCCAGGCCTGACCGAGCGGAAGCGCCAGCAGGAAGCGCCCGAGTTGTTCACCGAACTGCTCATCAAGACTGAAAGTTGTTCCCGCGAACGCGTTGAGGAAGGTAAAGAATCCGGTAACGCCCGATGAGACGGTAAACACGGCTGCGCCGATGGATGCGGTGTCCAGCGCGATATCGAATGCTTTGTCGCCGGCACGCAAAGCGAACAGGGCCAGCACGATCGAACCGATCATGGCGGCGGCGCTGACATTGTTGATCGTTCGCGCGACGGGCAGCCCCCAGCGCACCAGGGCGCCAGGATCGATGAGAAGGGGCTTTGCGCCACCGCCGAGTTGAAGCGCGATCACAAGAGCGGCCAGGGCGGCAACAGCCAAGACGACAAGGCCTGTCACACGGTAGGCCGAGGATCGAGCGCTCTGCATCTGCGTTGAAGTCGCAGTGCGGGAGCCGGGAGAAGTCACCCCTCCAGCCTAAACGCGCGGCGCCGAGAGAATGCCCGCTAAGAAAGCACGAAGGCCGCCCCCGGAGGGGCGGCCTTCACAGAGAGCAGTCTTACTTGACAGCTGCCTTCAGCTTGGAGCCAGCGGTGACCTTGACGCGCTGGCCGGCCGGGATCTTGATCTCGGCGCCGGTCTGCGGGTTGCGGCCCGTGCGAGCTGCGGTTTCGACACGCTCGAATGAGATCCAGCCCGGGATCGAGACCTTGCTGCCCTTGGCAACAGCATCGGAAACGGTGCCGAACAGCGAGTCGAGGACACCGGAGACGGTGGCCTGGCTCTGGCCAGTTGCGCTTGCGATGCTCGCGACGAGCTCGGTCTTGGTGATGGACTTGTCAGCCATGTCATCCTCCAGCGACAAAGTGTCGCATCGATTTGTGGTTCAGGTGGCGGATGCCCCCCGTGGTCGAGTGACCGCCTCGAATGTATCAACCACCACCCACATTTCCGCGTCATTTCGCGGGTTTTGGCGTTTTGGTCCGCGTGTCGCGGTAAAGAAGTGACGATTGTGGCTCGTGTGGCGGGTTTTAGTCCGTCTTTTTCGGCTTCTCCGCCTGTGTGGAAACCATCTCTAGGTCGCTGGGAAAGGCCAATGTTGCTGGCCACCAGGCGTCAAGCTCTGGCGCGTGTAGCACGGGTTCGGCACCTTCTTTGCCTGGCTTTAAGTAGTAGCCGGTGAACGTCGGTGGGTAGGTCTGCGCCGGCGGGAGGGTCTTCTCGACCGCGCTGATCGTTGCCTTCTCGCCCACACGCTTGGGGATTGAGTTCGACTGCATCACGCCATGAAAGATAAAGGTGCGCTGTTTGGCTTTTCGCCCCTTGCCTGCCTGGACCTCGATGTTCTGCAGTGCGAAGACGAAGTCAGGTTCGCGCCCCTCCGGTGTGAAGCGCTTCAGGCGGATGCTGGTGCGCACGCTGTATACGAATCCCCACAGCAACAGCAGGGCGAGGATCGGCATGGCAATCGCCCATGCCCAGTCCCAGAATTCTGGGCCAGTCGGCTCTTCGATTTCCACGTCGAGGTTGCGCTCGTTCACCCAGATCGTCAGGCTCTCGCCGATCTGCAGGTCCTCGTCTACCGCGCTCCCCGACCCTGGAACACCGTCGATGGCGTACTCAATATGGACAGTACGTCGATCCTCGTAGTGCCGACTGCGGCGCGTTCCAGTCAGAACACGAATGGACCCTTCGCTAACGACCTCACCCGTGGTGGAGGTGTACGTCTCGTTGAGCTCCTTCACGACGCCCGTGACGTTGAAGTATCCGAGCGTTCCGGCACCGATCGCGGCGACCAGCAAAAAGACCAGCCAGGAAGTGCGTGAGCGCACCGCCTTATTCAGGTACTTCCGATCAGTAATAGTCCGTGACATTTCGTTTTCTCCCCCCGGAGACAGCAAAAGAGGCGAGGCTCCGTAGAACCTCGCCTCTTTGATGAAAGCTATTGCTTACCAGCTCGACTTTGTCACGCCGGGCAGCTCGCCACGGTGTGCCATGTCGCGGAAACGCACACGCGAGATGCCGAACTTCGTCAGCATTCCACGGGGGCGACCGTCGATGGCGTCACGCGAACGCACGCGTACGGGCGACGCGTTGCGCGGCAGCTTCTGAAGGCCGACGCGAGCAGCCTCACGGGCCTCGTCGGTTGCGTTGGGGTCAACCAGGGTCTTCTTCAGCTCGAGGCGACGCTCAGCGTAACGCTCGACGATGACCTTGCGCTGCTCGTTACGAGCAATCTTGCTCTTTTTAGCCATGTTTAGCGCTCCTCTCGGAATTCGACGTGCTTGCGGACAACCGGGTCGTACTTCTTCAGCACGATGCGGTCGGGGGTGTTACGACGGTTCTTCTTGGTCACGTAGGTGTAACCGGTGCCTGCCGTCGAACGCAGCTTGATGATCGGACGGACGTCCTGTGACTTCTTAGCCATTAGAGCTTCACACCCTTCGCCTGGAGGTCCTTGACGACGTTCTCGATGCCACGCACGTCGATCACCTTGATGCCCTTAGCGGACACGTTCAGCGTGATCTTACGGCCGAGCGACGGCACGAAATAGGTCTTCTTCTGCACGTTCGGGTCGAAGCGGCGCTTCGTCCGGCGGTGCGAGTGCGAGATGTTGTGACCGAAGCCGGGAACAGCTCCTGTCACCTGGCACACTGCTGCCATGTGATTACTCCTTCATTACCGTGAGGCCGGACGGCCTCACCCAAGATCCCTTGTCTGCGCGCCGTAAAAATTCGACCCGGAGGGACCGAATAAACACGAACGGCACACGAACTGCGCACAGGAGTGTGCACAGACAGTGACTACTTTATCACGGATGCGACGCTCGCTTGGTCGGCATCACGCAGAAAGCGCTGCGTAGTCGCGGAGCGGTCGAGGTCGGAGGATGACTGCGAGCGAGCCGGTGGCCCCCAGCAGTTCTACAACCGAACGTGGCGCCCTCCCAGTGATCCGCGGCACCGCCATCAGTTCGACGAACTCGCTGCTCCACGCCTTCGTCCCCGCGGCAACTTCCGAGATCCCCGGAACGACTCGTTCACCGAGCACCGCGAGTCCGTGCAACTTGAGCGAAGCTGTTTTATGCAGCGGGTCGTTCCAGATTCGTGCCCACGGCGTTGACGTCCATGTCGCTGCGATCGTGCTGAAATGCTGCTGCATGGCGTCGGCATTCGCATCGAGAACGGCGACGAGGTACTTCACAATCAACGCTTCGAACTTTTTCGCGGATTTGAGCGCTGCGAACTTCACGGCATCCTCGCGAGCGGCGTCACGGTCGTGTCCATAGCGCAGCGCACGGACGATGTTCGTCGCGACAACGGCGAAGCGGTACCCATTGCGGGCGACAGGCGCGTGACTGGGCAGACGATCATCGGCGAGCGCGTCGTCGCCGACTGCGATCTCCTCCAGGTAGTCAAAAATGTTCCCGCTGTAATCGGTACTGCCGGCAGAATTCAGCGAAGAAGCGAGGTTCAGACGACCAAAGGTCCAGAGCGCATCCTGCATCCACGGGACATTGCCATCCACGAGACCGACGATCAGCGCCTCCATCCGAAGTACTCGCGGCCGGCGAAGGGCACGGGCGGGACGCAACGAGAACATCAGTTCGCGCCGCTGCTGATCCGTGAGTATGCGCAGACCCGGATGCACCTCTTCGTTGCCCATCCGATAGCTGGAGTCATTGCGGGGCACCCAGTCGCGAGACATGTATACGGCATCAGTTGTCTGTTCCACGAGCCACTCGCCAAACCGTGCGGCTGTCGGTGGGTTCAGACTCGAACTCCCGTCGATACCTTCACGCAGCGCGCGGATCACGTCAACCGGATCGGCCATGGCATTCAGATTAGTGGGCGGTTCACAGAGCGCCCGCACCCGATTGCGCGGATGCTGCCTCGGCTGCGCCGCGTCCCCACCGAAACGGTGAGACCGTCCGGTCGCCTGGAACCCAGAACCGCCACGGAAAAGCATCGGTCCCGGCAACCCCTGCCACGCCGACCCGCGGGCCCGTCGCTAC
>DQHP01000128.1 GCA_003524435.1 Microbacterium sp.
CGGGCGGTAGCCGAGTTCGCCCATGGCCTTTTCGACACGGGCACGCGTGGCAGGGTCCACGCGTGGACTGTCATTGACGACGCGCGACACGGTCTGCCCAGATACTCCCGCACGGGAGGCCACCATCGCCATCGAGACGCGGCCGGTCGGAATCTGACGTCGCGGGCTGCGCGCAGGCCGAAACAGTTCATCGTCTGCCGACATCCATCCCCCTTCACCCGTTCTCTGTGGCTGTTGTGCCTTCAGTCACAGCCACTTCCCGTCCACTGCGGCTGGTGCGCCTCCGGCCACACCCACAGGCACAGCCACTTCCCGCTCATAACTCCTGAATGTTGACGTTACCATCGTCAGACGGGTAGCGTGTTGACGTGAACACGCAAGAATCTCCGGAGTTATGCACGAGCGAACTCGGTGCCGGCGTCGTCCGACGAGCCACGCAACTGGCCGATGGCCGCGATCTCATCTACTACGACGACCCCGACACCACCCTCGGCTCCGATCGAGCGATCGATGCACGCACGCTCGATCCGCGTCCGGACACTGCGACGATGCGCATGGACATCCTTACCGGCGACTGGATCACCGTTGCCGCGAACCGGCAGAACCGCGTGATGATGCCAGGAGCCGACGCCGACCCGCTCGCACCGCAGTCACCAACCAACCCCTCCGAAGTGCCGTCTCTCTACGACGTTGCTGTGTTCGAGAACCGCTCCCCCGCCTTCGGCCCCGCTCTCGCCGCGGCGCTCGGCACCGCACCAAGTGCCAGCAACCCGCCTCGCGGACTCGACGATCTCGCCGCCCTCGGCCTGGGCCGCACCCGCACCTCAGTGGGTCGCTGCGAGGTCGTGTGCTTCAGCCCTGAGCATTCCGGCTCATTCGGCACACAGTCGGTGACGCGCGCCCGCACTGTGATTGAAGCGTGGGCAGATCGCACCGCAGCCCTGTCTCAACTGCCCGGTATCGAGCAGATCTTCCCGTTCGAGAACCGCGGCGAAGCCATCGGAGTCACTCTGCCGCACCCGCACGGCCAGATCTACGCCTACCCGTACGTCACTCCGCGCACGACCCGACTGCTGGAGAATATCGATCGCACCGCACCCGATCTGTTCCAGCGCATCCTCGAGTTTGAGCAGGCCTCGGAACGAGTCGTTTTCCGGGGCGAGCATTGGACAGCATTCGTGCCGTTTGCCGCCCGCTGGCCGCTGGAGGTTCACCTCATGCCGCACCGGCACGTCGCGGACTTCGCCGAGACCACAGCAGAAGAGCGCGATGAACTCGCCCCGTTGTATTTGACGCTGCTGCAGGGCGTCGACGCACTCTACGACACCCCCACGCCCTACATCGCCGCGTGGCACCAGGCCCCCGTCAATGTTGGCCGCGATTCGGTCCGCCTGCACCTGCAGCTGACCAGTCCTCGCCGCGGCTCCGACAAGCTGAAGTTCCTCGCTGGCAGCGAAGCGGCGATGGGAGCGTGGACCGCCGAGATCCCGCCAGAGCAATCTGCCGCCCGCGTGCGCGAAGCCATCGAACGTGTAAAGGCGGGCAAGGCATGACCGCGAGGGATGCCGCCACCGCTCTGTTCGAA
This sequence comes from Microbacterium sp., assembly GCA_003524435.1. Lineage (GTDB taxonomy): Bacteria > Actinomycetota > Actinomycetes > Actinomycetales > Microbacteriaceae > Microbacterium. Next base: position 1,586 of record DQHP01000128.1, read on the forward strand.
ACGATGGTCGGCCAGGCTCCCGCTGGCGTCTGGTCGGCGCCCGGCCGGGTGAACCTGATCGGCGAACACACTGATTACAACGAGGGTTTTGTCCTGCCGTTCGCGATTCCGCATCGCACATATGCCGCCGTAGGCATACGCGAAGATGGAATGATCCGCGTGGCGTCGACCTTTGCTGATGCCCCTGTCGAAGTCGCCCTCGACGCTCTGAATGAGCTGTTCCCCACGGCCTCCGGCGCGGCACTGCCTGTCCCCGAGTGGGCGGCTTACCCACTCGGCGTAGCCTGGGCGCTGCAACTTCCCGACCCTTCGACGGGCTCAACCGCCAGCCCCATCGGCGTCGATATCGCAATCGCCTCGGACGTTCCCGTCGGCGCGGGGCTCTCTTCTTCGGCTGCGATCGAGGGGGCGACAGCATCCGCTTTGAACGATCTCTGGCATACAGACCTTGATCGCACCGCGCTCGCCCGCATCGGCAGGCGAGCCGAAAACGAAGCCGTCGGAGCACCGACGGGAATCATGGATCAGATGGCGTCGATGCTCGGAGAGCCCGATTCCGTGATCTTCCTCGACTGCCGCACACTTGAGACCGAGCTTGCTCAGGTGGGAATTGCCGAAGCCGGACTGGCCATCCTCGTGATGGATACGCAGGTGAAGCACGCACATTCCACCGGCGGCTACCGCGACCGCCGCGCATCATGCGAAAAGGGTGCAAGCGAACTCGGCGTCTCGAGCTTGCGCGATGTAGGTGTGTCAGACCTGGTTCGCGCCGAAGCAGTGCTGGACGACGTGACCTTCCGCCGCGTGCGGCATATCGTCACGGAGAATCAACGCGTGCTCGATACCGTGCGCGTGCTGCGCGACAGCGGCGCCAGGGAGATCGGCGATCTGATCGTCGCCTCGCACGTCTCGATGCGGGATGATTTCGAGATCTCCACGGTCGAGCTCGACCTGGCCGTGGACACCGCGCTCGCGCACGGCGCCATCGGGGCTCGAATGACCGGCGGCGGCTTCGGAGGCGCGGCAATCGCACTTGTCGAGAAGTCAGCTATTGAGTCGGTGTCGGATGCCGTGACCGCTGCTTTCGCAGCATCCGGGTTCACGCCCCCGCATCTGTTCACGGTGGTGCCGTCTGCGGGCGCCCGCCGCGACATCTAAGCCCTTCTTTTGCCCAAGAGATTTGCGTTTGCCGGCGCCGGCTAGGAGTCCGATTCCTCGAGCACTCGGCGCACGTCCTCTCGACTGCGGATCTTGCCGGTCTTGATCGCGTCGGTGATCACGACCTCTTGGGATGCTGTGACGACAGGAACCTCTTCGCCGTCAGCATCCACCACCTTGCCGTCCTTGATCGTGTCACCGTTGTACAGCGTTTTATCCGCAAGGAGGCGGGCGAGGTCATCTTCGCGAATGATGCGGCCAGAGCCGGCCACGAACGCAGAGCGCTCGCCTGACTTGCCGCCGAGGTGGTTGAACAGCAGGTTCAGCAGCACTGCCATGATCGCCGCGGAAGAGATCCCGGAGTGCAAAATGATTCCCACCCAGGTGGGGAAGGCGTTATAGAAATCAGGGAGGACCACGGGAATCACGCCGAAGCCCAGCGAAACCGCGACAATCACCATGTTCATGTTGCCCTCGTACTTCACCTTCGAGAGCGTACGAATTCCGGCCGCGGCGACCGACCCGAACAGCACGATGCCCGCGCCGCCGAGCACCGGCGGCGGCACTGCCGCGACAAGTCCGCCAACAACCGGCAGGAGGCCGAGCACAACAAGGATGACGCCACCCGCGGTCACCACGAAGCGTGATTTGACGCCCGTAATGGCGACGAGGCCGACGTTCTGCGCGAATGCCGACTGCGTGAACGAATTGAACACTGGGGCGACAGCAGACGAGATCATATCCGCACGCAGGCCATTCGCGATTCGCTTGGAGTCGACCTTGGTTCCCACAATCTCGCCAACCGCAATGATGTCGGCGGTAGTTTCGGTCATCGTCACGATCATGACGATGAACATCGAGATGATGCTGGCGACTCCGAATGTCGGCCATCCGAACGCGAACGGCTGTGGGAACGCGACAAAGCCGCCGTCGGCGATGTTCGAGAAGTCGGCCCAGCCCATCACTCCGGCGAAGGCCGTGCCTGCCACGATCGAGATGAGAATCGCCAAACGCGAGATCGTCGGGGTGCCGAACTTGCTCAGGACGAGCACGATGAGGAGCGTTCCCATCGCGAGCCCAATGTTTTGCATGCTGCCCCACATCGGGTCTTCTTCAGAGGTTCCCCCCATCGCCCAGCGTGCGGCGACGGGCATGAGTGTGAGACCGATCGTGGTGATGACTGTGCCGGTGACGACGGGTGGGAAGAACCGCACAATCATCGCGAAGAACGGTGCGACGATGAGGCCAGCGATGGATGCCGCGATCACGGCACCAAACACCCCTTGCAGTCCTTCGCCCGCGTCGAGAATGGCCGTCATTGTCGCAACGCCGGAGAAAGAAACTCCCTGCACGAGCGGTAGTTTCGACCCAAAGAACGGCACTCCCCACGACTGCAGAATGGTCGCGAGTCCGCCGATAAACAGACACGATGCGATCAGCAGACCGATCTCAGCCGGTGTGAGTTTGGCTGCCGTGCCAATGATGAGCGGCACCGCGATGATGCCTCCGTACATCGTGAGAACGTGCTGCAGCCCGTAAGCGAAGGTGGGTCCGATGCGCAGCTTCTCATCTTCCGGCCGGCTGATGTTTGGCGTTGTCGACATTGCTCTCTCTCCATTGAGGTACATCTGTCTGGGCGGCGCACTTCCTGCGTCGATTCCACTTTTCCGTCTAGTGAAACTTAGTTTCCAAGTCGGCGGTTTAGGCGATGCTAGCACCGAATCCGAAAAACGACACGTGACACTTTAAAATCCTCCGTGCTACGTTACGTAGCGTCATCCTCTCCGGGTGGCCGGCGGAACAGCAGACGCCGAAAAACCTGAGCTGGCGGCCCGAGCCCCAGCCCTGTGTCGCCAGATGAGAGGCGACACCAATGGCAAAGATCTGGCTCCGTGACCCGCTCGCTGTGCATCTAGGACAGGGCACAGACCCCGCACTTGCTGCGCGCGGAATCATCGTAGATAAGCACCTCGGCACCATCACTGCGCTCGTCAGGGTGGGAGAAACTCCAGAGGTTGATGAGGTGTTCGATGCGAGCGCCCATGTGATCACTCCGGGGCTTATCAATACCCACCATCACTTCTATCAAACGCTCACTCGCGCGTGGGCGCCGGTGGCAGACCTGCCCCTCTTCGGATGGCTCGTGAACCTCTACCCGGTGTGGGCGAAGCTCACGCCTCGGGCGCTGGAGCTGGCCACCACGGTCGCGATGGCGGAGCTACTTCAATCGGGCTGCACCACAGCCGCCGATCATCATTATCTGTTCCCGACAGGCATGGATGATGCCATCGACATCCAGGCGAGCGTCACCGGCACGCTCGGGATGCGGGCGATGCTCACCCGCGGATCGATGTCGCTCGGCGAAGACGACGGCGGTCTTCCTCCGCAGCAGACGGTGCAGGATCCGGACGTGATCCTCGCGGACTCCGAGCGCCTGGTGAACCGCTACCACGAGCGTGGCGACGGAGCCATGGTGCAGATCGGTCTCGCACCGTGCTCGCCGTTCTCGGTCACGACGTCTCTGATGGCGGATTCCGCCGTGCTTGCAAAACGGCTCGACGTCCGGCTGCACACCCACCTCGCCGAGACGCTGGATGAGGAGCAGTTCTGCCGAGAGCGCTTCGGCATGCGCACCGTCGAGTACCTGGATTCTGTTGGCTGGCTCTCTGATCGCACCTGGCTCGCGCACGGCGTGCACTTCAATGATGAGGAGGTCACCGCACTCGGCGCTGCAGGAACGGCCGTCGCGCACTGCCCGACGTCGAACATGCGACTCGCGAGCGGGATTGCGCGGGCTGTGGAGCTCGAAGAAGCGGGAGTGCCGCTCGGGTTGGGGGTGGATGGATCGGCATCAAATGATGCCTCCAACATGATCCGAGAGGTGCGCCAAGCGCTCTACCTGCAGCGGCTGCGCTACGGCACAGAGAAGGTCACGAGTGCCAGGGTTCTGGATTGGGCGACGTCAGGCTCGGCGGCGGCGCTGGGGCGCACTGACATCGGCCAGATCGCGCCGGGGATGCAGGCTGACCTTGCGATGTTCCGCCTGGATGGGCTCGCGTTCTCCGGCTCACACGATCCCATCGCCGCACTCGTGCTGTGCGGCGCCGAGCGCGCCGACCGCGTCATGGTGGGCGGAAACTGGCGGGNNCGCCGACGGGCAGGTCACGGGCCTAGATGTGGAAGCGCTCATCGCCGAACACCAACAAGAGGCGCGCAAACTCGTCGCCGACGTTTGAGCTTCACCGCGCGACAGGCAGAATAGAGGAGGCACGCGGCGCGCGGGCCGAGAGAGGAATGCATGTCCTGGATCGTCACTGGTGGAGCCGGCTACATCGGAGCGCACGTCGTGCGCGCACTCGCAGATGCAGGGCTCAGCCCGGTCGTCTTCGATGACCTCTCGAGCGGACAGAAGTCGTTTGTCCCCGAGGGCGTTCCGTTCGTGAAGGGCAGCATCCTCGATCGCGAACTCTTTGAGAAGGCACTGCGTGAGCACTCCGCCGAGGGCGTCATCCACGTCGCCGGTTTCAAGTACGCGGGCGTCTCAGTCCAGCGGCCGCTGCACACGTATGCGCAGAACGTCGACGGAACGCGCGTGATCCTTGAGGCGATGGATGCCGCGGGTGTCACCAACATCGTCTTCTCTTCGTCGGCCGCGGTCTTCGGGACCCCGGATGTACCGCTCGTCGTGGAAGATACAGCGAAGAAGCCGTCCAGCCCGTATGGCGAATCCAAACTGATCGGCGAATGGATGCTGCGCGACCAGGCGATCGCGACGGCTGAGTCCGAGCATCCGCTGCGCCACACGTCGCTGCGCTATTTCAACGTCGTCGGCTCCGCCGACCCGAGCGTCTACGACGTCAGCCCGCACAACCTCTTCCCGATCGTGTTCGAGAAGCTCATCGCCGATGAGACTCCTGCGATCTTCGGCGATGACTACGCCACTGAAGACGGCACGAACGTGCGCGACTATGTGCACGTCGGCGACATCGCCGCCGCCCATGTCGCGGCTGCGAAGCGCCTGTCGAGCGGGCAGAGCATCGAGGCGGCATACAACCTCGGTTCGGGTGACGGTCTGAGTGTGAAGCAGATCATGGATGCCATGGTGCGCGTCACCGGCATCGACTTCACACCCGAAATCGGCCCGCGCCGCGCCGGCGATCCCGACCGGATCGTGGCCACCGGTGAGCTTGCCGCCCGCGACCTGGATTGGAAGATGCGGTACACGGTGGACGAGATGGTGCGCACGGGCTGGGAGGCACGGCGCAACGCTGGTTAGTCCAATGATCAGGGTGCGATCAGCGGTGGCGGAGGATGCTCCCGCAATCGCCCGCGTTCATGTGAGGTCGTGGCAGTCCGGATACCGCGGGCTCATGGACCAGGGCATCCTCGACGCGATGTCGATCGACGATCGCGCGGCTCGATGGGTCAGCATCCTGCAGGAGCCCCATCCGCTGACTATCGACACTCTCGTCGCCGAGATCGAGGATGAGGTCCTCGGCTGGGTGTCGTTCGGCGCCGGGCGGGATGAAGGAGCGGATGCTGACGGCGAGGTCTACGGCATCTATAGCGACCCTGGCGTCTGGTCGCGGGGCACAGGCTATGCGCTGCTCAACGCAGCAGAAGCCACCCTCGTCGCCGCCGGGCATCAGGCCGCGTTCCTCTGGGTGCTCGACGGCAATGAGCGCGCCGACAGGTTCTATGCCCGAAATGGCTGGGACGAGGACGGTGCCACCAAGGTGGATGAACGCCCCGACATGACCCTGCGAGAGCACCGGCGCGTCAAGCACCTGCGCTGACAGCGTGCAGTTTCTTCGGAGATGTACGTCTTCTTCGGATGATCTCAGTGAAATCGTCCGAAGTTCGTGCACATCTCCGAAGAAGCTGCCCGGCTAAAGCCGCGAAACCGCTCAGTATCCCTCGCGGGCATCCAATGCTGCGATCGTCGAAGCAACCTCGGCGCGCAGGGCCGTTTTCTCAGCATCCGGCAACCAGCAGGCGTCAACCGCCCGCAGTGCCATCGCGCTCAGCTGTGCGTGGCTGGCACCGATCTGCTCGTTGAGGATCGTGTACTCGTTGCTCAGCGTCGTCGGGAACATCCCCGGGTCATCCGAACACGGAACCAGGCTGAGCCCCTCGTCGAGCATGGCGCGAATGGATGCTCGACGCCACGGTCGCCAGGAACGACGCGAGGTCGTCGATCCCACGGTGAAGACCACGCCCTGATCGCGCACACGTGCGATCACTTCGGGGTCTTCCAGCACGTAGTAGCCGTGATCGATACGGTCACAGCCGAGCAGATCAAGGCACGTAATCGTGTTCTGCGCGCTGGGGACGTGCTCAGAGGAGTGCGCCGTCCGCTTGAGACCTGCCTCACCCGCCAGCCGGTAAGCAGCTTCGAAGCGCTCCGGTGGCCCGGCATTCTCGAGGTTGTCGAGGCCGATGCCTGCGACGTACTCGTGCGAGTTGTCGACGACCTGGCGCACCTGGGCAAGAGCTTCTTCGCCGGTCTTCGAACGGTCGATGCCCTTGATCATGCGTCCGGTCATCCCGAAATCACGCTCAGCCATCCGGATGCCCTCGGCATATGCCTCGACGCTGCCGAGATAGCCCAGCGATGCCAGGTGTGCAGGAACATCGTCGAAGAACAGCTCCAGGTGCTTGGTGCCGCTCTTGCGGTGTGCATCCTCGAAGGCTTCATAGACGATACGGGTCAGGTCATCGGCATCCTTCAGAACCTGTGTGACCCACTTCGATGCCTGGAACAGCGAGTACGACACCTCGGGCTCATCGGCCGAACGCCCCTGCGGCACCGGAATCACAGTGTTGCGGTACAGCGCAGGATCCGGCGGCAGCGAGTTGATGTCGGCGAAGATCCGCTCGGGATCCTCGGGCAGTTCGAGCTTCTCGCGCCGGGCAAGCTCTGCGAAGGTGCTCGCCCGCACGGTGCCGATGAGATGGCAGTGCAGGTCGACCTTCGGCAGATCGCTAATCCACTCGGCTGAAACAGCAAGAGAATCAGCAGGCACAGGTGATGAAACAGAGATCACTGAGCGGTCACCTCTCGCGCGAAGCGGTCAACCCACTCGCTGCGGGTCGACACCAACTCTGCCGGGTCAAGCGTCTCGAATCCGGCCGCGATCGGGTCATCGGCGATGTCGCCGACAACAGCGCGGATCTCTTCGGGGATCTCGGCGCCGGGGTTGACCGGCAGGTCACCGACGATGGCCGCCGATGACGTCTGCGCTTCTACTCCGAGGAGGTAGTCGATGAACTTCTCGGCTGCTTCGACGTTTGCCGCACCGGTCGGGATCATCGCGCGGTTTGTCGCCATGTAGGCGCCTTCAGCCGGCGCAACCCAGCCAACGGGCTCGCCGGAAGCGATCACATCGGTAGCGAATCCGTTCAGGGAATCTGCTGCGACGATCTCGCCCTGCGTGATGAGGTTTGTGACCTCAGTTGACGAGCTGTAGAACTGCAGAACGTTGGGAGCCCACTCGCCCATGACCTCGAAAGCAGTGTCGACGTCGTAGGGTCCGTCTCCGAAGGTCGCGGCGACACCACTGATAGCCAGCTGGCCGGCGGTGACCGAAATGTCGGGCAGCGCGAGCTTGCCCGCGTATGCCTTATCGCCGTAGAGGTCCCAGCTTGCGGCCTCTTCTGCAGAGAGCTCGTCAGTGTTGTACAGCGTGCCGTTGAGCTGGTAACTGTATGCGGGTCCGAGGTAGCTGTCTTCCTTGGCGAAGTCGGCGACTTCATCGAGCGTCGGCACGGCGGAGGCGTCAACCTGCTGGAAGAGGTCGTCTTCCTGGCCGAGCGCCGCGTAGTAGTCGCTGATCATCATCACGTCGACACCGGGGTCAACGCCGTCGGTGAGCTGCAGCTGCGACAGGCGGTCGGCGTTCGATCCGGTTGCGATCTCGACCTCGATGCCGGTCGCTTCGGTGAATGGGTCGATGACGGCTTCTTCGAGCAGTTCGACGCCGAACGGGAAGGTGCTCACGACGAGCACATTCGAGTCAGCCTCCGTGTCAGAGCCAGCGGAAGAGCAACCAGCCAGGAGCAGGCCGGATGCCGCGGCACCAGCGGTGAGCACGAGGAGGCGGGAGGGACGATTCAGCATGACGATGTCCTTTCGGGGAGGGTCAGTCGGCGAGTTCTACGAGGTGGGAAGCAGCTGCGGTGACGGTGACGGAGTCACCGGGCACGAGCCGCGGTGCGCCATCAGCGCGCACATCAGAGAGGAGCGTGATCGACCCCGTCTCATCGCGCGCGGCGACAGTAATCAGCAGATCAACGCCGCGATACGCGATGTCGGTGACGACGCCGGGCAGGACAATCGCGCCGGTCGCGGCAGTCTCATCAGAATGGACGACCAGGTGCTCTGGACGCACTGTCACGAGCCCACCTGCGGTCTGCACGAAGTTCTCGTAGCCGAGGAAGTCGGCAACGAAGCGGTTCGTCGGTGCACCGAAGACGTCAGCCGGTGCCCCCTGCTGCATGATCTTGCCCGCGCGCATCAGGACCATCTCATCGCTCATCTCGAGCGCTTCGTCCTGATCGTGCGTGACGAGCACCACAGTGAGTCCGGTCTCATGCTGGATACGGCGCAGCTCAGAGCGCATCTGCACACGCAGGCGCGCGTCGAGGTTCGACAGCGGCTCATCCAACAGCAACAGCTTCGGGCGAATCGCGATGGCACGAGCCAGCGCCACGCGCTGCTGCTGTCCGCCAGAAAGTGCGCGCGGCTTGCGATCTGCGAGATGCGCGAGGCCGACGAGTTCGAGGCTTTCTGCGGCACGCTTCTGCCGTTCGGCCTTGTTGATGCCCCGGGTTTTGAGCCCGTACTCGACGTTGTCGGCGACGCTCATATGCGGAAACAGCGCGTAGGACTGGAAGACCATGCCCAGGCCACGCTTCTCGGGCGGCGTCGCCGTCGCATCCGACCCATCAATGAGAATCTGGCCGCTGGTGGGGCGCGTGTATCCGGCCAGCATTCGCAGCGACGTGGTCTTGCCACAGCCGGAAGGGCCCAGCAACGTGGTGAGCTTGCCGGCCGGGATGCTGAGGTCGATGTCATCGACGGCGGTGAAGTCGCCGAACACCTGAGTGACCGAGACGAACTGGGCTGCGGCGTTCATCGGTTGATGCCTCCGAAGATCTTGGCGAAGCCGACCGTCTTCTCCGCGATGATGGCGATGACGACGGTGGCGGCGAGGATGAGAGTCGAGGTGGCGGCGACCATCGGGTCGTAGCTCTGCTGCACGTAATCGAGCATCGTGACCGGCAGGGTTTGCGTGGTGCGGCTCTGCAGCAGGAGCGATAGCGGCACGTTGTTGAACGAGGTGATGAAGCTCAACAGTGCGGCAGAGAAGATGCCCGGGCGCAGAATCGGCAGTGTGACTGTCCAGAAGGTGCGCATCGGGGAGGCACCCAGTCCGCGCGCTGCTTCTTCCAGCGCCGGGTCAGCACCCGCAACCGCGGCGCCGGTCACGCGCACCGCGTACGGCAACAGCAACGCGGTGTGCCCGATCAACAACACGGGCCAGTTATCGATGCGGAATGCCACGATCAGCTGCTGGAACAGTGCGAGTCCCACGACCAGTTCAGGAACGATCAATGGCGACAGGAACAGCGCCTCGACAACCCCCTTGCCCGGGAGCTTGCCGCGATAAATTGCGAGCGTCGCGGGGATACCGACGAGGAGTGCGAGGAATGTTGCCAGTAGTGCGATCTGAGCACTCGTGACGAGCGAGCCCATGAACGGTTCGTAGCTAAGCGCCGCGCCGAACCATTTCAACGAGAATCCCTCTGGCGGGAACTTCAACGTGTTCGACTCGGTGAATGAGACGGCGACGACGAACAGGATCGGCACGATCATGATGATGTAGCCGGCGACGGCCAGCGTCATCGCGATGGGGCGACGGGTGTTCATTCGGTGGCCCCCTTTCGTCCCATGACGGAGGAGACGGTCGATACCGCCAGGACAAGGAAGGTCATGATCAGCGCGGTGGCGGACGCCGCGGCCCAGTCAACGGTGACGCTGGCGTACGAGAACAACTGCGTCGACAGCATCCGGTTGCCCGATCCACCCAACAGATAGGGCGTCGTGTAGGCGGTGGCGGAGCCAGCGAAGACGAGCGTCGCCGCGACGACGATGCCGGGCGATGACAGCGGTACGACGACATCCCAGAACGTGCGGGTTCGGGATGCTCCGAGCCCGCGGGCCGCGTCGTCAAGAGCGGCATCGACCTGCGACACCGCCGAATAGCAGGTGATGATCGCAAGCGGAAGGAAGAGTTGCGTGAGCCCGAGCACAATCGCCAGCGGCGTGTAGAGCAGTTGCGGGGCCTCATCGACGAGTCCGAGTCCGGTCAGCAGCTGTCCGATCGCACCGTTGGAGCCGAGCACGACCAGCCACCCGAAGGTGCGCACGACGTTGCTCAGCAGCAGCGGGAAGATCGCGAGTGCGAGGAAGACACCCGACCACTTCGACGTCGAGCGGGCGAGCAGATACGCGATCGGGAAACCCAGTACGACGCAGATACCGGTGACGACGAGTCCGAGCAGCATCGTGCGCCCGATGATCGCCAGGTCATAAGGATCGGTGAGCATTTCGCCGAGACGAACGAAGATGTCAACCGTGTCGGTGCGCGGAGGTGCGAGCAGCATCGCGAGCGCCGGGATGAGGAATCCGATCAGCAAAAAAGCCAGGCCGGGCAACAGCAGCAGCGCTGGTGTGGCTTTGCTTCGCATTCGTCCTCCTTAGGCGACCTCGCCAGTGTAACCGGTTTCATTCTGACCGCAACAGTCACGTTGCTTTTGTTTACAAGTCTGAAACAAGTGTGCGTATGCTCTTCCTGCGACCGGTTACAACCGTCATGATGTAGTGAGCATACGAGCGCAGAAAGAGAGAACAATGACGACGATCGCCGATGTTGCGCTTCTCGCGGGCGTTTCCAAGGCCACCGCGTCACGCACGTTCTCGCGCCCAGAACTGGTCTCCGCCGACACCGCACAGCGCGTACATAACGCCGCAGAGAAGCTCGGCTTCATCGTGAACAACACCGCCCGTCTGCTGGCGGGTGGGCGCAGTGGAATTCTCGCCCTCGTCGTCCCCACTCTCGATAACAGCTACTTCAGCCCGGTTATCGCGGGAGCGCAGATTCGTGCCGACGAGTCAGGATTCCAGCTCACTGTCGCCGTGTATCCGCTGGAGAGCACCACTGAGCTGGCACCGTTGAGCAGGCTCGGACGACAGGTGGATGGCCTCATCGTCGTTGCACCCCGTGGCACCGACGATCTGATCCGCACCGCGCTGGGCGAGACACCAGCGGTGCTTGTCGACCGAGAGATCGACGGCATCAGCTCTGTTGTCGCCGACACCGCATCTGCGTTCGGCGCCCTCATCGAAAGTCTTGCGGCCGACGGGCACCGCAACGTCGTGTACGTGGGTGGGCCGGACGGCTCGTGGCAAGACCGCCAGCGCACCAGCGCTGTCCAGGCGGCAGCCCAGCACACCGGCGTGGAATTGAACATCGTCGGACCACATCCGTCGACCTTCGCCGCCGGGGTACAGGCGACACCGGCCGTTCGCGCACATACCCCGACCGCGGTCGTTCCCTATGCCACAGCTCTTGGCCTCGGCATCCGATATGCGTATCTTTCGGCTGGCGACCAGCCTCCGCTGGTCAGCTCAGAGCAGGCGATCGTCGAGGCTCTTGAGCAACACAATGTGCCGGCGATCGATGTCGACGGGCAGGAACTGGGCAATGTGGCTGCTGACATGCTCATCGCGCGACTTACTGCCCCCGACTCCCGCGTCGGCCGCCGCCGACTAGAGGTCGCGTTCCGCAAGGACGCCTGACGGCTGCACGCAAAAGCCGGTCGCAGGCGGCACTTACGCCGAAGCCACCACATCTCGCGTGCGAATCGGGTACAGAAAGAAGCACACCCAGGCCAGCGCGGTGAAGGCCATGGGCACGACAGCCAACATGATCCGGATGCCGCCGTCCACAGCATCCGGCTGGGAATCACCGAGGGCGGCGTCAAAGCCACTGGCGTTCAGCACCCATGCGGCGACGATGGCCTGCAGCACAATCGACCCCTTCACGACGAAACCGTTCACGCCGAAGTAGACGCCCTCACGGCGGTGGCCAGTACGGAGGGCGTCATCATCGATGATCTGAGAGAGCGCAACTTCCAACAGTTGCAGCAATCCGCCGACGCCGACTCCCACCGCTATGCCGACCAGGGCAGCACCGACAACGTCCGTCGCGAGAAGGAACCCGAGCACGGCAACACCAAACACCCCGACGGACCACAGCACCGCAACCCGTGGCGTCGTGCGCCGCACCACCCAACTCCACAGGAAGATCGCCGGAATCGCGGTGACGAAGATCGCACCGAGAAGGATGCTGCCCTCTCCCTCTGATGCGTGTAGCGAGTACCGCACATAGAACGGGATCGCGGCGAGGATGACAGCGATCGCGGTCTGCACGAACAGCGAGCCGAGCACGTAGGGCACGAATGCACGGTTGGCGAAGGTGTATCGCAGCTGATCCGTCCATCGCATGGGCGCTTCAGCGCCCTCAACCGCGATAACGCCTCGGCGCTCGATCATCCCGCCGCCGAATGACCAGGCGAACATCACCACACAGACGAAGCCGAGGGCGAGCGCCATCCCCGGCCAACCTATGCTGCCGTACAACAGTGGCGCGCCGGCGGTACCGAGCACCATTCCCACGATCGCGAAGACCTGTCGGGGCACGTTGCCTCGCGCGCGCTCCTCAGTCGTGCGGAAGATCTCCGGAAACAACGCCGAGATGTTCAGCACAACCACAACGAACGCGATGTCGTACACCGCGACGACGATGAGGAACCATACGATGAGCCCGCCCGCGGGCAGCTCCGGCGGCATCCAGATCAAAGTGAAGGCCACGACAAGCGGCACAATCCCGAGCCCGATCCAGGGCACGCGGCGCCCCCAGGGCGTGCGAATGCGATCGGACATCGCACCAACCACAGGATTGAGCAGAGCGTTGAGGATGCCGTGGGCAATCATCGCTGCGGCCACCCACTCGGCCGCGACGCCGAGGTGGGCGACGTAGAAGTAGACGATGAATGCCGAGACTGTCTGTCCCATTAGCTGGATAGGAAACCCTGACGCCCCGAATGCGAAAGACTCACTGCGACGCGGCGCAGCGTCGAGCCGGCGGTCGCGGATCCGCGCGGTGAGACTCATCCTTGGGCTCCTATCGACGCTGAAGCTATCGGCGTCGCTACACTTGACGGCGTTGTAGCGCTCGCAGCGCGCGCCAGCTTATCCGCACGAGCCCTTCGGTCGCTATGGTTTGGTGCACAAGAGGGTCAGCGAGCAACAGCCGCTCGTATCCGCGTTTCGCGGCGCTGAAATCTACAGCAGCGCGCAGCTCTTCGTTATCGACCATCGGATGCAGGTAAATCTCGGTCACGCCGGGGCCGATCCCTCGCAACATCTCGAGGAACCCATCACGCATCTCGTCGTAGGTTTCCTCATCGGGTGTGCCCTCGTTCGCGAGGGGGAACGGGTGCGTCCACAGCCGGTCAGGAATGACAACGCCAGCGGCATCGGCAATGGCGGCCGCGCGATCGAGGAGCGGCTGTAGTCGTGCATCGAACCCCGATCCGTCCAGCAACCGCGGCAACCGGAAAGGCAGTGCGTAGCGCGCGGCGATCTCCATCACCGCGCCGAGGAAGTCTCGCCCCGTTTCCAAGCCATAGACCGCTCCCATGTGGCTATCCAGGTGAGTGACATCAACGCCGGCCTCCAGCGCACACGCCACCTGTGCGGCGAGCTCGGCCGCAACATCCTCGGCCTTCGCCTCGCGCTCAACGGTCACAACCTCGGCCGGGAAGTACCCGGATTCATCGACCAGACTCGTCGCCGTGCCGGTGAGCGGACGCCAGCGATAGCCGGTCCATTCGCTGGTGAGCACCAAATGCACACCGACACTCAGCTCGCGATGCGCCGCAGCGAATGCGAGAGCCTCTGGCGCCCAGGCACACGGAACCATGACCGTCGTCGAATCGAGGTGACCGCCCAAAAGCAGGCCGGTGATTGCCTCGTTCGAGGCATGGCACATGCCGAAGTCATCGGCGTTGATGATGATTGCTCGCGCGTCAGCATCCAATCCGAGTCGTGTGGTGAGCGCAGGCAGTGTCGTCATCGTCCCGATTTTCCGTGCGAGAGGATGCTGTCGAAAACAGTGTCGCGCAGTGTCGCGGCAGCGTGGTTGATCGCGCCGATCAGCGGAGCCTCGCGACCAAAGCCCGACACCAGGAACTGCATCGGAAGCAGCGCCGCATACTCTTCTGCGATGTTCTTGATGCGTTCCACGAAGCACGGATGTGTGGCGTAACCCGCCAGTATGAAAGCCGCGGGATCAAGGACAAGCGTGATGCTCCCGGCCACGATGACGAGTCTGCGAGCCATCTCATCAACCATCTGCTCTGCCGCCGGGTCTCCCGCCGCACAGGCTTCCAGGTGAGCATCCATCGGCTCAGCCGGGTCTCGTCCGAAGGTGAGGGCGAGGTCGGCGACGACGGTATCGCCCAGCACAGGAGCCGCGATCGGCAGCGGTGACTGAGGCAAGAACTGCACCTCTCCCGCTACCCCTGATGCCCCTCGGTGCAGCGCACCGTTGATGATGAACCCCGCACCAAGGCCGTCTTCGAGCATGAGAAGTGCGAAGCTGCTGATGCCTGCGCCGACGCCGACGGCGGATTCGGCGAGTGCGGCAAGATTCACGTCGTTTTCGACGCGAACTGCACAGCCCAGGCCAGCTTCGAGCGCCGAGCGGAATGCTCCGCCGTCCGGTCCGAGGTCATTACGGACGCTTCCGTCAGCTGTGACGATTCCTGGTACACCGACAACGGCGCATTTCACAGACCCCGGTGATGCCTGCAGGCAATCACCGATGAGCCCGACAATCCTCATCGCACGGTCATCGGTCGCGCTGAAGCGTGCGTGAGCCTCAGCACGGATCTCACCTGCCGGATCCACGAGTGAGACACTCGCTGAATGATGATCGACGTGGACCGCAGCGGCAAACCCGAGGTTCGGGTTGAGCGAAACCCGGGCGGCCGCCGGACCACGTGTGCCTCGGTCTTCCCCAGCGGATGCCACAGCTTCCCCAGCGTCGAGCATCCGAAGTACCTGAGTCACTGCAGTCCGCGACAACCCGGTTTCGCCCATCAACTCGGCACGAGTGAGGTTGCCCCGTCGGGCCAGGGCCTCCAAGATCGCTCGTGCGTTCAATGTTCGCAACAGGGTCTGCGGCCCTGCGAGAGGTCTTGTCACAACGTTCCCTCGTACTTTGTTCTCGACAGTATGACACGAAGTGTCCTAATAGTGCGACACTTTGCGTCACATTGGGGGCAGATACGCTGAAGCCGTGTATCTGAAGGAGTTCACTTGAGCGAAGCACCGGTTGTCTCTACTGTCTCAGGCCCCGTGCGCGGCGTCTGGCGAGAACACGGCACACCCACAGCATCCGCTGCTTTTCTCGGCATCCCCTTCGCCAAGGCGCCGGTCGGCAATCTGCGTTTTTCCGCTCCCGTGCCTCCAAAACCGTGGACCGAGGTGCGCGACGCGACCGCGTACGGTGCGACGGCGTTGCGGACCACCGGGGCGGATACTCTCATTCCAGAACCCGCGGTTGCGGGAAAGAGCATCCTCAACGTCAACATCTTCACGCCCACGTTGGATGGCGCCCTCCCCGTGCTCGTCTGGATCCATGGCGGTGGTTACACCGAGGGATCACCGGCGAGCCCCTGGTACGACGGCAGCGCCTTCAACCGCGACGGCGTCATTACCGTGACGATCTCCTACCGTCTGGGCTTCGACGGTTTCGGTTTCATCGAGGGCGCACCCCACAACCGCGGCGTGCGCGACTGGGTCGCCGCCCTCGAATGGGTGCAGCAGAACATCGCCGCGTTCGGCGGTGATCCAGCTCGCGTGACGATCGGTGGGCAGTCTGCCGGTGGTGGCGCAGTCCTGACGCTCCTCGGGATGCCATCAGCACAGCGCCTGTTTCATTCGGCGCTTTCGTTCTCCGGAGCGCTCGCGGATGTGCCGCGCGAAACCGCACGACAGCGCGGACTGCGAATCGCCCAACTGGGCGGGATTGAGGCGAACGTCGATGGTTTCCGCAGCCTCAGCGAGCGGCGCATCCGTCAGTTACAGCCGAAGGCCGCAACCCCGAGAAAGGGTGTCGGCATGGTTATCGATCTGCTCGCCGGCGGCCTGCCGTGGGGTCCGATGATCGACGGCGACCTCATTGCGCAGCCGACTGTCGAGGCGCTGCGCGCGGGCATCGGTGGGGATAAGCCGCTTCTGCTGGGCGCTGCGGATGACGAATTCACGATGGTCGCCGTGAAGGAGGGCGCCAAAGCGCGAATGATCCCGGCGGGATTGCTCCTGCGGCCCTTCCTCCGAAACGGCGCGACCAGGCGCGCATACCTCGCCGCCAACCGCGAGCAACGGGCAAAGGGCAGCGCCGCGATGGTGGGGCGCTACGTGAGCGACGACGTCTTTCGACGGATCGTTCCACAGGTGGCCGAGGCACGCAGCAGGGCGGATGCCGCGACCTGGGCCTATCGGTTCTCGTGGGTGTCGCCCGCAAAGGGATGGGCGTGCCATTGCCTGGATGTGCCGTTCTGGTTCGATGGCCTCGGCCGTGAGCGCGTCGCGAATCTCGCGGGGCCGAATCCGCCACAGAGCCTGGCGGATGAGATGCACGCCGCCGCTGTGGCGATGGTCACCGACGGTGAGCCCGGGTGGGCGGCGTGGCGCACCGAGCCTGGGACGACCCGGGTATTTGACGGCCACGGCGCGACGGTTACGGCCGATGCGTACGACAGCGTGCTCGCCCTGCTGTAATCGGCGACGTTTTGCGCCCGAAACACTGTCGAACCCGCCCACACTCGGCGGGTCCGACAGCATTCGTCACTAACCGACGACGACGATCTCGTTGGGCACTTCAGGAAGCTCGCTGCTGGCGAGCTGCTCTCCGGTCACGGCATTCAGGGCGACAATTGTGCTGTTCGCCGAGTCGGTCACATAGACAACGTCATCGTGCACGGCAATGGCTGGGTGTGGCTGCTGCCATTCGCTCGGGCCTTCCCACGCCTCGATCGCATCATGGGATGCCGTGATCGCACCGGTCGCCGGGTCAATAGTGTGCAACTGCCCATCTGTAGCGACCATCAGCACTTCGCCCGAAGGCGCGCGCACGATCCCGCGCCAGGTGTAGCTGACGCCATCCGGAAGCGCGATCTTCTCCAGCGTCTTCGCCTCGGTGTCGATCAGGACGATGTTCTGCAGAAGTGAGCCCTCAGCATCCGGATCATCCTTGTAATCCATGACGACGAGGGGGCTGTTCTCTGAGACATAGGCGTTGCCGATTCGGCCGAACTCATCAGGCGATGTCAGCTTGGTGATCTCCCCGTCGTGAAACACGATCGCGCCGTTCTCGCAGCCGAACACGACAGCCTCGTCCTGCGCGGTGCCTTCGCCGTGCACACCAGGGCATTCCGCACTGGCTGCGATCTCCGCGCCGTCAGCGTCCACTGCGCGGATGCCGCTGCGGCCGCTGGCATCTCCGACAGTTGTCACGAGAGTGCCATCCTCCAAAACCACCGAAACGCCGTGATGCGCCTCAACGCCTTCGATTACCTCCGCATCGGGCAGGTCGCCACTCACGTCAGCAAGAGCCGCCGTGTCAAAGATGGTGGTGTCGCTCGTCGCATCGTCATAGAGCACGGTTTTTCCGGCGTGACGAACGACATGGCCGGCCGCTGCCGCGTCAATGACCATGTCGGTAAGTTCAGGCTCCCGCACATCGAGCAGCTGAAATCCTTGCGATGTGGAGACGAAAGCATGACGCCCGTCGCCGGCGACGTTGAGGCGGACGAAGTCCTCCGAGGGCAGATCATCGATCACCTCGAGGCTCTCGCCATCCACAACGAGCACTCCCCCTTCATAAGCGACGGCAACACGAGGACCGTCCGCCGCGGTCTCCGTGCTCGTTGGTTCGCTCGCCGGAGATTCAGCACCCGGCTGCGCGGCGCATCCAGCCAATGCCATCGCGGCGATTCCGACGCCTGCCGTGAATCGGATGGTTCGTTTCAGCTGTGTCATTTTCTTCCTTTCGTTGTGCCCAGAGGGCGGTTTTATGGACTGAGACCTGCCACGATTCGGTCGGTGTTGACGCGCATCATGTCGAGATAGGTGTCGCCGGGCTCGCCGAGAGGTGCGAGCGATTCGGTGATGAGTTCGACCACCGCGACGTCGCGGTCGGCTTCGTCTGCGAGCACCTGCACGAGGCGGTCGGGCTGCGATGATTCGGCGAAGATCGTGCGCACGCCTGCGGTATCGATGGCGTCGACGAGTTCCTGCAGATCCGCGGGACTCGGCGCGGCGAGTGTCGTTCCGCCAGGAATCGCGGCACCCAAAAGCGTCACGTCGAACCTGCGTGCGAGGTAGCCGAACACATGATGGTTGGTCACGAGCGCCCGGTGCTCGACCGGGATCGCTGACAGGGCCTGTTCCATCTGCTCATCGAGCGCGACCAGCGTCTCTCGGTATTGCGCCGCAGAACTCAGCACATCAGCGAGGTTGTCACCAGCCAGTTCGGCAAGAGTCGGTTCGAGCGCATCGACGACGAGGATCATCTGCGCAGGATCCGTCCAGAAGTGCGGGTCAGGCCCGGTGCTGGCGCCATATTCGAGCACGTCGATGTAGTCACCGGCCAACACCACGGGAACACCTTCTTCGGCCGCGGCCTCCACGTGCTGGGCAAGTCCTTCCTCGAGTCCAAGTCCGTTGGCGACGATGAGGTCAGCATCTCGCAAACCGGCAGCCTGCTGCGCTGAGAGTTCGAAGGAATGCGGGTCGGCACCTGGTGCCATGAGCGTGACGACCTCGAGTTGATCACCGGCGATCTCAGAGACGACGTCGCCGAGGATGTTCGTCGTGACGTAGACGCGGGGGCGGTCAGCATCCGGGGCCGTACACCCGACGAGCCCGATGGCGACCGCTACCGCGATAACCCCCGCGATGAGGCGTTTCATCGGCCCGTTCCCGCGAGGTGCAATGGTGACGTCGCCGCCTCGAACACGCGAGCGATCCGGGCATCATCGGCCGGGTCGATCTCCCACATCATGTTCTCTACCGGACCGTTCAGATACGCCCGGTGCTGGTCGACGACGAGTTCCACCCGATCGGCGACGTCAGGATCAGCGAGCGATGCGGCCACTAGCGGTGCGGTCCGGGCGACGATCTCTCCACCCGCGAGCACCAGCACTGAGCCGTCTGCCGCGAGGGCGAGCACGCGCTCGGCCTCGTCATCTACCGCGGCGACTTGAATGATCTCTTCCCCGATGCTCTGGAAAGACCAGGTTCGGCCGCGGGTATCGAGCATCCACACGCCCTCGTCCCCGGCGAGCGCGGACACGCCAGGGCGTCCCCGTCGTGCCGCGAAATCCGTCGCTGTCGGCGCAGCGTGATCGGCAGGGTAAGAGATCTGCTCCCACTCATTCGGGTCACCGCCGACCGCGAGTGCTGCCCCATCGTCGCATCCGATGACGACTCCGACGACGGTGGTGATCGTTCCGACGGCATTCATGCAGGGAACGGTCTCCCCTGGCGCGCCATCTTGGGCGATGATACGCAGGGCGCCCCCGTCTGCAGCATCGGGCTCAGTAACGACCGCGCCCTCTGCCAGGGGGACCAGGAGCCCCTCAGGCGAGGAGGCGGGGATCCGAAATTCCTCCACGATCTCGCCGTCCGCGAGCGCCAGCGTATCGAGCAGCACGGCTTCGTCATCAAAGTGGATTCCGGTGCCGGTCTCTCCTGGAACCACCGTCGCGACACCCGCGCCTTCAATGTCGCCGATCACGCGCGACGGCGCCTCGTAGTAGTGGAAGTGATCGATGTGACTCCACGTCCAGACGCCGCTGTCGATCACGGTCACTGATCCGCTCCTGATACCGAAGAGGTACCGCCCATCCGTCACGAGGTCGTCGATCGGCTCGATCTCAGCCAGCACCGACGTTTCCTCATCGAGAAGGTCGAGGTGATGCACGGTTCCTGCCGCGTCGACCGTCGTCAGATGCAAGGCAGGTTCGGCGAGCTCGTGCGCGCCCTCGATCTCGCCGTGTCCCGTGCCCGTCGGGGCTTCGGGAGGCGGCTCTGCGCCGCCAGCAGCACATCCCACCAGGGAGAGGAGAAGGATGCCGGACGTTCCGGCGGTGCGGAATCTCATGAGTTCCTTTCGGGGCGGATGCGAAAGCGTCTGAGGACGCGAGCAGAGACAAGATTGCGGAGCGCGGCTGATATTGCCGCGGCGAGGATGGCGACAAAAGCGATCGTGGCGCCCGCTGCTGTACCGGCATGCCACGAGATGAGCAGGCCGACGGCGACCGACGCGGTGCCGATGAGCGCGGCGAGCCCCATGGTCGAGCGGATGCGAGTTGCCCAGCGCCCT
>DQHP01000169.1 GCA_003524435.1 Microbacterium sp.
TTCCGTCCAGGTGAGGTGCGGAGTATCGGCGCCGGGTCCGGTGGGCAGCAGCGGCACAATCGCCGGATAGTCGCCGTCGGTGCCCACTGTCCCTCGCGCCTGGGCGGCGAGAATCTCGGCGGCCACTTCGTTCTGCGGACGACCGGGCCACATCGCGGCCACTGCTGTGCGCATGACCTCAGTGCACACCCTGCCGGCGCCGCGCATGATCTCGATCTCGGCGGGTGATTTTATGAGCCGTGCCCAGTTGACGAGGTCGTCACAGTCCTCCAGCGACCACTGTGGCTGCGCCGCGGCGAAGGCGAGGTAGGTGCGAATGGTGAAGAAGTGCGCCTCGCCCTCGTATCCGACGCGCTGACGTCCGCCGTGGCCGCGCTCGCCCAGCAGCTTGCCCATCCAGTCACCGGAATGTTCGGTGGCGTTGTGAATGAGTCTCTCGGGGTATCCGAAGATGTCGGATGCTGCGATGCCGGTCGCCGTACGCCAGGCCCCGTGCGCATCCATTGCCCGCATGATGAGCGTGGGGGCACCTTCTACCGGCAGGTGCAGCACTTGTGGGGTGTAAAACGACCAGGCGTCGTAACCGGTGAGGTAGTAAAGATTCGACGGATCGGCGATGAGCAACGCGTCAAAGCCACGCTCGGCGGCACGCTGACGCACCCGCTCTTGCCGGGCTGCATACTCGGAAGCTGAGAACGCGGGAGGACGGGTTAATTGGTTCTCAGGCACCATGTTCACTCCTTAGTGCTGGGTGCCGACGGGCACCGCTCGCGTGTGGCTTCAGGCTAGGCTCACGCAGTCAGATCGAGGAAGGACCCGGGGCTTGCGTATATCGTGAAGCTCACCTTAATGATTTGAGGGATGATGCTTGATCTGAACCGGCTTGCGATGCTGCGAGAGCTCGAAACCAGGGGCTCGATCGTTGCGGTCTCGCGCGCCATTGGGATCAGCCCGTCGGCAATTTCGCAGCAGTTGGCCAAGCTCGAAGCCGAAGTCGGCATGAAGCTTCTCGAACCGGTGGGCCGGCAGGTCAGGCTCACTCAGGTCGGCATCGATCTCGCGCACCGCGCTGACGAGGTGATTCGCCTGTTGGAGCAGACCGAGGCCGAACTCGAGCAGCGCAGCACGCGCGTGCAGGGCATCGTGCGCTTCGCCTCGTTCAGCACATTCGCGCTGCGGTACCTGCCCGATGTACTGCGGCGAATGGCCCGCTCGCACCCCGACGTCGTCGTGGAGTTCACGCAGGTTGACCCCACGGATGCTTTGAATGCCGTCACCCGGCGCCGCGCCGATCTCGCCGTGACCGATGAGTATCCGAACATTCCGCGCGCCGTCGTCACGGAGATGACGCGCACTTTTCTCTCCCGCGATCCGATCGCGGTGTATGCGCCCGTTCCCGTGCAGCATCCGACAGAACTCGCCAAGATTCCGTGGATCTTCGAGCCGGCCGAGACGGATGCTGCGCTGTGGGCCACGCGCGCGTGCCGAGAAGCCGGGTTTGAACCAATCGTGCGCTTCACCTCGGCGAACCTGCGCATCCACCACTCGCTCGTGCAGGCGGGCGAGGCCGCCGCGTTCCTGCCGCGGATGCTGCTGGGTACGCCCGACGCGCTGCTGGACATTCCGGAGCACCGCGTCGTGTGGGGTGAGGCCGAGCTTTATCGAGATGTCTATGCCGTGACCAGGCGCGGCGGCACGATTCGCCCCGCCGTCGCCGCGCTGCTGCAACATCTCAAAGAGGTCGTCGCGGATGCTGCTGCTGAAACCTCGACGGCTGAATAGGCTCGAACCGTGCTGGATCTGCATCGACTGGTTGTGCTTCGCGAGGTGAAGCTGCGCGGAAGCATGACCGCCGCCGCCCGCGAACTCTCCTACAGCCACTCCGCGATCTCGCAGCAGCTCGCGCTGCTGGAAAAAGAGACTGGCGTCACGCTCCTTGAAAAAGTCGGCAGGGGCGTCAAGCTCACCGCCGCCGGCGAAGAATTGGTGCGCAACACCGACGCGATTCTCGCCGCCGTCGAGCGCGCCGAGACTGTTCTTGCCTCGGCACACTCGGTGCCGCACGGCGTTGTGCCGCTCGCCGCATTCGCCACGATCAGCCGGACGATCATGCCCCGCGCACTGTCGGCACTCGCCGAGGATTACCCCGAACTCGACGTGCGCCTGCAGTTGTACGACCCCGAAGCGGCGATGATTCGCCTGGTATCGCGGCAGGTCGACGCGGTGATCACCGATTCATACCCCGGCACCGAGCCACCCACGACCGAGGGCATCACACAGACGGTGCTGAGCGAGGATCCGGTCCGCGGATATCTGCCGACCTGGGCGGAGGATGCCACGCTCGAGACGCTGCGCACCATGAAGTGGGTGATGGAACCACGCGGTTCCGCCGCTGCGCGCTGGGCAGTGCGGGTGTGCCGCGAGCGTGGATTCGAGCCGATCATCGCGCACGAGTCATCCGACCTACTCTTTCATCTGCGCATGGTCGAGCAAGGGCTCGCCGCTGCTTTCCTGCCTGAGATGGTGGTGCGCGAGGCGGGTCTGACGGTACAGCCGAGCCCTGCGCTGCCGATGGATCAGCGTCGCAGCGTCGTCTTTCTCGTGCGCGCTGGCGCTGAGAGCAGGCCCGCGCTGATCGCCGTGAGGGATGCTGTGGCGCAAGCGTTGCACCCACTCACGCACCCGTAAGTACTGCTGACAGATTCCAGTCATTAAAGATCGCTTTTATTTACGAGTGGGGGTACGTAGGGTCAGTGGTGACGGCCAGTGTCCGCTCGCGGCTCGCCCGCCTGCGACCTGGCCGTCGCCAAGACTGACGCAGAGGAGCGCTTTCATGACCAACGTCAACACCGCATTCGCCGCATCCCCCTCCGCGACCCTGGTCGACGGACCAGCGCTCTGGCCCGCACAGGCGCACGTGCCGAGTGTGATCGGTCGCCAATTGGTCATCGATCGCGCCGAGGGTTCGTATGTCTTCACAACCGACGGCCGACGCCTCTTCGACGGCACCGCGGGGCTCTGGCACGCCAACGTCGGCCACTCTCACCCTGAGCTCGCCGAAGCCGCGTACGAGCAGATGAAGCAGCTCGAGACGTACCACATCTTCGCGCGCTTCAGCAATGACAAGGCCCTCGCCCTCGGGGAGCGCCTCGCCGCGCTCGCACCGATCGACCGCGCGAAAGTGATCCTCAATTCCGGCGGATCCGACGCCATCGATGTCGCGTGCAAGCTCGCACGTCGACACTGGCAGCGCGAGGGACGCGAGACAAAGCGCATCATCCTGAGCCGCGAATTCTCGTACCACGGACTGCACGCCTACGGCACGAGTATCGCCGGGCTCGACTTCAACCGTGAGGGTTATGGCACCGACTCGCTCGTCCCAGAAACCGCACGCGTGCCCTTCGATGATGCCGAAGCTCTTGAGCGCACCATTGCTGAGCTCGGCGCCGAGAACATCGCCGCCTTCGTCACTGAGCCGGTGCAGGGTACGGGTGGGGTGAATCCACCGGTTCCCGGATATCTCGAGGCCGTGCAGCGACTGTGCCGCGACAACGACATTCTGCTCATCCTCGATGAGGTCATCACCGGCTTCGGCCGCACCGGCGAGATGTTTGCCGCGCAGCGTTACGGGATCGACCCCGACATGGTCACCTTCGCCAAGGGCGTGACCTCGGGCTATGCCCCGCTCGGCGGCGTGCTCGTCGCCCCGCGCATCTGGGAGCCGTTCTACGTCGACTCCCCCGATACACCGATCTTCCGTCACGGCGCCACCTATGCCGGGCACACGACCGCGGCGGCTGTGGCCCTGCGGCACCTCGACATTCTCGAGCGCGACCAGCTCGTGCCGCGGGTGCGTGAGCTCGAAGTAGTGCTGCAGGACGAGCTCGCAGCCCTCGCCGGTCGCCAGAGTGCCGTCGTCGATGTGCGCTCTGCCGGACTACTCGGTGGCGTCACACTCGCCGGACATTTGGCCGCCGATCGCGTCGCCGACCAGATCATCGAAATCGGCTTCATCTCCCGCCCGCTGCGCGGCAACACCTTGCAGATCAGTCCGCCGTTCATCATCAGCGATGACGAACTGCGCACCTTCATTGGCGGCATCGAGCAAGCGATCACCGCGGAGGAGAACCGATGACGGATTCCACCCTGCTGCCCTCGCGCGCAGCATCCGATTCTCTCTCTGTCGCGGACGACGTGATCGAGACGCTGTCGCTGCCGACCGACGGCATCCGCGTCAATGACCCGGCGACGGGCGAGACCATCGCGCACATTCCTGACCACGATGTTGCTGCTGCGCTCGACGCCGTCGCCGACGCCGATCGCGCGGGCCGCTCGTGGGCACAGACGACTCCCCGTCAGCGTGCAGATGTGCTGCACGCCTGGTGGAGTCTGCTCGTCAAGCACACCGAACAACTCGCCCACCTGATCACGCGCGAGATGGGCAAGCCGCTGGCGGAGTCGCGCGGCGAGGTGAAATACGGCACGGACTTCGTGCGCTGGTATGCCGAAGAGGCGGTGCGCCCCGGCGGCAATTTCCGCGAGGCGCCAGACGGCGGGGCGCACATCATCACCCGTCGTGCGCCGGTGGGTCTTGCGGTGTTGATTACACCCTGGAACTTCCCGCTCGCCATGGCGACACGTAAGATCGCCCCCGCGCTGGCGGCGGGCTGCCCGATCGTCATCAAGCCCGCAACGCTGACGCCGCTGACCACGATCTACGCGGTGCAATTGGCCGTGCAGGCCGGGGTGCCGGAAGACCTGATCCGTGTCATCACGACGTCGAGTTCATCCGCGTTCAGCGAGGCGGTGCTGCGCGACTCCCGGGTGCGCAAAGTGTCGTTCACCGGTTCAACGCCAGTCGGGAAGACACTGCTCACCCTTGCGAGCGAGAACGTACTGCGCACCTCGATGGAGCTCGGCGGCAACGCACCATTGCTGGTGTTCGACGATGCAGATCTTGAGCGCGCCGTCGCGGGGACGGTCGCAGCGAAACTGCGCAACGGAGGCCAGTCCTGCATCGCTGCGAACCGTATCTACGTGCAAGAGGGCATCGCGGATGACTTCGTCGCGGCGCTCGCTGAGCGTCTGAGCAGCGCGGTCGTAGGTAGCGGCTTCGAGCCGGACACAACCGTCGGGCCGCTGATCGATGACCGTGCGGTGCGGCAGATGCAGGAGCTGACCGAAGATGCTGTGGCGCTGGGCGCTGTCGTGCGCGGGACTGGTTCTACGCCGGACGGGGCGGGCAGTTTCTTCGCCCCCACCGTGCTGGATGAGGTCCCAGAGGGAGCGAAGATCGCGCAGAGTGAGATCTTCGGCCCGATCGCGGCGGTTCAGCGCTTCCGCACCGAGGATGAGGCACTCCGCCGCGCGAACGATACCGAGTTTGGTCTCGCCGGCTACGTGTTCACCGAGAGCCTCGACCGTGCTTTCACTATTGCCGACAGACTGGAGACGGGCCTGGTGGGCATCAACCAGGGTGTTCCTTCGAACGCCGCCGCACCATTCGGAGGCATGAAGCAATCCGGCCTCGGCCGCGAGGGCAGCTCTGAAGGTATGGAGGAATACCAGAACATCCGCTTTTACAACATGTCTCGTCGGACGAGCGCCTGAGCGCAGCATCCACCCCACCTGACGTTCCACCCCACCAGCCGTTCCACCCACCAAACGTTCCACCCCACCAAAAGGAAGTGAAATCATGCGCATCTCCGTCGTTGCAGAAATCAAGCCACAGGAGGCCAGGGTCGCCCTCACACCCGCCGGAGCTGCCGACCTGATCCGGCGCGGCCACGACGTTTCAGTAGAAACCGGGGCGGGCGTCAAAGCGGGATATCCCGACGAGCAATACGTCGTCGCCGGGGCACAGATCGTCAGCCAAGAAGATGCATGGGCCAGCGCCGAGTTACTCGTCAAGGTCAAGGAACCGATCGCATCGGAGTACCGCTTTTTGCGGTCAGACCTCACGCTGTTCACCTATCTGCACCTCGCCGCTGACCGCTCACTCACCGAGGCGCTCATCGAAGCGGGCACGCTCGGTATCGCGTATGAGACAGTGCAGGATGGCACGGGCCTGCCGCTGCTGACGCCGATGAGTGAAATCGCCGGGCGCCTCGCCGCGCAGGCAGCGGCTCATCACCTGACCCTGCAGGGTGGCGGACCCGGAATGCTGCTCGGCGGCTCCCCCGGTGTCGCGCCCTCGCGCGTCGTGGTGATTGGCGGCGGCGTTGTCGGAACGCAGGCAGCACTCTTGGCCGTAGGGCTGCAGGCCGAGGTGACAATCCTCGACATGTCCCCGACGCGTGTGCGCCAGCTCACTGAGCAGTTCGACGGGCGAGCACGGGTGCTGATGTCTGATGCCGCCACGGTCGAAAGTGAGCTCGCACGCGCTGACGTGGTGATCGGAGCGGTGCTGGTGCCTGGGCGTGCTGCGCCGAAGGTCGTCACCCGTGAGCAGCTGCGGATTCTGCGGCCAGGGTCGTTACTGATCGACGTCGCCATCGACCAGGGCGGCGCGTTTGAGACGTCGCATCCGACCACATATGAGGACCCGATCTTTGAGGTCGACGGCATCCGTCACTACTGCGTGGCGAACATGCCCGGCGGCGTGCCGCGGACGGCGACGCATGCACTGACGAATGCGACGCTGCCGTACATCCGCCGCATCGCTGAGATTGGTGTCGAGGCGGCGTTGGAAGGGTCGGAGGCGCTGCGGCGCGGAGTGAACACCCGCGGCGGGCAGATCGAGTATGCCGGCGTCGCCGCGGCCTTCCCCGATCTGCCTGCACACGCGGCGATTGGGGCGTAGCGGGCTCACCCGCCGTTCATAACTCCTCAAACTTCAGTGGGGTCCACCGCCGCATAACTCCGGAGATTCTTCCGGCCCGTCCGGGCGCACCCGCGTGTTTCCGGGGTTTCGGCCGCTGCCGGGGCCTGATTTTCGAAGATTCTCCGGAGTTATGCGGACAGAGTCGAGGAGCTGTGCACCCGATTTTGCGGAGTTATGCGCGGGCGGCGCGGCGAACACGGTTGCGCGAGCGCTGCAAAATCCAGCATCCGGCGTAGATGAGGAACGAAATCGTGGTGATGTAGGGGCTGACGGGCAACGTTCCGGCGAGTGCGAGCAGAATTCCTCCGACTGCGGAGACGAATCCGAACAGCGCGGCGAGCAACGGCACGGCCAGGGGCCCTGCGGCCACACGCATCGCCGCGGCCGCAGGAGTGACGAGCAGAGCCATGACGAGCAACGCTCCAATGATGTGCACGCAGACAGCGACGATAAGTCCGAGCAGCACCATGAACGCGAGGCTCAGCGCCCTGGTCGGAATGCCGCGCGCACTCGCGGCCACAGCGTCCAGCGAGTCGAAGCGCAGCGGATTCCACATCAACAGCAGGCCGACGAGCACGAATGCGCTGATGCCGATGAGCCAGCCGAGGTCAGGGCTCGATACCGAAACGATCTGCCCAGTGAGCAGGCTGAACTGGTTCGCGCTGCGCCCGTCGTAAAGCGAGAGGAAGAGGATGCCGAGGCCAAGGCCGAACGGCATCAGCACGCCGACGATCGAGTTGCGATCGCGCGCCCTGGATCCGAGGATTCCGATGAGAATCGCCGCCACCAGCGCACCCCCGAGGGAGCCGACGACCACACTTCCGCCGAACAGCAGCGCGGCGGCCGCCCCAGCAAAAGACAACTCGCTCACGCCATGAACTGCAAAGGCGAGGTCTCGCTGCATCACGAAGACGCCGATGAGCCCGCCGACAATGCCGAGGACAGCACCGGCGATGATCGAATTCATCAGCAGTTCGACGAGTGCGCCGTAGTCCTGGAACGAGAAGATGTCGCCCCAGTCAATGGCGCGGACGAGTCCGGATGCCGCGATCATGCGTCGTCCTCGTGCTCGTCGTGGTCGTGGTGCGGCTCAGCATCCGGAACTCCGACGACGACGAGTCGGTCTCCGGCACGGAGCACAAAAACCGGCGTGCCATAAAGATCAGTGAGGACTCGGCTCTGCAGCACTTCGTCTGGAGTGCCCAGCACGAAACGGCCGCCGGCGATATAAAGGATGCGGTCGACTCGGCCGAGGATCGGGTTGATGTCGTGCGTGACGAACAGCACTGCCGCATCGCGCTCTCGGCGCTGTCGATCGATGATCTCGGTGATCCCGAGCTGGTTCGCAAGGTCGAGGTTCGACAGCGGCTCATCACACAGCAGCAGCGTCGGCTCGTCGGCGAGCGCCTGGCCCACACGCAACCGTTGCTGTTCGCCGCCAGAGAGCAGTCCGACGCGACGGTCGGCGAAGTGTGAAGCGCCCACTCCTTCGAGCAGCACATCGACGCGTTCGCGATCTCCGCGGCGAGGGATCGGCAGGCCGAACCTGGTGCCGTTGACGCCGAGAGCGACGACGTCGCGGGCACGCATGCTGGTGTCCGGCGGCAGTGGACGCTGCTGTGGAATGTAACCGATGCGCGAATTACCCCGGTGCACGGACGAACCCGCGACACGGATGCTGCCGCTGCTGAGCGGCTGCAATCCGAGGATCGCCCGCATCAACGTCGTTTTACCCGAGCCAGACGGCCCCAGCACTGCGATGAACTCCCCCGCTTCGACGCTCAGATCAAGACCTGACCAGAGTTCTCGGCGGTCACGGTGAAGCGCCGCGCCACGAATCTCGAGGACGGGGACGCTCGCAGCGCCCTCCGCACTCACGACTGGAGTGCGTCGGCGAGGTTCTGAATCGCGTCACGCATCCACTTAGCGTACGACGATCCGTCCTCAAGGAGTTCCGTGAAAGCAACAACGGGGATGCCTGCAGCCTCTGCCGCGTCTTCTACCCGCTGGGTCTCCGAGCCACCGGTCTGCGCATTGGTAAGCACCACCGCAACGTCGCCGGTGTCGATGACGTCCAATGCATCGAGCAGAGTGGCCGGTGCCACATCACTGCCCTCTTCGACTGCTGCGGCGAATCCGTCTGGCGCCACATCGGTAAGTCCAGCAGCCGTCGCGATGTAGCCGGGCAGCGGTTCAGTGATGAACACGGCAGCGCCGTCAGCATCCGCCGCCAAAGTCTCGAGATCCGTTTCGATGCTTTCCAGCTCGGCGATGATTTCGTCAGCGGCCGCCGCGAATTCAGCTTCCCCCTCCGGGTCGAGCTCGGTGAGCTCTGTCGCGATGCCCTCGACGACGTGGATCATCGTGTGCGGGTCGAACCAGATGTGCTCGTTGAAGCCCTCGATGTGGTTGTGGCCTTCGTGACCCTCTTCACCTTCAGCGTGGTCGTGGTCGTGTTCTGCCTCTTCGTCATGGCCCTCGTTGCCGGGGAAATCGTGTGAGAACTCGACCGCGGTAAGGACGTGTGCGTCTGATCCGTCAAGCAGAGTGTCGATGAAGGCGTCGTAGCCCCCACCGTTTTCGATAACCAGATCAGCGTTCTGGACACCGAGGCGATCACGAGCGGATGCTTCGTAGGAGTGCGGATCCTG
Source organism: Microbacterium sp. (assembly GCA_003524435.1). Taxonomy (GTDB): domain Bacteria; phylum Actinomycetota; class Actinomycetes; order Actinomycetales; family Microbacteriaceae; genus Microbacterium. The sequence goes on from DQHP01000169.1 coordinate 9,475, forward strand.
GCTTGCCGACGTAATGATCGAGGCCACCTCGACGCGGTCGCCGCCGATCTGCGCCACGAGCGAGCCGTAAACATTGGTGGATGCGGTGACCTGGATGAGCCCATCATCCGAGCCTCCTGCTTCTGAACCTGACGCACAGCCCGCAAGGACGAGGGCGGACACGGAGGCGAGCGCGAAAGCGGCGACGGACTTCTTCATCTTCATATTCTACACGCTAATGATAACCATTCTCAACGCGTGTGGACGGGATCGCGTCCAGCCGATTTCACGCGGAAGGGTCCCGGATCGTCGCTAGTCTCACGAATAGCGACCAAGTTCGACCCCGGGCCGGACGGCAAGCGACGATGTGCGACCCCGCCACGGCGGCGATCTCAGTCGACCAGCAGCGCCGGCTCCTCAAGGATCGAAGCGACGTCGGCGATGAAGCGGCTCATACCGTCACCGTCGACGACGCGGTGGTCGAACGATCCCGCAACCGTGGTGACGTACCGGGGCCGCACCTCACCGTCGACAACCCACGGCTTCTGGCTGATGGTGCCCATGGCCACGATTCCGGCTTCACCGGGATTGATGATCGGCGTCCCGGCGTCCATCCCGAAGACACCGATGTTGGTGATCGTGATCGTGCCGCCGTGCTGATCGGCCGGCGGCGTCTTGCCCTCGCGTGCGGTGAGCGTCAGTCGGTTCAGCGCCCGGGCGAGATCCTTCATGCCGAGGGTCTGGGCGTCCTTGATGTTCGGTACGAGCAGTCCCCGCGGGGTCGCTGCGGCGATGCCGAGGTTCACGTAGTGTCGCACCGAAATCTCGGCGCCGTCCTCCGTCTCGACCCAGGCGGCGTTCACCATCGGGTTGCGGCGCACGGCCCAGATCACAGCCCGGGCGACGATGAGCAGCGGCGACACCTTGATGTCGGCGAAGTCTGGCGATGCCTTCAGTCGCTTGACGAGCTCCATCGTGCGGGTCGCATCGACCTCTTTCCAGACGGTGACGTGCGGTGCACTGTAGGCGCTTTGCACCATGGCTGAGGCACTGACCTTGCGCACACCCTTGACGGGAATCGACTCGGTGCGCTCAGCATCCGCCTGCGAAGTCTGCCGCGGCGCTGGAGCGATGCCGCGAGCAAGACCCGCCGGCGCGCTCTGCGG
>DQHP01000039.1 GCA_003524435.1 Microbacterium sp.
TCCTCGAACTCGGCGACGCCGCGCAGGCTGCCCTCGGGTGTCGTGTACCGGTCGCGGAACACCCGCCGGGCTTGCTCGACCTCGTCGAAGAGGCGGCGCTGCAGCACTGCCCACGCCGGGATTGTGCGCAGGGGAGAGCTCAGGGTGTCGGTCATAGTCATCCCTTCGTCGCCCCGGCGACAAGGCCGCCGATGATGTGCCGCTGCATGACGATGAAGAAGATCATCGCGGGCAGCACAGCCAGCAGCAGGGTGGGGAACACCTGCGTGTAGTCGGTGGAGAACTGCCCGACCGCAGCGTAGACGCCGGTGGTGACGGTGTAGATGCCCGAGCTCGGACCGAGGATGATCTGCGGGCTGACGAAGTCATTCCACACGCCGATCGAGTTCAGCACCACGATGGTCGCGACCACCGGCTTCATGATCGGGAAGATGCACGACCAGAACGCGCGGATGGGGCCTGCACCGTCGAGGGCGGCAGCCTCGTCGATGTCGCGGGGCACGCTGCGCAGGTACGCGGTGAACAGGAAGATCGTCACGGGGAGGGTGGCTGCGGTCTCGAACAGGATGAACCCCGGGATGGTGTTGATCAGGCCGAGCACGCGCAGCACGAACACCACAGGGATCAGCGTGACCTGTCCGGGGATGAACAGGCCCGACACGAACAGCAGCAGCAGGCCGAGGTGCCACTTGGAGCGGCCGCGGGCGATCACGTAGGCGACCGGCGCCGCCAGGATGATGCAGAAGATGTTCACGAGAACCACGAACAGCAGGGTGATACCGTACGCGGCGATCACGTTGAACTTGTCGCTGGTGATGGCGGCCCACAGGAAGTCGAGAGTGAAGCTCTGCGGGGTGATCAGCAGCGGGTTCTCGATGATCTCCTTCTGCGGCTTGAAGGCGTTGATGACCATCGTGTACATCGGGATCAGCATGGTGATCGCGACGACGGCGAGCACGATCCAGCGGACGGTGCCGGCGACGGCCGAGGGGCGGTTGAGCGTCTGAGCCATGATCAGTCCGTCGCCTTCTGCTCTGCGCGTCGGCGCACGAGCGTGACTCCGAGGCCGATGATGGCCGTGACGATGAGCAGCACGATCGACTGGGCGGCGCCGAAGCCGAGGGAGGAGTTCGCGAACGAGTCCTTCAGGATTTGGTAGACGATCGTTTGCGTGGAACCGGCGGGTCCACCGTCGGTGAGAGAGAGCACCACGTCGTATGCCTTGAGCAGGCCGACGAGCGTGAGCACGATGTTCACGGTGAACACCGGCGCGATCAGCGGGACGGTGATCGCGCGGAACTGCTGCCAGCGGGTGGCGCCGTCGACGGTGGCGGCCTCGTAGTACTCGGCGGGCACTGATTTGATGCCGGCCAGGAACAGGATCATGTTGAAGCCGAAATGCGACCACACGATCGTAAAGATGATGCTCGCCTTCGCGAACGTCGGGTCGGTGAGGAACGGCATCGCGGGCAGGCCGACCGAGGTCAGCATTCCGTTCACCGCGCCCTGCGGGGCGAGCATCGCCGACCAGATGAAGCCGATGATCAGCGCGCTGATCACGTACGGGTAGAAGAAGATGGTGCGCAGGATCGTGTTCGACCGGCCCGGCCCCGAGATGAGGGCTGCGATGGCGAGGCCCAGGATATTGCAGAGTACGGTGCCGACCAGCGCGATGATGCCGGTGAACACGGCGGCGGAGACCGAGCGCGGGTTGCGGAAGGCCGTGGCGTAGTTGTCCCAGCCGACGAAGTCGAAGCGCAGGCTGTAGCCGGTCCAGTCGGTGAAGCTCAGTACGCCGGCGAGGATCATCGGGATCACGAACATCGCCAGGAACACGGCGACGGCGGGCGTGGCCATGATCAGGCCGGGGATGCGCTGGCGCCAGCGCTGCGCGGCGCTGCGCTGACGGGGCACGGCGGTGGATGCCATGGGCGGGTGCTCCAATGCGGGCGGGGTGCGGAACATCGATGTTCATCCCTCGGGGATTGCGGGTGAGGTTCTGATGGAGCCGAGCTGAGGTCGGGGTGGTTGATCCGGGGCGGGCATCCCACCCCGGATCAANNGCGTTCAGCGGACCGCGATCACGCGGGCGATCAGCGGTTCGCGGCGAACCAGGCGTCCATCGACTTGATGACGTCGGCGGCGGAGGTGCCGCCCATCAGAGCCTGGGTCTGGGTGTTGATCTCGCCGGAGTAGCCGTCGGGCAGGGTGCGCTCGCCGTAGCCGCCGCCCGTCGGGGCATAAGCCTCAGCAGGGGTGTCGGCGACGATCTGCAGCAGCTCCTTGCCGAGGTCGGTCATCTCGTACTCGTAGCCGTCGCGGAAATTGCCGTCGACCTCAAGCTGGTCGGCGACCGCCTTCTGGTCGGTGGTGAGGAACTCGATCAGCTTGGCTGCGGCGTCCTGGTTCTCGCTGACCTTGAGGATCGAGTACGGGCTGGCGATGTTCGCGCCCATCGCCGGCTGGTCGCCTGCGTTCATCGCGGGGGCGCGGAATACGCCGATGTCGGCGGACTCAGCGGCCTTCGCCTGGGTGCCGGCGAACCAGCTGCCCATCGAGTACACAGCGGTCTTGCCCGAGAGGAACGCCTGCTCGGCATCCGGGTACTTGATGCCCAGGGCGTCCTGGGGGATGTACCCCTTGTCGACCCAGTCCGAGAACACCTCGATGGCGGGACCGTACGTGTCGCCGAACTCGACGTCACCGGCCGAGACCTCCTGATACCACTGCGGGTTCTCGGCGATTACGGTGGGCAGGGCCAGCGACTGCAGAGTGTGGCTTGACATCCAGTCGCCACCCTCCTGGATGGGCGTCCAGCCGGCGTCCTTCAGCTTGCCGAGGGCGTCGGTGAGCTCGTCGATCGTGGTCGGCGTCTCGGTGATGCCGGCCTCTTCGAAGGCGGTCTTGTTGTAGAAGAACAGGCTCTGCAGCTGCACGCCGATGCCGGCCATGAGGTACTTGCCGTCCATCGAGTACTGCTCGGCGAGCGGGCCGTTCTTCGCCCACTCGTACTGCGACAGGTCGACGAGCTCGGGTGCGAGCTTGCCGTTCGGGGCGAGCGACTGCACGATGTCGGGGGCATCGCCGGACGCCAGCAGGCGCGGCACGGCGGCCTCGACGCCTTCGGCACCCGGGTCCTGGATGACGACGTCGATGTTCTTGTTCGACTCTTCGAACGGGGCGACGAGTTCGTTCCAGAAGTCCTCGGTGAGGTTGGGGGTGACGTTGACGAGCACGCGGAGCGTGATGTTCTCGTCGCCGCTGTCGCTGCCGCCGTTCTCAGCAGCAGCGGCGCTGCAGCCAGCGAGAGCGAGTGCCGAGACAGCGGCGATTCCGACAGCAGGAAGGAGTCGAGCCTTGATCATCGTTGATCCTTTCAGAGATGCGAAGGGGGGTGCTTCAGGAGGCTACACTAATCGATAATCGTTTGTGAAATGCGATTCTGAACCCGGAGTGGTGAATCGGTCAAGGATCGCGGCTAATCAGAGAGGTGAGAATGTCTGCAATCGACGCGACGGATGCTGGAGATGCTCTGCACGTGCTGCGCTTCGATGCACCTGCTGGCGAGTGGGTGCAGGCGCTGCCTCTCGGTGATGGGCGACTCGGCGCGATGTGCTTCGGGGGCCTGCACGACACGCGCATCGCACTCAACGACGACACTGCGTGGTCGGGGAGCCCGGTCAGCGAGCAGCAGCCGCCGTTCATCTCGCGCCAGCGCGCAGCCGAAGCTATCGCCGAGGCGCGTGCAGCCGTCGCCGGTGGTCGTTTCGAAGACGCGGATGAGCCGCTGCGCGGCATCCAGCATCGGCACTCACAGGCGTACGTCGCTCTCGCCGACCTGCGCATCCTCATCAGTGGGACAGCAGATGCCGGTGCAGAATACGGGCGCAGCCTTGATCTGCGCACGGCGACGCACNNGCGACGCACGAAGCGCACGGCGAAGGGCTGCGGCAGTGCACCTGGATCTCGGCGCAGGGCCATGTGCTCGTTCACGAGATCATCGCGGCGGAGCCGATCGCTGCGCGCGTCGAGCTGAGCACCCCGCTGCTCCTGCTGGCAGAGGTCACCACCGGCACGGAGAGGTCCATCGGCATCCGTCTTCCCAGCGATGTCTCGCCACCCCACGACGGCGCTGTCGAGCCGGTG
>DQHP01000149.1 GCA_003524435.1 Microbacterium sp.
GCGCTAGCTTCCTGAACTCCCCAGTTTTATAACCAGCACAACCCATCTCGCTTGAGTGGTGCTTAGCAGGATCAGCGGCGACCTACGCCTGCCTTGCGGAGCTTGTCGGCGATGAGGATGCCGAGGGCTGTTGCTCCTGCGCAGCTCGCAAGCGTCGAGATGAACAGCAGCACCTGCGACCAAAGCGGCTGCGAAGCCATATCGAAGAACGCCCAGGCGAACAACGGGTAGAACAGCCCGAGGACGGCGGCTCCGGCGTAGTGCATCCACGTCTTCCAGAAGCGCCACAGCACGACAAGAAATGGCAGTTCTGCGAACAATGCCCAGGAGGCGTTCGTGACGACGCTCATGAATCCATAGCCGGAGAACGGCACGATCACGAGACCGGCGATGATGCCGACGAGGAGTCCGACGAAAGGTCGACGCAGCAACCTCAGCGCGATGACGGACGGCAGAATCCACAGTCCCGTGATCGCGACGGAGAGCGCCGGTGACCCCAGTGACAGCAGCAAAGTCGACAGCCAGTTCGATGGGGCGAGCAGCAGTCCGCCCGCCACTCCGAGTGCTGCACAGGTCAGCAGCAAGGTGGTCGAGAAACGCCTGCGACGTGAGAGTGGCGCGCTCACTGGCGTGGCTCCGCAGCCGCCTCGCGAGCGGCTTTGGATGCGGGCGATGAGGCCCCGATCTTCCAATAGCCGCAGAAGCTGACGGTGCTCTTATCGATGCTGCGCTCGCTGACCAGTTGCTTGCGTACCCCGGAGGCCAGAGCCTGTTCGCCGGCTGCATACGTGTGGAACGGGGCATTCGGCAAGGTCGTGTCTGCGAGGAGCTCCAGCGCGAGTGCTCCTGGCGAGGCCGCTGACGTGCGCACGATCCATTGGACCTGGATGCCGTTCGGATGCGGAAACTTCAGCGCGTCATCGTGGCTTGGAACCTCGATTATCGCCACGCCGGTCGCCGTGGAAGGCAACGATGCGCAGATTGATGCGATGGCAGGAAGAGCGGTCTCGTCGCCCACAAGCACGACGCGTTCGGTGCCGCGCTCAGGGTTGAAGGTGAGTCCTTCGTCGATGATCAGCACGTGCTCGCCGGGCCGGCAGGTCTGCGCCCAAAGCGAGGCAGGGCCAGCCGTGCCTTCGGCAGCTGAGCCGTGCAGCACGAAGTCGACATCGAGTTCGGCGCTGGTATCCGCGGTGGCAGGTCGGTACTCGCGCACCGTGTAGTTGCGCATGACTGGCCGCTCACCGTCGGGGATTCGCAGAAACTTTAGATACCCGAACATCTTGTGGGCCTTCGCTGGCACGCGCTCCAATCCCGCCTCGCCGCCGACGGGAATGAACAGCCGGAACCATTGGTCATAGCCCATCGGTCGAAACTTATCGATCTCCGCCCCACCGAGCGTAACGCGGACCCAGTGGGGTGCGAGGCGTTTCGAACGCAGCACCTCCAGGTGCAGAAGCTCGGTGGTTTCGGGCTTGACCATCTTGCTGAATGCCATGGGGTGCCTCTCAGTGCAGTTGCCAGGGGAACGAAACGATGAAGATAGCCACGGTTGCCATGAGGAGGATGGCGATGAAGATGACGTCGCGCGTGCGAAAGGGCACGATGTAGCGCTCGGTGCGAGTTGCGTGGGCGCCGAAGGCCCTCGCATCCATCGCCAGCGCGACGCGCTCAGCGTGTCTGATGGCCCCGGCGAGAAGCGGCACGATGTACCCCCAGCCGCGGGAGATTCGCGCGATCGGACCGCGCCCGCCATGGTGCCCGCGAACGCGATGTGCGGCGCGGATCACTGCGAGTTCATGACCGAAGCGCGGTACGAAACGGTAGGCGGCCAGTGCGGTATAGCCGATTCGGTAGGGAACCCGCAGCTGCTGAATGCTGGAGCGCACGAGGTCGGGACCTGTCGTGGTGAGTCCGCCGATCAAAGCGAGTCCGAGGATCGCCGCAAGCCTTAGCGCCGTGGCGAAGCCGACCTGTAGTGCGCCAGTGAACAGCGTCCACTCGCCGATCTGGACGAACGGGGAGGTGTCATCGACACCGGCGGCATCCACCCAGATGGAGAATCCGAACCCGATTGCGGCGATGCCGATCGGTATGGCGAGAAACAGCAGTGCGGCGGTGCGTGCAGTGATCCGCGCGCCGACGAGGATCATGATGTATGCGAAGACGATGAAGCACACCGGCGTCGCGAGATCGCGCACGAACACGAGTGCCAGCATTGCGGGGATGACCGCGATGACCTTCGACAGTGGGTTGAGATGGTGCAGGAAATGCCAGGCGGATGCCGGTGTCCCGGGCGCGAACGGATCGATGGTCTTTGTGGGTGAGGTGATCGTGGTCATCGCGTCGCCTCCGTGAGGATGCTGCGAAGCTGAGGTGTGAGCGCGCGGTGCAGCATCGGAAGACGCAGGCCCGCCGACTCGAACAGTCCCTCGGTGGCGAACAACTCAGCGGTGGCGCCTATCGCGTGTATCTGGCCTTCGGAGAGGATCACGGTGTGGGTCGTGTGGTCGGCGACGAGCTGCAGATCATGCGTGACGATGATGATGGTGGTGCCCTCGTCCTGCAGATCACGCAGCAGGCTCAGAAGTTCAGTGGCACGGGCGCGGTCCTGTCCGAACGTCGGTTCGTCGAGCGCGAGGACTCGAGGGTGCGTGATGAGAGCTGTGCCGACCGAGAGACGCCGTTTCTCCCCGCCGGACAGCAGGAACGGATGCACATCGGCCTTGTTCTCCAACCCGAATCGGGCGAGCATCTTATCCACACGCTCGTGAATGTCTTCGTCCGGTGTGCGCCGTAGCCGCAGCCCGTGTGCGAGTTCGTCGAACACGGTGTGCGCGATGAACTGATGCTCGGGGTTCTGGAACACGAAGCCGATGCGGGCGGCGAGATCGCGCGGTGACGCCGTGCCGGGGTCAAGATCGTCGATCATCACCTGCCGTTTCGGCGGTGGAACGACCCCTGCGAGCGCCTGGATCAGCGTGGTCTTTCCCGCACCGTTCGCTCCGACGATCGCGGTGAGAGACCCGGCGGGGATGTCCAGGTCGATGCCGTGCAGGACCTCCTGGCGTCCGCGCTTCACCATCAGGCCGCGGGCGCGGATGAGGGGGGCACTCGAATCTTGGTACGGATGTCGGTCGAGATCACGGATGTCGGACGAAACCTCGGTGTGTCGTCCTGCAAGTGTGATTTGGGCCTGCATCTGTGCCGCAAGTTCCTCCGGCGTCAGCGGCAGCGGCATCTCTTCTGGCAGGATGCCGCGTTCGTGCAGCATCCGGCCGGCCAGAGTCGCCGTCGGTAGCCAGACGCCCATCTGTACGAGCTCGTCCGTATGATCGCGCAGCACCTCGTCGACCGGTCCGTCGAACGCGAGCTGGCCCTGCTGATCGATCACGAGAGCGCGGGTCGCGAAGCGCATGGCGGCATCCAGGTTGTGCTCGACCAGAATGATGGCGCGATCGCCGACTGCGATCAGGTCGCTTAGGGCGTCATAGACATCGTCGATCCCCTTCGGATCGAGGTTCGCCGTCGGCTCATCGAGCACGATCAGCGGTGATCCCATCGCGAGAGCACAGGCGATTGCGAGGCGCTGACGCCCGCCGCCGGAGAGGCGATCGGGATTCCACGACCGCCGGTCCCACAGGTCGACGCGGCGCAGTGTCTGCTCTGTGCGCTTGAGTACTTCGGCGACGGGCAGCAGAAGGTTTTCGAGTGCGAAGGCGACTTCATCGAGCAGGGTGCCGGTGACGAGTTGTGCATCGGGATCTTGGAACACCATGGCCACCTCGGTGCTGAGCTCTGCAACGGGCGTGGTGATCGTGCTGCGGCCGTTGACCTCGACCGTGCCAGTAATCTCAGCCGGGACGGACTGCGGGATCAACCCGTTGAGGGCGAGCGTGAGCGTCGACTTTCCCGATCCGCTCGGCCCGAGCACGAGCAGCACCTCGCCGGGGTGCACCTCGAAGCTGAGCTCGTGAGGTGAGGGGTGCACGGCGCCGGCGTGTGTGAGCGAGAGATCACGCACGCGAAGCAGAGGTGCGCTTGATCGCACGGTGCCCCTTCGACGGGCTCAGGGACCGGGGTCCGGTGGAAAGGTTCAGTTCCAGGTTAGCTGAGCCTTACCTGACGCGCACGCCAGCATATGGAGCGCTGACAGATGGTTGACAGAGCACTGACCGGATCGATCCTGACCGTTCTGGCGATGGGTGAGGAATAGAGCGCAGATCCGTTTAGTCTCAGGGTCGGGTGACCACGCCGGCTTTGCGCAGAGAGCTTCCGATTCGCACGCCGATGAAGGTCCAGGCCACCGGTCCGACGATGAACATCACGAGGTACAGCACAAAAGCCCAGGGCTCGAATTTGTCGATGTTCGCAGCGAAGCCGATTGGAACGGCCAGGATGACACCGACGATCACGGCCGAGATCATGAAGCGCCCGAGTCCCCAGTAACGGTAGCGTCCGAGGGCAGTGATGCCCTCCTGGATGACGCCGATCAACAGTGCTGTGCCGATGTAGCGCAGGACCCACGCGGGGGCGAAAGCTGTGGACACCAGTGCCGCGAGCATATGGGTGATCAGCGCCACACCGGGAACCCGCAGCAGCGACTGCGCCACGATGCCCGGCAGTACGTGCGACCCGAGCACCAAGCCGTACAGCACCGGAGCCGTCGCCGAGACGATGATGCTGAGGTATCCGGCACCCGCGGAAACGAGACCTGTAGCGACGCCGACTGCAGCGCAGATCAGCAGCACACGGGTCGACAACACGCCGTTTTTCTGCACCATTCCAGCCTACTCGCGTGCGCGTACCGAGTGGTCCGCTCTCGGCGTGGAACGGGCGTGGAACGGGCGTGGAACGGGCGTGAAGATTTCACTCACGCGAAGTTCACATTTCGACGAGGTTCTACTTCAGGTGAAGTTTTCATTCACGCGAACATGACGCGCAGCGGAGGTTCGTCGCTGTAGGTGCGTCCGAGCGGACTGGTCCATAGGATCACGCCGTCGTCGAGCTGTTTTGCCGTCCATCGATCGCGATCATCGACATCGGGATGCTTCAGCGGATGATGGCTGGTGCAGAACAGAGACAGGTTGCACAGCGCTGTCGGCCCGCCTTTGGCATGGTCGTGGTTGTGATCGATCTGGCAACGGTGCGCAGGTGTGCGGCAACCGGGGAATCGGCAGTGCTGGTCGCGGGCGCGGAGGAACCGCTTCATCCCCGCAGTTGGGACATAGTTATCGGTCTCTACAACCATTCCGCGTGGGTCGAGGAATGCCCGATCCCAACTGCCAGCATGACCGGCGAGGATTCGTGCGGCATCCGCCGTCAGCGGCCCCTGCCCGTTGAGTTCGGCCATCGCGTCATTGTCGCCAGCGAGTGTGGCCGCGCTGAGGGTGATCTGGACGTTGGCTTTCACTGAGCCCAGTGCGGTTGAGGTGATGCTGGTCGGCGCCGCGGTCAGCAAGAGATCCGCGAGAATGTCGGCGCGAAGCTGATCTGTGGTGCGAGCATCATGTCCGAGCGCACCGTACCCGTCGTGCATAGGTGTGGACTCGTGAAAAAGCGTGTCGGTGGACGCCTCGACGAAGTCGTTCTCGTCGATGAACTCTTCGATTGAAGCCTCAGCCAGATCGTCAGCACACTCCGCGTGGAAACGATCTGTCTTGTCACGAGATTCGTCTGCAGCGGATGCCGCCCAGGGAGCGGGCTCGTCCCAGGACGCGAAGAACGCCTCTTCGAGGTCGGTGGGCGGAGCAGGGTCAGACGGCGCCTGCTCCGCGAGCGCGGCGTCGCGTTCGGCCCGGATCTTCTTCAAGGCGGACTGCCGAGGCCGGCGCTGACCCGCCGGGCGTGCTTTGATAACGTCGCCCGCCATACTGGTGAGACGGTCATGGATGGCGTATGCGAGAAGCTCAGGCAGGATTGCGGTCAGTACCGCCATTCCGTCGCCGTCAGGCTTCACTGTGACGTTGCGCTCTGAGCGCCCGCGTTGATGCTGTTCGGCCAACCCCTCCGGAAACACCGCCGCTGCGACGCCCTTCGCGTGAGTGCGCGTACGTGCGGCTGTGTCGTTCTCGGCGAACGCAACGACCTGCTCTTCGTACTCTTCACGCAGTTGAGTGGCATCGGGATGGCCAGTGACGTTGGGGGCGGCGTTGAGTATGACATCTGCATGCCGCTTGCTGATCGAGCCTGCGGCCAATGCTGTGTGGGTCGCAGGGAACATGCGCACCAACATCCACGCATTGGTGATGTGGCTGCCCGCTGTGCTCGGTGGAATATGCGCGGCTGCCGCATACTCCGCGCACATCGACCGGAATGCCATCTCATCTGACCCGGGATCCAGCGACCGCTCTTGTGCCAGCAGATCAAGCCGCGCCGCCAGCTTCTCAGCACGTGTGGCTTCAAGTGCAGCGATTTGCTTGCCGAGCGTGACCCACTCATCAAGCAGCTCACGCTGGATCGCGAGAGAGTCCTCGCGTGCCTGTGAGGAAGCTTCGATGGTAGCCATACATCTAGATTAGAACAAAACTTCGAATAGAACAACCCTAAAACGGGAATTTCTAGAACAAATATGGCCGTCGCATAAACGCTAAGATTGCGCGATGTGGTGGTCGCCGGCTGAATGGGCTGTACTCACAGATCCGGATGAGTGCGGAATGTGCGCAGATGCACACCTGAACGAGAACGAGCACAGCAGCCTCGTCGTTTCGACCGCAACGACCCATTTACGGCTCGCTCGAAATCAGGCCCACTCTGGCTACTGCCTCGTGATACTGAAGGAGCATGTCTGCGACCTGAGCGACCTTGATCCGGTGGTGCTCAGTGCATTCTGGCTTGACGTGCAACATGCGGGCCGCGCGATTGAGCAGGTGTACGAACCGAGAAAGATTGACTATCTCGTTATGGGGCACCGCATGCCGCACCTGCACTGTCACGTCTTCCCGCAGCATGCGAGTGATGACCCGAGGCGCAACGTCGATATTTCCGATGGTCCGGTGTTCTTGTCGTCAGACGCGATGGCTGGCGAAGTGCAATCGCTTCATCGCGCGTGGCACGAGAAGATCACCTAACGGCTCAAATTCTCCGGCGCCGAGGCTTCAGCGTCACGTGCGGCATCTCCGGCGCTGGGATCCTTTCGGAGCCGTGAGTGATGACATGTCCGAAGCGGGTTGCCGAAGCATCCACATTCTCCCAATCGTTGCGAGCCTGCGCGATCTCGTCATGGGTCCGCGCGGCGAAGTTCCACCACATGATGAGGTCTTCCTCGAATGGTTCGCCGCCCAGCACGAATAACAGCGCCCCCTCCGTACTAGAAACGCTCACCGAATCGCGAGAGTCGCCCAGATACAGCATCTCGTTCTGCGCCACGGACTGGTCTAGGACGGTCAGATCGCCATCGACGAGAACGATCGCATGCTCCCACGCCGCATCTAGCGGCAGCGTCACCTGGCTCCCCGCGGCCAGCGTGATCTCGGCGCCCACGATCGGCGTGTGGACCGTCGCAGGTGAGCGCACGCCGGCGAACTCACCGAGCACGACGGTGGCCGTAGCATCCGCCCCCTCTGACGCGGGCAACGTCACTGCGGGTAGCGATGTGTGCTGCTCAAACCCTGCCGCCCCGTGGCGCGCCGACTCGGGCAGCACGACCCAGAACTGCAAGGCATCGAGCGGAAGGGCATCTTCGCCGAGCGAATATTCCGAGTGCGAGATGCCTCCCCCGGCAGTCATCAGGTTCAGTTGACCCCGCTTGAGCGTCACGTCGAACTCGAGCGAATCGCGATGGCGCTGCTCGCCCACGAGCGGCCAGGTCACCGTCTGCAGCCCAATATGAGGGTGAGGTTCGACACGCATGCGCACCTCGTCCGGCCCAAAGCGGTCAAGAAAACACCATGCCCCGACAGTAGGGAGGTCACGATGGGGCAAGGTGCGCAGAACATTCATCGCGCGCACTCCGCCCAACGGGACGACCCGGGGCGTGAGCGAGATGCTGCGCCTGCCGATCATGGCGCGTGAGTCGCGTCTACCGGGTCGTCTGGAAGCTGCGGCCACCGCACCTTCGCGCCCGCCACCTGGTCACGCTTCAGAACACGCGCAATATAGGGGCAGTAAGGCACAATCGTGTCACCGGAGGCTGCCGCATCAGCGAGCGCCGCGTTAGCGAGGATCGGGGCCAGGCCCTTGCCCTGGAACGCCGGATCGACTTCGGTGTGGGTAAACAGGATCTCGCCTTCGCGACGCTTGATCTCAGCGAATCCAGCGAGGATATCGCCGACGTGGATCTCGTAGCGTGAGGCCTCGTCGTTGCGAGTGACGATGGGGACGTCTGTCATGGCTGCTCCTTCGCGTGTGCTTCCACCATAGGACAGCAGATCCACCGCACGGGCGGCCTGTGGAAAGTGGACGGCGGTGTCGGCGCGGGTCGTTACGCTGGAGGAATGGCCCAGCATCCCGTCGATCCGTACGCGGATGTTCCCTACCCTGACGAGCCGTGGGATGACGCCCCGCCGCCAGAAGAGATGGATTGGGAACCGCAGGGAGCGGGATACGAGCCGCCACTTGATTGGGGCGAGGGGCCGACGACGTCGGTGCTGATGACGGATGCCACGAACGCTGCGACAGGCTCAGCGAGCGCTGCGACAGGCTCAGTGGCCGCAAGAAGAGCAGCGCCGTCGCGCTATGCCACCGCGAGCGAGGCGCTGCACACGGTCTTCGGGTATGAAGAGTTTCGCGGCGATCAGGCGGCGGTGGTCGAGCAGGTGATCGGCGGCGGGGATGCTGTCGTGCTGATGCCGACCGGCGCCGGAAAGAGTGTCACATATCAGGTGCCGGCGCTCGTGCGCGAAGGCACCGGGCTCGTGATCAGCCCACTCATTGCGCTCATGCACGACCAGGTCGATGCGCTGCGCGCCAACGGTGTGAACGCGGCGTATTTGAACTCAACGCAGGCAGCGGGTGAGCGCGCCGAGGTCGAGCGGGCGTACCTCGCCGGCGAACTTGACCTTATATACGTCGCACCAGAGCGGCTGTCGTCGCCGGCGACCACGAAGCTGCTGCAGCGGGGCATCCTCAGCGTCATCGCCATCGATGAGGCGCACTGTGTGTCGCAGTGGGGCCACGACTTCCGTCCGGACTACCTCGCGCTGGGCGATTTGGGGGAGCGGTTCCCCGGAGTTCCGCGCATGGCGCTCACGGCGACGGCAACTCGGGCCACGCATAAAGAACTCACCGAGCGACTGCAACTCGACGGTGCTCCTGGAAGCGCGGGCGCGAAGCACTTCGTCGCAAGCTTTGATCGCCCCAACATCCAGTACCGGATCGTGCCGAAGGTCGATCCGCGCAAGCAATTGGTGTCGTTCATTCGCACGCAGCCTGAAAACGCAGCAGGCATTGTCTATGCGCTCAGCCGCAAGTCCGTTGAGCAGACGGCGACCTATCTCGCCGCGCAAGGCTTCGACGCGCTGCCGTACCACGCAGGGCTTCCGGCCGAGGTGCGTGCGGCGAATCAGTCGCGCTTCCTTCGCGAAGACGGTGTCGTCATGGTCGCGACAATCGCGTTCGGCATGGGCATCGACAAGCCCGATGTGCGTTTTGTCGCACACGTCGACCTGCCGAAGTCGGTCGAGGGTTACTACCAAGAGACCGGTCGCGCCGGCCGCGACGGCGAACCCGCGATCGGGTGGATGGCCTACGGTCTCGGTGACGTCGTGCAGCAGCGCCGCCTGATCGATAAGAGCCCCGGCGATCGCACGTTCAAGATGCGGATGGGGCAGCACCTCGACGCAATGCTCGCGCTCAGCGAGACCGTCGAGTGCCGCAGGCAGAACCTGCTGAATTACTTCGGGCAGGAATCTCAGGCCTGTGGCAACTGCGACACCTGCCTCGAAAAGCCAGAGACCTTCGACGGCCTGATCCCGGCGCAGAAACTGCTGTCGACCATCGTCAGGCTCAAACGCGAGCGGAACCAGGCGTTCGGTGCCGGTCACCTCATCGATATCCTCCGCGGCTCGGCGAATGACCGTATCCGCCAGCAGAAGCACGATGGCCTCGCGACATACGGCATCGGCGCTGACCTCTCTGATCAAGACTGGCGCAGCGTCGTCAGGCAGTTGTTGGCCCGAGGCATCCTGGTTGCTCAGGGGGATTACGGAACCCTCGCGCCAGGCGAAGCTGCCGCCGGAGTGCTGAGCGGCGAAACTCCGGTGCCGCTGCGTAAAGACACCATGGGGCGCGTCAGTGCGAGCCGTGCGCGCAAGACGTCAGCAGCGTCGGATGCTGTCGCCGAGGGCGATCGTTCGCTCTTCGAAGCCCTGCGTGTCTGGCGTGCCGAAACCGCGCGAGAGATCGGCAAGCCCGCGTACATCGTCTTCGGCGATGCGACGCTGCGCGCTCTCGCCGAAGTTCGCCCGGCCTCCATGGGTGATCTCGACGGCATCACCGGTATCGGTGAGAAGAAGCGCGAAGCCTACGGCGACGCGGTGCTTGCGGTGGTCGCGGCGAACTGAGCAGATGCCGCGCGGGAAGCGCACGGGAAGCGCGCGGGAAGCTCACGGGAAGCGCACGGGAAGCTCAAGGGCGCGTCAGTGTGCGGCGTATTCCTCGGTGTGCACGCGCACCGTTGTCGCACCGCTGAGCAGCTTCGACACGGGGCACCGCGCGTGGGCCGCGTCCAGCACGCGCTGAGCTTCTTCGGCTGAAGCGCCCTCGACCGAGAGATAAGTGTCGACCTCGAAGACATAACCGGGACCCAGTTCTGCGTCGTGTAGTTCGACCTCGATGCGCACCGCGGTGTGTTGCTTGCGCGAGACAACTGCCTGCGCGGTCGAGTTCAAGCACGTCGCCCAGGCGAGTGCGAGCAACTGCTCGGGGTTCGTGCCGTCGGGGTCGCGGTCGGGGTTGAGCGGCGAAGAGACGGTGACTGAGAGTCCGTCTTTCACAGATGCCACCCCGTTTCCGCCGTCGCGGTTGATCGCCTCTGTCCGGTACCTCATGCCCATATCGCAAGTATACTTGGACTCTGTACATGAACTCTCGGCGACGGTGCCAAGGCACGAGAAACGGCACTCACGATGAATTCAGCAGGCGCGACAATCGTTGAGTTCGTCGACATCTCTAAGCGGTACGACGACCGGCCCACGCAGCACCCGGCCCTCGACGGCATCAGCCTGTCCATCGACCGCGGTGAGATCTTCGGCGTCATCGGCGAAAGCGGCGCCGGAAAGTCGACTCTGCTCCAACTCATCAACGGGCTGACTCTGCCGGATTCGGGCTCCGTCACTGTCGATGGCCGATCAGTGACTGGCCGCAGCCGAAAAGAGATGCGTGCGCTGCGCCGCGACGTCGGCGTCGTGTTTCAGAGCATTGACCTGCTCAGCAGCCACACCGTGCGCCAGAACGTCGCGCTTCCACTCAAGATCTCGCGCGGAAAGCACAGCCCGCGCCGCAGCCGAGTGCAAGAGCGTGAACTCGTTGACGAGATGCTCGCGTTCGTGGGGCTCACGCATCGCGCCGACCACTATCCGGCCGAGCTCAGCGGCGGCGAACAGCAGCGCGTCGGCCTTGCACGGGCACTGATCACGCGCCCGCCGCTCCTCCTGTGCGACGAGCCGACATCATCGCTGGATGCCAGCACCACCGCGGAAGTGCTGCGCGTCATGCTCGACGCACGCGACAAGCTCGGCACCACGATCGTCGTCATCACTCACGACCTCGATGTCGTAGGGGCGATTTGCGACCGCGCGGCGCTACTCGAACGTGGAAGGCTGCGCGAACTGTTCCCGGTGAAGAGGAACAACCGGCGCACGATGTCGACCTATTACGACCAGGTCAAACGAGAGCTGATGTGATGACCTGGCTCACTGACCTGCTGGACGAGTACGGCAGCGACATCCTCGAGTCTCTGGCCGAGACCGGCTACATGATGCTCTTCTCCCTCCTCGCTGCGGTGCTGATCGGACTGCCGCTGGGCATGATCGTCTTCCTCAGCCAGCGCGGCGGCATCGCCGAGAACCGGCCAGTCTGGTCGACGGCGAACATGTACATCAACATCGTTCGCTCGTTTCCGTTCCTGCTCCTCGTGGTCTTCCTCATCCCCTTCACCAGATCGGTGATGGGCACGAGCTTCGGTACCCAGGCCGCCACTCTGCCGCTGTGTTTCGTCGCCGTTGCGATCTACGCGCGACTCGTCGAGCAGATCCTGCGCGAGATTCCGCCCGGCATCTCGCGGGTCGCCGTCGCGATGGGCACGACGCTTCCGCAGGCCGTGTTTCGCGTGCTGTTGCCAGAGGCCCGTTCCGGACTCGTCTACGCGCTCACCTCAGCATCCATCAGTCTGCTGTCGTACTCGACGGTGCTCGGCGTGGTCGGCGGTGGCGGCATCGGAGACTTCGCCATGCGCTACGGCTACCAGGAGTACAACGACGCCCTCATGTACATCACCATCGCGATCATCGTCGTGTGCGTGCTTGTTATCCAGGCGGTTGGTCACCGCACCTCCGAGCGCCTCGACCATCGCTGACCCAACTGCAGTTGTTAAAGAGAGAAGGAATCATGAAGACCCCTCGCCTCGGCATCCTCGCTGTCGTCCTCGGCGCGAGCATCGTGCTTGCCGGATGCAGCGCACCAAGCGCCGACGAATCAGACGCTGGTGACGCTCCCGTCGTGCTGAAGGTCGCCGCCGTCACCGCACCGATGACGGACGTCGTCGAAGCGGCCGGAGAGGCGATCGAAGACGGATACGAGATTGAACTCGTCGAAGTCTCTGACTACATCACCGCGAACACGATCGTCAACGACGGCGACGCCTATGCGAACTTCTCTCAGCATGAGCCGTATATGGAAGAGTTCAATACCGCCAATGACGGCACTCTCGTCGCGGTACAGCCGGTCTACAACTTCGTGATCGCGTTCTATTCGAAGACTCTCGACGACATCGCTGACCTTCCCGAAGGCGCCACAGTCGCGGTGCCGAATGACGCATCGAACCTTGGGCGTGCGCTCAAGTTGCTCGATGCCGAAGGGGTCATCACTCTTGACGCAGAGGTCGATCCTTACGCGTCAACCCTCGACGACATCGCCGAGAACCCGAAGAACGTCGAGTTCCTCGAGGTGCCGATCGCTTCGCTCAATGCTGCCTACGAAGAAGCCGACTTGGTCTTCCAGTGGCCGTCGCATATCTCAGCTCTCGGGCTCAACCCCGAAAACGATGGGCTGATCACCGAGCTCGACGATCGATTCGCGCTCTACGTCGCGGTGCGTGAAGAGGATGCTGACTCTGCGGCGACTGAGGCATTGAAGGCCGCATTCGCCAGTGATCAGGTGCGCGAAGTCATCGAGTCGAACGGCACTATCGACGTCGCGTGGTGAGCTGCCGAAATCCATGACAACTGTGGCCTCGTGACAAGAGCACGGGGCCACAGTCCTCCCTTTGGTTAGAGAAACCGTACACGTGGCTTGGGTCGGCGTTGTAGCAGACCTACGATCGAAGCATCCTTAAACTTTCTGAGAGGAACTCTCATGGTCGACGCAGACGTCCGCACTTCCCCGACTCCAGCCACCGATGACACCGCACGCATCGACGTCGACCGTGTCAACGATCTTCTGCTCGGTACCTGGGCTGACACCCGCCGCACGGCACGCGAGATGATCAAAGATCCCGCGTTCTGGCGCAAGGACGACCTCAGCATGGACGAACACCGCGAGCGCGTGCTCAGCCAGCTGCATCTGCTGGTCGACAATAAGGCGGTGCACCGCGCGTTCCCGAAGAAGTTCGGCGGGGAAGAGAACAACGGTGCCAACATCTCGGGCTTCGAAGAACTCGTCGCAGCAGACCCGAGCCTGCAGATCAAAGCCGGTGTGCAGTGGGGGCTGTTCGGCTCTGCCATCTTGCAGTTGGGCACCGAAGAGCATCACGATAAGTGGCTCCCCGGTGTCATGGACCTCTCGATCCCGGGTGCCTTCGCGATGACCGAGATCGGACACGGCTCGGATGTCGCGGCCGCAGGGACGACGGCGACGTACGACCCCGAAACCGAAGAGTTCGTTATCCACACGCCGTTTCGCGCGGCGACGAAAGAGTACCTCGGCAACGCTGGACTGCACGGGATCGCCGCGACCGTCTTCGCACAGCTGATCACGAACGGCGTGAGCCACGGTGTGCACTGCTTCTATGTGCCGCTGCGCGGCGACGATGGCAACGACCTTCCTGGCATCACACGCGAAGACGACGGGCTGAAGGGCGGCCTCAACGGCATCGACAACGGACGCCTCACCTTCGATCACGTCCGCGTCCCGCGTACGAATCTGCTGAACAGGTACGGCGATGTCGCCGCGGACGGCACCTACACAAGTCCGATCGACAGCCCCGGCCGCCGCTTCTTCACGATGCTCGGCACGCTCGTGCAGGGCCGTGTGTCCCTCGACGGGGCAGCGTCCTGGGCATCCGCTCTGGGGCTCCACATCGCGATCACCTACGCGACTCAGCGTCGCCAGTTCGACGGCGCCGATGGACAAGAGGTCGTGCTGCTCGACTACGGCAGGCATCAGCGTCGACTGCTGCCGCGCCTGTCGACGACCTATGCGCAGATCTTCGCGCATGACGAGTTCGCGCAGAAGTTCGACGGTGTGTTCTCCGGCCGCACCGACACCCCGGACGACCGTGAAGATCTCGAGACGCTTGCCGCCGCGCTCAAACCGCTGTCAACATGGCACGCACTCGACACGCTGCAGGAAGCGCGCGAAGCCTGTGGCGGAGCGGGCTACATGTTTGAGAACCGCTTGGTGGGCCTGCGCCAAGACCTCGATATCTATGCCACGTTCGAGGGCGACAACAACGTCCTGCTGCAGCTGGTCGGAAAGCGTCTGCTCACCGACTTCGCGAAGCAGTTCAAGGACAAGGATGCCAAGGCGCTCGCGGCGTTCGCACTCGGCCAGACCGCAGGCAAGGTGTTCCACGGCGCAGGTCTTCGCCGCTTCGGTCAGAACGTTGCTGACTTCGGCTCGACGGCTCGCTCTGTCGAGAACGGTCTCCGCGCAGAACAGCAGCACGAGTTGCTCGCCGATCGCGTGCAGCAGATGGTCGCCGACATCGCCGGGCGTCTGCGCCCTGCAGGTAAAGACAAGGTGCTCGGCGAGAAACTCTTCAACGAGAATCAGTCCGACCTCATCGAAGCTGCCCGTGCGCACGGCGAACTGCTGCAGTGGGAGGCATTTACGGATGCCGTCAATAGCATCCCCGACACGGAAGCAAAGGGCGCTGACACGAAGCAGATCCTCACCTGGCTGCGTGACCTGTTCGGACTGCAACTCGTCGAGAAGCACCTTGCCTGGCACATCATCAACGGGCGTCTGTCGACGCAGCGCGCAGCTGCTGTGTCGAGCTACATCGACCGGTTGTGCCTGCGGCTGCGTCCCCACGCGCTCGACCTCGTGAACGCATTCGGGTACGAGCCCGAGCACGTGCGCGCACCTATCGCGAGTGGCATCGAGCAGGAGCGCCAGGACGAGGCCCGCGCGTACTACGCGGACCTTGAAGCATCCGGCAACGCACCGCTCTCGGAGAAGGCGATGAAGAAGGCCGCGAAGACACGGTAGGCGCCGAGCCGTCGGTGCGGTATGGAAATCAGCCCGTGGAGCCCACCTTCCGGGCGGTTTTCCATACTGCATCCGCCACCGAAGTTACGCTGATCTCATGACCTCTCTTCTCGCCGGTGACGACGGCCGCAGGCGCTGTGCCTGGGCAGGCACAGACGCCGAATATATGCGCTACCACGACGAAGAATGGGGTTTTGCGCTGCACGGCGACCGTGCGCTCTTCGAAAAGATGGCGCTGGAAGGGTTTCAAGCCGGCCTCAGCTGGATCACGATCCTGCGCAAGCGTCCGCGGTTTCGCGAAGTGTTCGCGCAGTTCGCATCGGACAAGGTTGCCGCGTTCGACGATGAGGACGTCGAACGATTGATGGCGGATGCCGGAATCATCCGCAATCGCGCCAAAATCCTTGCGACGATCGGCAATGCACGCCTCGTCACCGAAATGGCCGAAGGTGAATTGGACGAGCTGATGTGGTCGTTCGCTCCTGCCCCCGGCATCCGCCCACGCTCTTTCGACGACGTCCCGGCGGTCACGCCTGAATCGACGGCGATGAGTAAGGAGTTGCGTAAACGGGGTTTCCGTTTCGTAGGCGCCACCACGATGTACGCGCTGATGCAATCGTCAGGCATGGTCGATGACCATGTCGAAGGATGCTGGCGGGCGGCGTCCGACTGAGTGCGATGGCGTCCGGGGCTAGAAGCCGTGCGCGTGGGCGAATTCAGTGAGCTTTCCGTCCGTGCCGTCTCCTCCGTAGAAGGTCGACGTTTGCAGTTCTAAGGTGTCGGTGAAGCCGTTCTCCCCGGGGACCGTGATCTCGAGTGGATAGGTACCGCCGAACGCGGGAATTCGAGGCACCTCTCCGTTGTCGCTCCAGCCACGGGCCTCGTGGAAAGCAGCGCTGACGTCGACACCGTGGATCCGATACTCGGTGTCTGCGGGGAAGAGTTCGACGCCGGTCGCGTCGATCCCGAACTCTTCCTTCGGGATGACGACCGCGTAATCCCAGGGCTCGTTATCGTGCTCGGCGACGAGGCGGAGATCGAAAGTATCGGTGAGTTCGCTGCCCGCCAGCTCGTATGTCGCCGATGCCTTCGCATCCTCCTCGTTGCTCGACACCGTGACATCGTCGAGCGACAGGATTTTCGGGCGGTCCTGGATCTGTGAGTAGACCTCGCGTGTCAGCAGCTTGGACAGCGGCTTCTCGAGATCCAGGTCCATCGCAGGCTCGATCTGCACGATTTCCGGAGCGATGTCGCCAGCCGCGAGCAGCGAGAAGAAGAAATTGGCCGACGATCCCGCACCATCGGCCGCGGTGTATAGCGACTCTGTGCTCGTAGGAGACGGCGTCGGCTTGGCTGACACCGTGCACCCGCTCAGCGCTACCACTAGTGCAGCCACAGCCGCGGCGGCAGGGAGCAGAGAACGGCGGTGTAAACGATCTGAAAGCATCACGAGCTGAATCCTATTCGTGGGGAGAGGGAACGTCTGTTTAGTCCGCGTTGTGCTCCATTGTCGCGGACATGCCCGGTCTGTCATCAGAGTCTGGGGACTTCTCCCCGCAGGGTGTTTCAGGTGCGGCAGTTAGGATGTACGCGGTGTATAGCGTCGAAGATCGGCGTTGAGCTACGAATTCGACGTTAACCCAGGGGGGACCGGGGATGAGAGCGCTGTCATGGCTGCGGGCAAAACCGAAGACTGTGGCATCTGCTGCTGGCGTGACAATCGCCGCCGTGGCAATCACAACTTTGGCCTTCACATACGAAGGTAATCCGACCACGAAGGTTGACCTCAACGACGGCAGCGTGTGGATCACGAAGTCCTCCGCCCTGATGGTTGGACACTTCAATAACGAGTCCACTCTGCTCGATGGCGGGCTGCGCACGAGCGGCGAGAACTTCGACATTCTGCAGGATGCCTCGACCGTACTGGTCGTCGATGACGGCAATGCCACGCTCACCGCAGTCGACCCCGCACGCGTTGCGCTGACCGATAGCGCCACGATTCCGGGGTCAGCGAAGGTCGCCCTGGGCGCGCAGACCGCGGCGATTCTTAATCCTGATTCCGGAGACCTGTGGGTTGTTCCCGTTCCCGGCATTTCCGGCTTTGAATTTCAGGGCACCGATCCGACCGTTGAGCTGGGCAAGAACTCTGATGTGACGGTCGGCGAAGACGGCACTGTCTACGCGGTCGCCGGTGAGAAAGCCGAAGTCGTCACGATCCCCGTCTCGAACGAAGGTGAAGCGCTCGAGGCATCCACGGCATCGCTGGGTGAGCTTGACGCATCGATCGCCCCGACGATCACTGCCGTCGGACAAACCCCGGTTGTGCTGTCGCCGGCCGATAGCGCCCTCATGACGCCAGGAGGGTTTCGCACCGAGATCCCCGAAGCTGACAGCGCGGTTCTGCAGCATGCATCAATAGCCACGGATGCTGTCACCGTCGCGACCGCGTCACAGTTGATCAACGTGCCGCTCGACGGAAGCGAAGTTGTTTCGACGTCCGCGGGTGGCCAGGGCATACCCGCAGCACCCGTGTCGCTTCTCGGCTGCACCTACGGAGCGTGGGCTGGCACCGGCACGTTCGTACGTGAATGCCCGAAAGACGCTGATGATGTTTCGGCCAAGATTCCCGGCATCAAAG
This sequence comes from Microbacterium sp., assembly GCA_003524435.1. GTDB lineage: Bacteria > Actinomycetota > Actinomycetes > Actinomycetales > Microbacteriaceae > Microbacterium. Next base: position 18,227 of record DQHP01000149.1, read on the forward strand.
ACTCTGCCGCGTTGACGTTCCGCGTCAACCGCGATGTCATCATCCTCAATGACACTGTCGGCGGTGCGGCCTGGCTAGCGAACGAGAGCCTGCAGCAGGTCGACAACTGGAATGACCTTACTCCGCCCGAGGGTGAGACCGAGGACGAAGAAGACACCACTGAAGAGACAGTGGAAACGACGCTCCCCGAGCGCACCCCTGAGAACACTCCGCCGGTTGCCGAGGATGACGAGTTCGGCGTGCGCCCCGGCCAGACAACGATGCTTCCGGTGCTGGACAACGACAACGATGCTGACGGAGATGTGCTCGTTGCCGCGCTGGCAGAGAAGCAACCGTCGGTAGGAACCGTGCAGCCGATCTACGACGGTGGTTCGCTACAGGTTGCTGTTGATGAAGAAGCCTCTGGCTCAGCATCCTTCACCTACTCGGTCGATGACGGCCGAGAAGGTACGGACACCGCGAGTGTGGCCCTCTCCGTCAAGGACTGGGACACCAACAACGCGCCGAAGCCGAAACGCACGACGAAGCTCGCTATCGAGGCGGGTGGCACGATCTCGTACAACGTGTTGCCGGACTGGATCGACCCCGAGGGCGACGATATCTACCTCAAGGACGTTGTCGCCGCTCCCGGCGACGAGGTCGAATTCAGCACTGATGGTCAGCTGACTTATCGCGCAACGTCAAGCATGCAGGGGCGTAAAGAGGTCAGCGTCACTGTCGCTGACGCCCTAGGCGAGCTGGCAACCGGCACGATCATTCTGGACATCCGACCCGCTGGCTCCACGCTCCCCAAGACGAATGCCGATCACGTGATGACACGCGTCGGCGAACAGGTGACGGTGGCGCCGCTGACGAATGACTCGAGTTCAGGCCGTGAACCGCTGCGTCTGACGCGTGTCAACGGTGATGAGACACCGGGCGCCACGATCGAGCCGGACTACCCCAACAAGACCTTCACCTTCACCGCGCCGGTGAAGGGCACCTACTACGTGCAATACGAGGTGGCCGCAGGCCCCAATGGCGTGCCAGGGCTGGTGCGCATCGACGTTGCTGATGCGGCGGATCAGGATATGCCCCCGATCGCTGTGCGTGACGTTGCGCTGCTGCCCACCGGCGGCGAAGTACTGCTGGGCGTGCTCAACAACGACACTGATCCGTCCGGCGGCATCCTCGTCATCCAGTCGGTATCGGTAGAGCCCGGCAGCGGTATCTCGGTGTCTGTGCTCAACCACGAGACGCTCCGCATTGGCGATCAGGGTGCTCTCGATGAGCAGGTGACGATCAGCTATCGGATCTCGAATGGATCAAAGACGGCTGAGGGTGAGGTCGTCGTCATCCCGATCCCCGCGCCGGAGAAGATTCTTCCTCCGGTCACGAGCCCCGATACGGCCACTGTGCGCGTAGGCGACGTGGTGACCATCCCCGTGCTCGATAACGACACACACCCCAGCGGTGATGCACTGTCGCTGGAGCCCGAGTTGATCGAACCGTTCGTCGATCCGGAGGACGGTGAGATATTCGTCTCTCAGGATGCCGTGCGGTTCAAAGCGGGTGATGAGGCGAAGACTGTCTACGCCACCTACGAGGTGAGTGATACGCGCGGGCAGAAGGTCGGCGGATACATCACCATCCAGATCCTGCCGATCCAGGATGACAACGCCGCTCCGCGGCCACGCGACATCACCACGCGCGCGCTGAGTGGTACGACCGCGAACATCGCCGTACCGCTCGACGGAATCGACGCCGATGGCGACTCGGTAGAGTTGCTCGGACTCGACTCCAGCCCTGAGAAGGGGCGCATCGTCGAGGTTGCGCAAAACTACTTCGTCTACGAAGCCTTCGCCGATTCAACCGGCGTTGACACCTTTTCTTACCGAGTGCGTGATCGCCTCGGTAAGGAGGGCACTGCGACTATCCGCGTGGGAATCGCGCCGGGCGAAGACATGAACCAGGCGCCGTACGCGGTGAAGGATGCTGTTGTCGTGCGTCCTGGACGTGAAATCGCCGTTCCGGTTATGTTGAATGACTCCGACCCCGAGGGCGACATCATCTCGCTCGTCGAAGACGGGCTCGTGCTTGCGGAAGTAGACGGTTTGAGTGCCCGAGTATCGGGCGACCGCGTGCTGGTGCAGGCACCAGATCGGTCGGTCGAGACTTCACTGCAGTACACGATCAGCGATGCGCGTGGCGCAACCGCAGATGCCGTCTTGCAGATCACAGTTGATGACGATGTGCCGCTGCTCGCGCCAATCGCGCGCGACGATCGCGTGTTGCCGGCAGATCTGACCGATGGCTCACTCACCGCTGACATCGACATCCTTGCCAACGATGAAGATCCTGACGGCACAACTGAGGCGCTCGATGTCACAGTCGGCGCTGGCGGAACGCAGCTCGACGGCGGCAAGGTGCAGGTCACGATCGGCGAGAAGATGCAGCTGATCCGCTACACCCTCACCGATCGTGATGGGCTCGAGACATCGGCATTCATTTTCGTGCCTGCGGTGAAGGACTTGCGTCCGTCACTGATCTCGACGGACCCGGTAGAGGTCGTCAGCGGTGAGACCAAGGTGCTGCCGCTTGCAGAGTATGTCAATGTCGCCGGTGGCGGCGACGTGACGATCACCGAGCACTCCAAGGTGAGCGCGGTGCACTCTGACGGATCCGATCTCGTCAAAGACGGCGCGACGCTTGTCTATACCTCCGCGGACCGATACTTCGGTAACGATGCCCTGACGTTCGAGGTGACCGACGGTACAGGACCCGACGATCCGGACGGCCGCAAGTCGACCCTGAGCATTCCCATCAAGGTGTTGCCGCCCGAAAACCAGCAGCCGACCTTCACCACGGGAGAGCTCAACGTCTCACCGGGTGAGGATGCGACGAGTCTTGACCTCGCCGCTCTGGTTACTGACCCTGATCCCGAGGATGAGGGAAATCACTCTTTCACGATCGTGGATGATCCAGGCAAGGGCCTGAGCGCACGGCTTGAGGGCACAAAGCTTTCCGCCGAAGCAGCATCGAATGCGAAGAAGGGCACGACGGAGAAGGTCACGGTCCGTATCTCGGATGGTGAGACAGAGCCGATAGAAGGCACTGTCCTGCTGCACGTCACCGCGTCGACGAGAGCGCCGGCAACGGCCAACACGGACACGATCGATGAGGCGAACCAGGGCGAGACTCTCACGGTTCCGGTGCTGGATAACGACTTCAACCCGTTCCCCGAGACGCCGTTGAAACTGCTTAACGTCGTCACAGAGACCGGCACCGGCGCGGTCGCTGTCGAAGGCGACCAGGTCAAGGTGACGCCTGGCGCAGATTTCGTTGGCACCCTGGTGCTGAGATACACCATTCAGGATGCGACGGAGGATGTCGATCGTCAGGTCGATGGCCGCGTCATGCTCACAGTTCAGGGCGTACCTGATGCGCCCGGTCGCCCGCAGGTGACGAGTGTGCAGGACCGCACTGTCGTGGTGTCGTTCTCGGCGCCCTCGAACAACGGTGCAGAGATCACGAAGTACACGGTCACGAGCACGTCGGGAAGCGCATACAGCAAGGAGTGCGACTCCACGACCTGCACACTGGACGGGCTCACCAACAACGTTGAATACACGTTCCAGGTGGTTGCGACCAACCGCGTGGGCGATTCCGAGCCCTCCGGTGCGTCTGAGATCGCGCGTCCTGACGCCCGCCCAGACACCCCGACTCGGCCGACACTCGAGTTCGGCGACAAGTCGCTGGATGTTGCGTGGAAGACGCCTTCTACGCCAGGCTCGCCGGTCGAGTCGTACACGCTGCAGATCTCTCCTGCCCCGCCATCGGGCGTCACGGAGAAGACTGGCGTGACCGGAAACAAGGTGACCTGGAAAGGGCTAGAAAACGGCACGTCCTATCAAGTACGAGTGCAGGCTCACAACCGCGCCCCCGACCCATCCGCCTGGAGCGAATGGTCACTCGGAATGGTTCCTGCGGGACCACCGCTGCAGCCCGCCGCGCCAACCACGGCTGAGCTCACTCCGGTGGGCGACCAGGCACAGATGGACGTCCGCTGGAAGGCGCCGAGCAACAACGGCGACTCGATCTCTGGCTACCGGATCCAGGTTCTCAAGGGCGGCTCGACGGTAAAGACGGTCACCGCTGGAGCGGGGGCGACCAGCCAGGCGATCAAGGTCGACACGGCTGAAGCGGGATACACCTACATCGTCCAGGCGGAGAACAAGGCCGGATGGGGTGAGTGGAGTCCGCCCTCGACTGAGCGCCGCGGTGCGATCAGGCCCGATGCGCCGGCCACGCCGAAGATCACTGCCGGCGATAGGTCGATCACGATTACGTCGTCGTGGGAGCTCAGCGCTGACCAGCGTAACGGTGCAAAGTCTTCCGAGATCAGCTACCAGTATCGGCTGAACAGCGGTGGAACTTGGAAAGCTCTGTCGAATAAGACAATCGGTGGGCTTGCCAACGGAAGCGGCTTCGACGTACAAATTCGCGCACTGTCGAACACCGGAACGGGCAGCTACACAGGTGTCGCTTCGGCGGCCTCAAACCGCGTGACGCCATATGGTGTGCCGCCCCAGCCAAAGGCGACCGCGACCAACAACGGAGCGAATATCACCCTGACGTGGGGTAATAACGGCAACAACGGCAAGGCCATCACCGAGACGCAGATCAGAGTGACCGGACCCGGCGCGTCGGGAAACTGGGAGAAGAATGCCAGCGCGACCGGCACACGTACGGTCGGTGCACCCTACTCGCAGACCTTGAAAATCGAGGTCCGCGTGACGAACGATGGTAAAACCTGGTCCACCGTCGCCTCTGATGCCGCGACGACCGATAAGAAGCCCGAGCCCACGGCCAAGACCGTAAAGGGAGATTCCGGGTATTGGGCGCCCGGGTGGGGCGGATCAGGGTCATGCACCACCCCTACCTGTGCCTATATGGCTGTCCAAGTGACGGACTTCGTTCCCGGAAATTATCGGCTCTACTGTGATGTGCCGGGCGATCGCCACGGCGGCCAGATCAAGTATGTTCCGGCAAATGGCAAAGTACAGCTCGAATGTTTCTACGGTCAGCCGAACACGACCGTGAAGGTGCACATCGAGGGCTGGGGCGATGCGGCCGCGCTGAATTGGTATTAGTGAGAGAAGAGAACACCACAAAATGACAATGACCCCCGAACAGGCAACCTGGTTCCAGGGCACCTTCCATCGTCTCGTCGAGAACATCGACAAGGCCGTGCAGGGTAAGCGCGACGTGGTGAGCCTGGTGCTGGCATCCATGCTTGCCGAAGGGCACGTGCTCCTCGAAGACGCTCCTGGAACCGGAAAGACCAGCCTCGCGAAGGCTCTGGCCGCGACCGTGCAGGGCACGAGCTCGCGTATCCAGTTCACCCCTGACCTGCTGCCCTCAGATGTCACCGGCGTGACGATCTACGACCAGCAAGCGCACAAGTTCGAGTTCCACAAGGGGCCGATCTTCGCGTCGATCGTGTTGGCCGATGAGATCAACCGTGCCTCGCCGAAGACGCAGTCCGCGCTCCTTGAGGTCATGGAAGAGTCGCGCGTGACAGTCGACGGTGTGACCCATGAGGCGGGCCGCCCGTTCCTCGTCATCGCGACGCAGAACCCGGTCGAGCAGGCCGGTACCTACAAGCTGCCCGAGGCGCAGCTGGACCGCTTCCTCATCAAAACATCTATCGGCTACCCCGACCTCGCTGTGACCGAGCGCATCCTGGCCGGAGCGTCCGATCGCAACCCGTCCGCGGGACTGACCGCGATCATCACGACCGGCGCTGTCGCCGACATGGCTGACCTCGGCGCATCTACCCACGTCGAGCCAGCTGTGCTGCGTTATGTGGCAGAGCTTGCCGAAGCGACCCGTAACGACAGTGGTGTGCGTCTCGGCGTCTCGGTGCGTGGTGCGATTGCGATGATCCGCCTCGCGAAGGTGTGGGCGGCAGCCCACGGGCGCCACTACGTTCTGCCTGACGACATCAAAGCGCTTATTCGCCCAGCCTGGCAGCACCGTTTGCTGCTCGATGCAGAGGCAGAATTCGCTGGCGCGACCGCAGATGTCGTCATCGCACGGGTGCTCGAGAACGTCGCAGCACCCCAGGCGCGAACGGCGGCCTGATGACGGCGCAGACGCTGCCCGCCGCACCGGAGATTGACCGCGACGCCGGATGGCGTGACATCGCGGCGGTCATTGGTGCGCGCATTGGCGCGCGTCTGCGGAAGATCACGGACGCCATCCGTCCGCTGGCGTGGGTGGTTATCGCTCTCGCGGTCGTCTTTTGGATCGTCGGCCAGAGCCTGGGCTGGGTTGAGCTGACCTTGGCCGCCATTGTGATCGTGGTCACGCTGATCCTCTGTGCACTCTTTCTGATCGGTCGCACCGAATACGACGTCGCGCTCGATCTGGCGCGCAACCGAGTCGTTGTCGGCGAACGAGCCGTCGGCGCTTTGACGCTCTCGAACCCGAGCAGCCGCGCCATTCTGCCTTCCCGCGTCGTCCTTCCCGTTGGCGGTGGCCGCGGTGAGTTCGGCATCCAGCGACTGGCACCGGGCGAGCGCGCCGAAGAACTGTTTGCTATCCCGACACAGCGTCGCGGCGTCGTCAAGGTTGGTCCGGTCAGTGTTGTTCGCGGTGATCCGCTGGGGCTGTTCGAACGCGCGCATCGCCGAGATGATCCCGTCGACCTCTACGTGCACCCCAAGACAGTGCTCTTTGACGGGCAGTCGCTCGGATTTCTCCGCGATCTTGAGGGACTCCCCGCGGCAGACCTCTCACGAGATGACGTCTCATTCCACGCGCTCAACGAATACCAGCCTGGTGATGACCTGCGCCACGTGCACTGGCGCTCGACGGCACGCACGGGCGTGATGATGGTCCGTCAGTATGAGGAGACACGTCGGTCGCACTTTGTGATCGGCCTCTCCCGCTCCACGGGCGACTACGCCACTGATCAGGATTTCGAGCTCGCCATCTCAATTGCCGGATCAGTCGGGCTCCGCGCTATCCGTGACTCTCAGCGCGTGGACGTGCGCGTACAGGGCCGCGAGCTCAGGGCCGGGACTGGCAAACAGCTGCTCGATTCGCTCGCGGCTGTCGAAAGCAGCAAGCCGCGTGAAGGTGATATCACCGACCTCAGCGGCGTGATCGCTGCCACGTTGCCGCTCGCCAGTGTTGTTGTGCTTGTCTGCGGCGCCAAAGTGTCGAACGAGAGCCTTCGCCGCGCCTGTGCTCGACTTCCGTTCGGTGCGCGTGTGATCGCAATCGTCGCCGACGAGTCTGTGGAGATGCCCGTGCTGCGCCGGATAGCTGATGCCGATGTGGTCAGCGTCGGCGCACTCGAGCAAGTTCCTCTCGCACTTCAGAAGGTCCTCGCATGAGTTCGGCGACTGCATCCACTATCTCTGTGCGCCGGTGGGGGCTCAACCTGGGCGCCGTGGCGGTACTGCTTGGGGTCTCGATTGCCGGTTTTTGGCCGAGCTTCGCCGGTCCCAGCTACCTCCCGGCAGCGATCGGCGGCGCGCTTGTCGGCATGGCTATCGCGGCAGCGGCGGCATGGCGTAAGTGGGGGATCCTCATCATCGCCGGGCTCACGGTGCTCGCCTACTTCCTCTTCGGTGGCGCTCTCGCGTTGCCGCACACGACAATCGCTGGTTTCGTTCCGACGTTTGACACGCTGCAGCAACTGGCAGTCGGCGTCATCACGTCGTGGAAGCAGATGCTCACGACGGTGGCGCCGGTGGCTGCACTCGACGGGCACCTCATCGTGCCGTTCTTACTGCTGCTGGTCGTTGCGGTGCTCACAGCATCCCTCGCTTTGCGGTTGGCTAGGCCAGCATGGGCTCTGATTCCGGCCGCCGCGCTACTTGCCGTCGTCATCGCGCTCGGCACACCTGAGCCCGCAGTTCCGGTCATCCAGGGAACGGTATTCGCGATCGCGAGCATGGCATGGCTCGCACTGCATCAGATCTGGGCACCGCAGAACGCGGCGGTGTCGGTCAGCGAAATCGATCCTTCGCGAGCCACTCACATGCGGATGCGCCGGCTCATCTCTGGTGTCGTCGTCCTTGTTGTTGCTGGTGGTGCTGGCGTAGCCACCAGTGCCTTCACGGCGCCTACGGCGGCACGGCACGTGCTGCGAGACGTGATCATTCCCCCCTTCAACGTGCATGACTACCCCAGCGCGCTGCAGTCGTTCCGCGGGCACGTCCGCGACGACGCGGAAGAGACGCTGTTCACGGTGCGTGGTCTTCCTGAAGATGGGCGTATCCGCCTCGCGTCAATGGACGAGTTCGACGGACAGGTCATCAACGTCGTCGATGGCGGACCCGGCTCCTCAAGCGCTTTCACACCGATTCGCTCGAACATGTCGCCCGATGCTGAGGGCGTGCCTGTCACGCTGCAGATCGAGATTGGCGATTACAACAACGTCTGGGTTCCTAACGCTGGCGATGTGTCAGCGTTCACCTTCGACGGCGATGACGCAGAAACGCTCAGGCGCAACACGTATTACAGCGTGGGCACCGGCACTGCCGTCGCAACGAACGGACTACACAAGGGTGACAGCTACGAAGTCGAGACGACGATCCCCGCTGAGCACACCGATGAGCAGATTGGTGATGCCGCATTCGGGACGGTGCGGCTCCCCAAGAACGAGAACGTGCCTGAAGAGCTCACCTCACTTGCTGCCGAAACCGTTTCTGAAGCGAAAACACCCATCGAGCAGGCGCGTGCGCTGGAGGCGTTCCTTTCTGAGGATGGCTTCTTCAGCCACGGTTTGGAGGGCGAAGTCATCTCCCGCGCCGGGCACACCTCGGAGCGCATCTCGACCTTGATTGGTGGAGATCAGATGATCGGCGACGACGAGCAGTACGCCGTCGCGATGACGCTGCTGGCCGGCGAACTCGGAATTCCCGCTCGCGTCGTCATGGGCTTCTATCCTGCTGAAGAGCAGCAGGGCGCCGCAGAGTTCACGGCAACGGGCGACAACATCCACGCCTGGGTCGAGGTCAACTTCGAAGGATTCGGCTGGGTGACATTTGATCCGACGCCACCTGAGGACCAGGTGCCGAACGACCAGAACACTAAACCACGCGCCGACCCGAAGCCACAGGTTTTGCAGCCTCCGCCCCCGCCGCAGGAGCCCGTCGATCTGCCGCCGACGCTTCCCGACGATCGAGAATCAGAAGATGAGTCGCTGAACATTGCGGCCATCATCGTCGCGATCCTGATAATCGGTGGCATCTCGCTAGCGGTGATCGCCCTGCTGCTGTCGCCGTTCATCATCATCGGTGCGTGGAAGGCGTCCAGGCGCCGCGCTCGGCGTGCCGCCGCCCTCACAGCTGACCGTATTTCCGGGGGATGGGACGAACTCACCGACCGTGCCGTCGACTACGGCGCACGACTTACCCCCGGGGCCACTCGCGGCGAAGAAGCAGTGCTGGTTGCGGATTCTTTGTCCGTGCCCACCGTCACCGCGCTCGCTGACAGGGCCGACGCCGAAGTCTTCGGGCCCAGCGAACCCACCCCAGAAGAGGTTGATTCCTTCTGGAACGAGGTCGACGGGATCGTCGTCGGACTCGGGAGTAACGTCGGGTTCTGGAAGCGCACGAAGGCGCGATTGAGCGTGCGCTCACTCCTGGGCGGTTCGGCGATATCCAACGGTTTCCAATCGCTGAAAGAGTCGGCGACCGCGCGAGTTCGCCGAGAACCTGGCACCATCAAGAACAGAACATCCGCAGCACCCGAGAGCGAGACACCATGACTCAATTGGCGTTCGGCACAGTCGCCCCGACGTCGCGACGTGCGGTGGCGTACATCATCGACGCTGTGATCGCGGGCGGGCTCGGCGTCGTGCTGGGTATCATTCTCTCGATCTCCGTTGCTATGGCGGGGCTTGAGGGAGCGCTGGGCGTGCTCGCAATCGGCGGTCCGCTGATCTGGCTCGTAATGCTCGGCTGGTTCGTCGTCTACACGCTGATGCAGAGCGGCAAAGGCTCGATTGGAATGCGTGCTCAGGGGCTTCGGCTTGCCCAAGAGACGACTGGCGCGCCGCTAGGGTTCTGGAAGACGCTGCTGCGCAACGTTGTCTTTGGCGCCTCTGCCGCGATCGTCGTTGGTTATTTCACGCCACTTTTTGACGGTTCAGGTCGCTTCCAGGGCTGGCACGACAAGGTTGCGAAGTCGGTGATGTTGGATGCTCGGACCAGTCCTCTGGCCCCGGAAGCGCCCCGCACCCGGCCGACACAGATTCCGCCACGACCGCAGGCCCCGATGCCGACTGCGGGGGCCCCACAGGCCGCGCAGAATCCCCTCTTCCCGCAGCCCGTTTTCCCGCAGGCTGGCCCCCCGAGCCTGGCGACGCC